>NZ_LT629693.1:0-324444 GCF_900099825.1 Bradyrhizobium ottawaense | reverse complement strand
GCCGGGATCGCACCGCGCTGTGGATCGTCGATGCCGGCAGCGACAAGCAGACCAGGCTGTCGTTCTCGGCGCTGTCGCGCCGTTCCAATCAGGTGGCAAATTTCCTGCGCGCGCAGGGACTGAAGCGCGGCGATCACCTGTTGCTGCTGCTCGGCAATGTCGTGCCGCTGTGGGAGACCATGCTGGCGGCGATGAAGCTCGGCGTCGTCGTGATCCCCGCGACGACGCTGCTGACGCCCGACGAATTGCGCGACCGGCTCGATCGCGGCCGCGCCAAGGTGGTGGTGGCCTCGCAGGACCAGGTCGCGAAGTTCGCCGGCCTCGGCGGCGACAAACTCATTCGCATCGTGGTCGACGCATCCTCAAAGCATGACGGCTGGCTGCCGTTCGAGGACGCATCGGGCGCGTCGGAAAGCTTTGCAGCCGACGGGTCGACCAACGCCGAAGATCCGATGCTGCTCTATTTCACCTCGGGCACCACGGCCAAACCGAAACTGGTGCGGCACAGCCAGCGCAGTTATCCCGTTGGCGGGCTGTCGACGATGTTCTGGCTGGGCTTGCAGCCCGGCGACGTGCACCTGAACATTTCCTCGCCGGGTTGGGCCAAGCACGCCTGGAGCTGTTTCTTTGCGCCGTGGAATGCGGGAGCCACCGTGTTCGTGGTCAATCAGCCGCGCTTCGATGCCAAGGCGCTGCTCGCGACCGTCGGCCGTTGCGGCGTTACCACGCTGTGCGCGCCGCCGACGGTGTGGCGGCTGTTCATCCAGGAGCGGCTGGCGGATTTCAAGGTGTCGTTGCGCGAAGTCTGCGGCGCCGGCGAACCGCTCAATCCCGAAGTGATCGATCAGGTGCAGGCGGCGTGGGGGCTGACGATCCGCGACGGTTACGGCCAGACCGAAACCACCGCACTGGCCGGCAATTCGCCGGGCCAGAAGGTCAAGGTCGGTTCGATGGGCCGGCCGCTGCCGGGTTACCGCGTGCAGATCACCGATAATGACGGCCACCTCACCAGGGAAGGCGAGGTGACGCTGCTGCTTGGCGCCGACCGGCCGGCGGGCTTGATGCAGGGCTATCAGGGCGACGACGGCAAACTGAGCGGCGCCGACGGCGATCTCTACCGCAGCGGCGACGTGGTGTTTGCCGACGAGGAGGGGTACCTTACCTTTGTCGGCCGTTCCGACGACGTGTTCAAGTCGTCCGACTACCGCATCAGTCCGTTCGAACTGGAGAGCGTGCTGCTCGAACATGAGGCGGTTGCGGAGGCCGCTGTCGTTCCAAGTCCGGATCCGATACGGCTCGCGATCCCGAAGGCCTATGTGTTGCTGGTGTCAGGCGTGGCGCGGTCGCCGGCCACCGCGCTATCGATCTTCCAGCACCTGCACACGCGGCTGGCGCCGTTCAAGCGCATCCGCCGGATCGAGCTGGTGACGGAACTGCCGAAGACGATTTCGGGAAAAATCCGCCGCGTGCAGTTGCGCCGGCTCGAACATGACAATAACCGTGATGATGCGCTACGCGGGCAGGAGTTCCGTGAAGAGGAATTTCCGGAGCTGCAGAAGGTGCGGACGGCCGGGTCGGAGAATTAGAGAATGAATGAAGTCTGGAAGAAGCCGCCGGTCTCGTTTGAGGCCTATCAGGCCATGGTCGGCAAGGAGATCGGGGTGTCGTCGTGGCATCTGCTCGATCAGGCCAGGATCAACGTCTATGCCGACGTGATCGAGGATCATCAGTTCATCCATGTCGATCCCGAGCGCGCCAAAAAGGAAACCGCGTTCGGCAACACCATCGCGCACGGCTTTCTGACGATGTCGCTGATGTCAGTCATGTCCTACGAGGTGATGCCGGTCATCGAAGGCACCGCGATGGGCGTCAATTACGGCTTCGACAAGCTGCGCTTCCTCTCGCCGGTGCGCGCCGGCTCGCGCGTCCGCGGCCGGTTTACGCTCGCGGAAGCCAAGCTGCGCAAGCCGAAAGAGCTGCAGTCGCGGACCAACGTCACCGTCGAGATCGAGGGCGAGGACAAGCCGGCGCTGGTCGCCGACTGGATCGGGCTGATCTATTTCGAGTGAGGGGCGGATCGCGCAACGCGTCCGCCGCTGTCATTGCCGGGCTTGACCCGGCAATCCATCGCTGCTCAAAACGCTTTGTTTTGATGGATGCCCGGGTCAAGCCCGGGCATGACAAGTATCCGGGAAATAAACATGGCAATCAGGTTTGACGGACGCGTCGCTATCGTAACCGGCGCGGGCAATGGTCTGGGACGAGCGCACGCGCTGGGGCTGGCCAGCCGCGGCGCCAAGGTGGTCGTCAACGATTTCGGCGGCGCGCGCGATGGCACCGGCGGATCGCTGAGCCCGGCCGAGGCCGTGGTCGAGGAGATCCGGAAAGCCGGCGGCACCGCGATGGCCGACGGCGCCGACGTCTCGAAGTTCGCACAAGTCACCGCGATGGTGGAGCGCGTTACCAAGGAGTGGGGCAGCGTCGATATGTTGTGCGCCAATGCTGGTATCCTGCGCGACAAGTCGTTTGCGAAAATGGACGTCGCCGACTTCGCCAAGGTGCTCGATGTCCATCTCGTCGGCACGTTCTACTGTTGTAAGGCGGTATGGGACGGCATGCGCGAGCGCAATTACGGCCGTATCGTGCTGACGACGTCGTCATCGGGCCTATTCGGCAATTTCGGCCAGGCCAATTACGGGGCGGCCAAGGCCGGCATGGTCGGCCTGATGAACGTGCTGGCCGAGGAAGGCCGCAAGAACAACATCCGCGTCAACACCATCTCGCCGACCGCCGCAACCCGCATGACGGAAGAGTTGCTGCCGCCGCAGGCGCTGGCGCTGATGCGCCCGGAGGCGATTACCCCGGCGGTGGAATTTTTGCTGAGCGAGGACGCGCCGACCCGCACCATCATGGGTGCCGGCGCCGGCTCGTTCGCGGTGATCAAGATCATCGAGACCGAAGGCGTCAATCTCGCCCAGTCCGACTGGACGCCGGATGCGGTGGCGGCGCATTTCGCCGAGATCAGCGACACGTCGAAGGCGAAAGCGCTGCAGGGCGCGTTCGAGCAGACGCAGAAGTATGTGGCGCAGGCCGCGGCGAGGGCGGGGATAAAGCTCTGACCCCGTCATTCCGGAGCGATGCGAAGCATCGAATCCGGAATCTCGAGATTCCGGGTTCACGCGAAGACGCGTGCCCCGGAATGACGTAGACCTATTTCCATGTCACCGCCCTCCAAAAACGTCGCGATCATCGGCGCCGGCCCCGCCGGCCTGATGGCGGCCGAAGTGCTGGCGCAAGGGGGCGCCAACGTCACCGTCTACGATTCGATGCCTTCCGCCGGCCGCAAGTTCCTGATGGCCGGGCGAGGTGGGCTCAACCTGACGCACAGCGAACCGCTGCCGCAATTCCTCACACGCTACCGTGAGGCTGCGCCGCATCTTCAAGCTGCTATCGACGCATTTCCGCCAAACGCGTTGCGCGACTGGAGCGAAGCGCTGGGGCAGGAAACCTTCATCGGCTCCAGCGGCCGGGTGTTTCCAAAGGCCTTCAAGGCATCGCCGTTGCTGCGCGCATGGCTACGGCGGCTGGACTCGCTGGGTGTGCGGCTGATGCTGCGTCATCGCTGGACCGGTTGGGACGAAGATGGCCATCTCCGTTTTCAAACGCCGGACGGAGCGCGCGATGTCGAAGCCGGTGCGACCGTGCTGGCACTCGGCGGCGCAAGCTGGCCGCGGCTTGGATCGGATGGATCGTGGGTGGAAGCGCTCGCCGCCAAAGGCGTCAACATATCCAGGCTCCGGCCGGCCAATTCCGGCTTCACCGTCGCCTGGTCGGAGATCTTTCGCGATCGCTTCGAGGGGCAGCCACTGAAGGGTGTGGCGCTGACATCGGGTCAGAACACCATACGCGGCGAATGCATCGTTACCCGCACCGGCATCGAGGGTGGCGCGATCTACGCGTTGTCAGCCGATCTGCGCGAGGCGATCGACAGCTCGGGGCGGGCAACCCTGCAAATCGCTTTGCGGCCCGACCTCGAAGCGAACGATCTGATCGCGAAGCTTTCGGCGCCGAAGGGCAAACAATCGCTGTCCAATTTCCTGCGTAAGGCTGTGAGCCTCTCGCCGGTTGCGATTGGATTGCTGCAGGAGGCGGCCAAGGCCTCCGGCGTTTCGTTAGCGTCGCTGTCGCCGGCCGATCTTGCTCGCCTGATCAACGCCGTTCCCGTCGAGCTCTCCGGCACCGCGCCGATCGCACGCGCGATCTCGACCTCGGGCGGGATCGCGTTCGACGAACTCGATGCGGATTTCATGCTGCGCCGTCTGCCCGGCATCTTCGCGGCCGGCGAGATGCTGGATTGGGAAGCCCCGACCGGCGGCTATCTCTTGCAGGCGTCGTTTGCGACGGGGGCGGCGGCGGGCAGGGGGGCTCTCAGTTGGCTAAATCGAAAGCTCTAACCACGTCATTGCGAGCGTAGCGAAGCAATCCATCTAACCAAGAAAAGTATGGATTGCTTCCGCCTTCGCTCGTTGAGCTACGGCGGACAAGTCGTCGCTATTCGCCTACCTTAACTTCCCCCGCGCCGCGACCGGCAGGATGCCGATAATCTCGTCTCCCCGCACCATCACCACCTCATCCATCATGTTGACGACGACGCAGACATGATTGGGCACGATCCGCACGACGTCGCCGACCACGGGCCTTGTGTTGCTGCGGGCGAGATCGAGAAAGCCGTGCTCCTCGGCGAAGCGCGCGATCTTGGCTTCCGGGTGCTCCAGAATGAGGCCATGGCCGTCGAGGCCGCCGCCGGTGTCAGATGTGAGCGTCTTGGAGCCGGCGTCGAGAATGCCGCGATCGGGGCCGGCGCGGCTGACGACGGTGGAATAGATGTTGAGCGCGCAATCGTCCCAACTGGCGACGCCGGCCGCGACCTGCATGCGGTCGTTGTAGATATAGGTGCCGGGCCGGTGCTCGGTCGCGCCCTTGAGTTTACCGACGTTCTTCAGGTTCGGTGTGCCACCGGTGGAGACGATTGACGCGTCGAGGCCGTGGGCGCGGACGCCGGCCAGCGCCTCGTCGAAGAACTTTTGTGCGTCGGCCCAGCCGGTCTCGGTCGGGTACAGCATGAAGCCC
Source organism: Bradyrhizobium ottawaense (assembly GCF_900099825.1). Lineage (NCBI taxonomy): Bacteria > Pseudomonadati > Pseudomonadota > Alphaproteobacteria > Hyphomicrobiales > Nitrobacteraceae > Bradyrhizobium > Bradyrhizobium ottawaense. The sequence goes on along the minus strand of NZ_LT629693.1, from coordinate 319,314 downwards.
GCGAATATCAATCCCTTGGACGCTGCGATCTCTCGCGCGAGCGCGACGGCTTCAGTGGGTGTTTCGACGCCGGCGCGCTTGCGCCCGGTGTCGCATTCGACCACCACGGACAGGGGACGGCCGGAAGCGGCGGCGGCCTGCGGCAGGCCCGCGATCACGGTCGAATTGTCGGCGGCCACCGTCATGTTGGCCTTGGCTTGCAGCGCGCCGAGCCGGGCCATTTTTTCCTCGCCGATCAGATTGTAGCTGATCAGGATGTCGTCGATGCCAGCGTCTGCCATGATCTCGGCCTCGCCGAGTTTCTGGCAGGTGATGCCTTTGGCGCCGGCCTTGACCTGCATCTGAGCCAGCAGCGGGCTCTTATGGGTCTTGATATGCGGACGGTTGGCGACCCCGGCTGCATCGCAGGCCGCCTGGATGCGCGCGATGTTGCGCTCGACCCGGTCCATGTCGATCACGGCGGCGGGCGTGCCGTATTCCCGGGCGATTTTGGCGGCGAGGGGTGTGGTCATTCAGTCGGCTCCCATTGTGCAACACCGTCATTGCGAGCGAAGCGAAGCAATCCATTTCGCCCCACGCGAAGAAGAATGGATTGCTTCGTCGCTGCGCTTCCTTGCACAAACGCTTCGCGTTTGTTGCAGGCAATGACGGCCGAAACGTCCGGCCGCCTCAGGCCTGCTCGATCTCTTCACGCAACACTTCAAGTTCCAGCCAGCGGTTTTCGGCTTCTTCCATGTCTTTCTGCGCCTTGCCGATCGCAGCCGAAGTCGCGTCGAACTTCTTGCGATCCTTGGAGTAAAGATTCGGATCGTCAAGGAAGCGCTGCAGTTTGGCAATTTCGGCCTGCAGCTTGGCAATCGTCTTTGGCAACGTCTCCAGCGCGTGCTTGTCGTTGAAGTTGAGACGGCGCTTGGAAGTGCCTGACGACGAGGTGCCCTTCGGCTTCTTGCTGTCCTCGGCCGATGCCGCGACCACGGTCTCGCGTTTCAGGTCGGCGCGGCGCTGCGCCAGCATGTCGGTGTAGCCGCCGGCATATTCGATCCAGCGGCCCTGGCCCTCGGGCACGATCACGGAGGTGACGACGCGGTCGAGGAAGTCGCGGTCATGGCTGATCAGGATTACGGTGCCCTCGTAATCGCCGAGCATTTCCTCGAGCACGTCGAGGGTTTCGAGATCGAGGTCGTTGGTCGGTTCGTCCAGCACCAGGAGGTTGGATGGCTTCGCCAGCGAACGCGCCAGCATCACCCGGCCGCGCTCACCGCCCGAGAGCACTTCCAGCGGCGTCCGCATCTGTTCCTGCGCGAACAGAAAGTCTTTCATGTAGCTGACGACATGCTTCGGCTTGCCGCCGACCATGACATGGTCGCCGCGGCCGCCGGTCAGGGCTTCCGCCAGTGTCGATTTGGGATCGAGGCTTTCGCGGTGCTGGTCCAGCGTCGCCATTTCAATGTTGGCACCGAGCCGAATGGTGCCCGAGTCGGGCTCGCTGCCGCCGGTCAGCATCTCGATCAGCGTGGTCTTGCCGGCGCCGTTCGGGCCGACAATGCCGATGCGGTCGCCGCGCTGAACTCGAATGGAGAAATTGTCGACGATCTTGCGCTCGCCATAGGCCTTGCTGATGTTCTTCGCTTCGATCACCAGCTTGCCGGATTTGTCGGCTTCGGCGGCGGCGAGGCTGGCATTCCCGGTGGCGCCGCGATAGGTGCGGCGTTGGTCGCGCAGTTCATGCAGGTTGCCGAGCCGCTTGACGTTGCGCTTGCGGCGGCCGGAGACGCCGTAGCGCAGCCAGTGCTCCTCGTTGACGATCTTGCGGTCGAGCTTGTGCTGGTCACGCTCTTCCTCGGCCAGCACCTCGTCGCGCCAGGACTCGAACGCGGAAAAACCGCGGTCGATCTGTCGGATCTGGCCGCGATCGAGCCAGGCGGTCTGGCGCGAGAGGTTGGAGAGGAAGCGGCGGTCATGGCTGATGATGACCAGCGCGCAGCGGCGGCTTTCCAGTTCGCCTTCCAGCCATTCGATGGTCGGAAGGTCCAGATGGTTGGTCGGCTCGTCCAGCAGCAGGATGTCGGGCGAGGGCGCCAGCACTCGCGCCAGCGCTGCGCGGCGGGCCTCGCCGCCGGAGACATGCGCGGGATCCTCTTCGCCGGTGAGCCCGAGCTGCTCGACCAGGTAGCGCGCTTGATAATGGTCGTCGCCAGGGCCAAGCCCGGACTCGACATAGGCCAGCGTCGTCTTGTGGTCGCCGAAATCCGGCTCCTGCGGCAGATAGCGGATGGTGGCGCCGGGTTGCACGAAGCGGCTGCCGCCGTCGGGTTCGACGAGACCGGCGGCGATCTTCAAGAGCGTCGACTTACCGGAGCCGTTGCGGCCGATCAGGCAGACCCGCTCGCCCGACGACACCGACAACTCGACGCCCGACAACAGCGGCGTGCCGCCGAAGGTCAGACGGATATCTTTCAACTGGATCAGCGGCGGCGCCATGCTCTCACTTCAATTCTGGTTCGGCACGGGCTGTTCGGCGCGCTGGCGCTGGATCCGGCGAATGGTCTGGTCGAGCGTCGACAGGAAGGCCGAACGGTCGCGGGGTGAATAGGATTTCGGGCCGCCGGTGACTTCGCCGGACGAGCGCAGGTCGGTCATCAGGTTGCGCACCGCCAGCGTCATGCCGATCGATTGTTCCGTGAACGGCTTGCCGTTCGGCGCGATCACCTCGGCACCTGCCTTCACGCAGCGGCTGGCGAGCGGGATGTCGGAGGTGATGACGATGTCGCCCTGGTGCGCACGCTCCGCGATCCAGTCGTCGGCGGCATCCATGCCGGAACCGGCGGCGATGCGCTCGATCAAGGGATCCTGCGGTACGCGGATGAAATTGCCCGCGACCACGCTGACCGGCAGGCCGTGCCGGATCGCGACGCGATAGATCTCGTCCTTCACGGGGCAGGCGTCGGCATCGACATAGATGCGGGTCAGGTTCGCGTCAGGCGGCATAGAGGTGGATTCGATCCATATTCCGTTTCGCGGGTGGTACTCCATCGGGTCGGGAATTGCGAGGGAAACAGGGGCGGGAACATGCTTGCCATGACGGTTTCTTTGCGTACGATAACCCATGGAAATAACAACAAAATCAGAGGAAACCTGAGGACATGACCAGCTACCGCGTCACCGCCCACAACACCTCGAAACAATCCGAAAACAAGATCCACGACGATACCGTGGCGCGCCGGTTCGGCTTTTCCGGCGGCCTCGTCCCCGGCGTCGACGTTTTCGCCTACATGACCCATCTGCCGGTCGAAAAATGGGGCCGCGCCTTTCTCGAACGCGGGCTGATGGACGCGCGCTTCGTCAAGCCGGTCTATGACGGCGAGGTCGCCGAGCTCACCGGCAGCGAAGCCGGCGGCATCCTGTCGATCGAGGTCCATAGCCGCGACGGGCTCTGCGCCACCGGCACCGCATCCCTGCCGTCTTCCGCGCCGGCGTTCTCCGTTGCCGACTTCAGGGAAGTCGCGGCCGTTTCCGAGCGCCATCCGGTCAATGCCGGCTCGTACGAAGTCGGCAAATGGCTCGGCACGCTGCCGCGCGACTGGGCCGGCGATGCGGCACGCGAATATCTCGCCGATATCCGGGAAACCGATCCGATCTACGCACGCGAAGGCCTCGGCCATCCCGGCCTGTTGCAGCGGGTGATGAACAAGGTGCTGGTCGACAACGCCATCCTGGGCCCGTGGATTCACGTCGGCAGCAAGATGCAGCTCCTGTCGGTCGCGAAGGCTGGCGACGTCATTACGGCGCGCGCGAAAGTGACCGGCAATTACGACAAGAAGGGCCACCGTTTCGTCGAGCTCGACGCGCTGGTCGTCGCCAACGGCAAGACGGCGCTGGCGCATTGCCACCACATCGCGATCTACCAGCCGCGCGAAGTGGCGGCGGCGTAGTCTCATGGCCATTACCATCGATTATTACGCGAGCCTGAACTCGCCCTGGACCTATCTCGGCAGCGCGCCGTTCGCCGAGATCGCGCGGCGCCATGGCGCGACCGTCAACATCAAGCCGGCCAAATTCGGGCCGATCTTCGAACAAACCGGCGGACTGCCGCTGCCAAAACGCTCGCCGCAACGGCAGGCCTACCGCCTGATGGATTTGAAGCGCTGGCGCGAGGTGAGGGAACGGCCGCTCAATCTCGAGCCCAGATATTTCCCCTGCAACGACCTTCCTGCGACGCGGCTGGTGATCGCGGCCAAACTGCAGGGCAAGGACGCCCACAGGCTGTCGCTGGAACTGGGCCGCGCGTTGTGGGAGCGCGAGGAGACCTTGGCCGATCCCGCCACCCTCGCATCCGCGGCCGAGCGCGCCGGTCTGGATGCTGCGGCGTTGCGCGCCGGTGGCCCGTCGGATGCGGAGCTCGATGCGCTGCTTGAGCAATATACCCAGGAGGCGCTGAAGGCCGGCGTGTTCGGTGCGCCGAGCTATGTGCTGCCGTCGGGCGAAATCTTCTGGGGCCAGGACCGGCTGGAGTTGCTGGACCGCGCTTTGAAGATGGCGGCGTAACGGCGATCCCATTCACATCGTGAAGATGCGCCCGGGATCTGACGAGGATCGAGCGCGCACTTCGCCGTCGTTACGCCGCCTTAGCCTTCGCGTCCTGGATCGCGCGCCAGACCCGCTCCGGCGTCAGCGGCATCTCGATCTGTGTGATGCCGTACTCCGACAGCGCATCGATCACCGCATTGACGATGCAGACCAGGCTGCCGGCGCAGCCGGCTTCGCCGCAACCCTTGGTGCCCAGCGGATTGGTTTTGGCGGGCGAGGGGTGGTCGCCGACTTCCATCAGGGGAATATCCTCGGCGCGCGGCATGGCGTAGTCCATGAACGAGCCGGTGATCGGCTGGCCGCTTTCGTCGTAGCTGACTTCCTCCATCAGCGCCTGGCCGATGCCTTGCGCCACGCCGCCATGCAACTGGCCGGCGACGATCATCGGATTGACGACGGTGCCGAAATCATTGACCGCGAAGTAACGCAGGATCCGGGTCACGCCGGTGTCGGGATCGATCTCGACTTCGGCAACGTGGCAACCGTTCGGGAAGGTCGAAGCCGTTTCCTTGCTGGCATGGTCGACGTCGAGCGATGACGGCGTGCCCTCCGGCATCTTGCCGTCGCGCAGCCGCTGCGCCAGTTCCATGATGCCGATCGAGCGGTCGGTGCCGGCGATGGTGAAGCGGCCGTTGGCGAACTCGATGTCGCCTTCGGATGCTTCCATCAGGTGGGCTGCGGCCTGCTTGCCCTTTTCGACCACCAGCGCCGAGGATTCGACGATCGCTTGTCCGGTCGCGGTGATCGAGCGCGAGCCGCCGGTGCCGTTGCCGAAGCGGACGAGATCGCTGTCGCCCTGTTCGAGCGTGATCTTCTCGAACGGCACGCCAAGCTGCGCCGACAGCACCTGTGCGAACGGCGTGGCGTGGCCCTGGCCGTAATCCAGCGTGCCGGTGGTCAGCTTGACCGAACCGTCCGGCTCGAAGGTGATCTTGCCGAGCTCGCCGCTTGGCGGTGCGGTGACTTCCAGATAGGAGCCGACCGCGATGCCGCGCAGCTTGCCGTTCTTTTTGCTTTCCTTCTTCCGCTTGGCAAAGTTGGCGTGGTCGGAAATCTCCAGCGCCTTGTTGAACACGCCGGCGAAGTCGCCGCTATCATAGGTGACGCCGGAGGCGGCCGCGAACGGAAGTTGCGTCGGCTTGATGAAGTTGCGCTTGCGCAAGGTGAGGCGGTTGATGCCCATCTCGTCGGCGGCGCGGTCGATCAGCCGTTCCATGTAGTAATTGGCCTCGGGCCGGCCGGCGCCGCGATAGGCGCCCATCAGCGTGGTGTTGGTCAAAACCGTCTTGATGTCGACGCTGAGCAGCGGCGTGCGGTAGACGCTGGCGAGGTTCTTGCCGGTGTTGAGCGACAACGGACCCGGCGCAACGCCGGTGATGTAGGCGCCGAGATTGCCGTAGCCTTGCAGGCGCACCGCGAGGAACTTGCCTTCGGCGTCGAGCGCGAGTTCGGCGTGCATGAGCTGCGCGCGGCCCTGGCTGTCGGACAGGAAGCTGGTCGAGCGTTCGTCGGTCCACTTCACCGGTCGGCCGAGCGCCCGCGCGGCGTGCGCGATGCAGGTGTATTCGGGATAGTTCATGTTCTTCATGCCGAACGAGCCGCCGACATTGGCGGTGAGAATGCGGACCTTGTCGGTCGGCACGTTCAGGATTTTGGCAAAGCCGGCCTTGTTGCCGGCCACGCCCTGGGTCGGCACCTGTAGAGTGAAGCGCTCGCTGGCCTTGTCATAGGCGGCCAGTGCCACGCGCGGCTCCATCGACACCACGGCGACGCGGGTATTGACGATATCGAGCTTGGTGACATGCGCGGCGCTCGCGAACGCCGCATCGATCTTGGCGGCGTCGCCATAGTGATAGTCGAGCGCAACGTTGTTGGGGATGTGGTCGTAGAGCTGCGGCGCGCCGGGCTTGGCGGCTTCGGCGGCGTCGGTCACGGCGGCAAGCGGCTCGATGTCGAGTTCGACGGCTTCGGCGGCGTCGCGCGCCTGCGCCAGCGTTTCCGCCACCACGAAGGCAACGGGATCGCCGACGAAGCGCACCTTGTCGGTCGCCAGCGCCGGGCGGTTGGTCTGCAGCAGCGGCGAGCCGTCGCGGCTCTTCAGCGGCAGGCCGCAGGTAAAGGGGTTATAGCCCGCGGCCGCGAGGTCGGCGCCGGTCCAGGCGCCGAGCACGCCGGGCATCGCTCTCGCAGCCGTGGTGTCGACGCCGCGGATGACGCCGTGGGCGTGGCTGGAGCGGACCATCCAGCAATAGGCCTGGCCGGGAAGCGAGAAGTCGTCGGTGTATTTGCCCTTGCCGCGGACCAGCGTGTCGTCTTCCTTGCGGCGCACTGGCTGGCCGACACCGTATTTTTGCAGTGCAATAGCGTTTTCGAGAGCTGACGGCGATGGTTGATCTTGCATCGAAAAACACCTGAAATGCTTGGATTTTCGCGAATTTCGCGGGCTCCCGCTCAAATAACGCACCGCGTCGTCAGCGACAACGCCTGATTGGGCATGGTCCTATGTGATGGGTTGTTGCTTACCCCCTTGGCGCTGCTAAAGTTTCCGTGAACGGTAATTCTTCGGCGGCTGCTCTTTCGGCCGTGGAAAGACATTTTGATGAACGAGGATACGCGGCTTCGCGAAGGCCTTACGGCCCGAAGCCCGTCAGGGTCGGCTGTGGCGGGCGCCGAAAACGGCGTTTACGCCGCGCTCGACCTTGGCACCAACAATTGCCGGCTCCTGATCGCCAGTCCCGCGGGCGACGGCTTTCGCGTGGTCGACTCGTTCTCGCGCATCATCCGGTTGGGCGAGGGCGTCGCGGCGACCGGTTCCATCAGCGAGGCGGCGATCGACCGTGCCATCGTGGCGCTCGGCATCTGCAGCGACAAGATCCGCTATCGCAAGGCCAAACGCCTGCGGCTGATCGCGACCGAAGCCTGCCGTGCGGCCGACAATGCCGAGAGCTTTCGGGCCCGGGTGGCCAGCGAGACCGGGATCCGGCTCGAGGTGATCGACCGCGAGACTGAGGCGACGCTGGCGGTGATTGGCTGCTCGCCGCTGCTCGACCCCAAAGGGCGCGGCGCCATCCTGTTCGACATCGGCGGCGGCTCGACGGAACTGGTGCGGATCGAGCGCGATCCCGAAGCGAACGCGCCGCCGCGGATCAAGGCCTGGATGTCGATCCCGCTCGGCGTCGTCACGCTGGCAGAGCATTTCGGCGGCAGGGATGTGACGGCGGAAGCCTATGCGCGCATGGTGGCCGAAGTGGCGCAATATGTCGCGCCGTTCGCGGCCGAGAATGCCACCGACCTGCGCGACATGCATATGCTGGGCACCTCGGGCACGGTCACGACGCTGGCCGGCGTCCATCTCAACCTGACGCGCTACGACCGCAGGCGGATCGATGGCGTCTGGATGAACAATTCGGACGTCACGGCTGTTATCACTAGGCTGCTCGGCATGAGCTTTCAGGAACGTGCCAACAACAACTGCATCAGCGTCGAGCGCGCCGATCTGGTGCTGGCGGGTTGCGCCATTCTCGACGCCATCCGCGACGCCTTTCCGCTGCCGCGGCTCCGGGTCGCCGACCGCGGCCTGCGCGAGGGCATGCTGGTCGAAATGATGCGCGAGGACGGCGCGCTCAGGGCTTGTTGAAGTCATTCCGGGGCGCCGCGCAGCGGTGAACCCGGAATCTCGAGATTCCGGGTCTGCGCCTTGCGGCGCATCCCGGAATGACGCTAAGGACCAACATGGCAAAAGACGATACCGGACGGCTGCACGTCACGGTCAAGAGCGGTGGCAAGCGCAAGCTGTCCTCAAAACTCTGGCTGGAACGCCAGCTCAACGACCCCTATGTGGCGCAGGCCAAGCGCGACGGATTGCGCTCGCGCGCGGCCTACAAGCTGATCGAGATCGACGACAAGTATCACTTTCTCAAGCAGGGCATTTCGGTGGTCGACCTCGGCGCCGCGCCCGGCGGCTGGAGCCAGGTCGCGGCCAAGCGCATCGGCCGGGCCAATGGCAAGGGCAAGATCGTCGCGATTGATCTGTTGGAAATGCCCGAAGTCCCCGGCGTCGAGTTTGCGCAACTCGACTTTCTGGCCGACGGCGCGCCGGAAAAGCTGATCGCGGTGATGGGCACCCGCGCCGACGTTGTCATGTCCGACATGGCGGCCAACACCACGGGTCACCGCAAGACCGATCAGCTTCGCATCATCGGCCTGGTCGAGAGCGCGGCCGCCTTTGCCTGCGACGTGCTCAATCCCGGTGGAACGTTTTTGGCAAAGGTGTTCCAAAGCGGCGCCGAAGGCGAGTTGCTGGCGCAATTGAAGCGCGACTTCGCCACCGTCCGCCACGTCAAGCCGGCCTCGAGCCGGGCAGACTCCTCGGAACGTTACGTGCTGGCGACGGGGTTTCGCGGCGCGGCGAAGTAAGCGCGGTCACACTGGCAGCCGTCGTCACCGAGGGCTTACTCTCTCCATAAAGGTAGAGAGCCGTCACGACAGCGTGACCGCTTCGATGCTTTAGCCTGTATCAAGCGATACGTCAGCAGGATTTGACCAGCCGACTTGCGCCTTCCCGCCGAAAATTTTTCCAAGGGCGCCTTGCGAGCCGGCAAGGACCTGGAAAGAACTGATTCGTTTACCCCAGCCGCTGATCGCGCGCGTTCTGGGTTTCTTCGCTCGCGGCCTTTGTCGCCGCCTGGGCCGCGCCCTTGCGGCTGGAAATCTCGAGCGCCTTGCGGCCGGAAAGCTCGTGACCGGCATCGTCGGGCATCTGCCAGAAGAAATAGCCCGAGACCGCGGAGATGAGCGCGACCACCAGGAAGGCCGGGCCGAACATGTTGGCGTCGAGTTCGGTGACGTGGTGGTAGAGCATGGTGGATTCCACCGAAAACGCGCCGACGGCGACACCGGCGGAAACCGCCAGTTGCTGGTTGACGCTGACCAGCGTGGTCGCGCGGCTCATTTGCGACGGTTCGACCTCGGCATAGGCGACAGTGTTGATCGCGGTGAATTCCAGCGAGCGGAAGAAGCCGCCGACCACCAGGATGATGAAGATCAGCATCAAGGGCGTCGTCACCGTGAACAGCGCGCAGGCGGCGAGAAACACCGCGCTGATGACGGCATTGACCGCCATCATGTTGCGGAAGCCGAAGGTGCGGATGATGCGCGGGGCCAGCGTCTTCATGCCCATAGCGCCGACCGCGGAGGAGAATGTCACGAGACCGGAGCGGAACGGCGACAGGCCGAAGCCGACCTGCATCAACAGCGGCAGCAGGAATGGCAGCGCGCCGATGCCGAGCCGGAACAGGAAACCGCCGATGATGGCGGCCCGCATCGTCGACAGCCGCAACAGCGAGAAATCCAGTACCGGCGATCCGGTTCGCCGCGCATGCATCACGTACAGCGTCATCGAAATCGAGCCGATCGCGACCAGGCCCGCAATGATCGGCCACGGCAGCAAATTGAGGCCGGCGACCGAGAGGCCGAAGGCGATGCCTGCCAGCCCGATACCGGCCAGCACCAGGCCGTAGAGATCGAAACGCTCCGGATCCTCGCTCTTGATCGGGTCGATGTATTTCAGCGCCAGGAAGATGCCGAGCAATCCGATCGGGATGTTGATCAGGAAGATCCAGTGCCAGGAGAAATAGGTGGTGATGAAGCCGCCGAGCGGCGGGCCGATCACCGGCCCGATCAGCGCCGGCGTCGTCACCCAGGTCATCGCACTGACGAGCTTGCTCTTGTCGATGGTCCGCAGCAGCACCAGCCGCCCGACCGGCGTCATCATCGCGCCGCCCATGCCCTGCAGGATGCGGGCGATCACGAAATGGGTGACGGATTGCGACAGCGCGCAGCCGATCGACCCCACCATGAAGACGGCGATGGCGATCGAGAACACCATGCGGGCGCCGAACCGGTCGGCGGTCCAGCCGCTGGCGGGAATGAACACTGCGAGCGACAGCAAATAGGAGGTGATCGCGAGCTTGAGCGTCAGCGGGCTGGTGCCGATATCCGCTGCGATCGCCGGAAGCGAGGTCGCAATCACCGTCGAGTCCATGTTCTCCATAAACAGGGCGGTGGCGACGATCAGCGGGATCAGGCGTTGTTTGTCCATCAGGATTCGCAAAGGACTTTAAAGGAGGCGGGTGAGGCGCTGTATCATCCCCGTGTCGCGCAAGCTATTGCGGAACCGGGCATACCACCTAAATCCTGTGCGACGCCGCCGGAGATTGCGCCATGATCTATGTCCTCGCTGCCTTGCTGCCGCCGATCGGCCTGCTCCTGAACGGGCAGCCGTTTTCGGCGATTTTCAACGTGATTCTGATCGTGTTTTGCCTGGTTTTCGGCCTGATTTTCCACGTCCTGCTGCTGGTGCCGTCGGCGCATGCGCTTCTAGCTGTTCACATGCGGCGGGAAGACCGCCGGCATCGGGAAGTGGTGGAAGCCATCCGCCAGCACGGGCCGCCGCCGGGGTATCAGCGCTAAGGCCTTTAAAACCGGGGCCTTTCTCGAAAAGCCTGTGCATAGCTGGCAAACGCTTTGATTCGGCGAATTGCCATGCTATCGACCACCGTCAACCCCACCGATGGGCTTCGATTCGACGGCGATGCCGGTAGCATCGCCGAAGGCGGCGTTCATCCCGAATAATATCGCGGCGGAAGGCCGCCGAAAGGAGTTGGCAATGGCGCAAGGACTTCAGGATATCCGCGAAGCATTCACGTTTGACGACGTGCTGCTGAAGCCAGGTCCCTCGGACGTTCTGCCAGGCCAAGTCGATATTCGTTCACGCGCCACCCGCGAGATTCCGCTCAACATTCCGATCATCGCGTCCGCGATGGACACCGTCACCGAAGCGCGCATGGCGATCGCGATGGCGCAGGCCGGCGGCGTTGGCGTCATCCACCGCAATTTCGATCCGCAGGGGCAGGCTGCCCAGGTGCGGCAGGTCAAGAAATACGAATCCGGCATGGTGGTGAATCCCCTTACCATCAGTCCGGACGCCATGCTTTCGGACGCGACGGCGCTGATGCGTGACCACGGATTTTCCGGCATTCCGGTGGTGACCGGAGGGAGCAAGGGCGTTCCCGGCAAGCTGGTCGGCATCCTCACCAACCGCGACGTGCGCTTCGCCACCGATCCCAAGCAGAAAATCTCGGAACTGATGACGCATGAAAACCTCGTCACGGTACGCGAAGGCGTCAGCCAGGACGAGGCCAAGCGGATGCTGCACCAGCATCGCATCGAAAAGCTGCTGGTGGTCGACGACCAGTATCGCTGCGTCGGCCTGATCACCGTCAAGGACATGGAAAAGGCGGTCGCGCATCCCCTGGCCTGCAAGGATGCGCAAGGCCGCTTGCGCGTCGCCGCCGCCACCACGGTCGGCGACGGCGGCTTTGAACGCACCGAATTGCTGATCGATGCCGGCGTCGATCTGGTTGTCGTCGATACCTCGCATGGACATTCGTCGCATGTGCTGGAAGCGGTCAATCGCATCAAGCGGCTCTCCAACGCCGTGCAGGTGATCGCCGGCAATATCGCCACCAAGGAAGGCGCGCAGGCGCTGATCGATGCGGGCGCGGATGCGATCAAGGTCGGCATCGGCCCGGGCTCGATCTGCACCACGCGCATCGTCGCCGGCGTCGGCGTGCCGCAGCTCACCGCGATCATGGATGCGGTCGAAGCCGCGAAGAAGTCCGATATCCCCGTGATCGCCGACGGCGGCATCAAATATTCCGGCGATCTTGCCAAGGCGCTCGCCGCCGGCGCCGACATCGCCATGGTCGGCTCGCTGCTCGCCGGCACCGACGAGACGCCGGGCGAAGTGTTTCTGTGGCAGGGCCGTTCCTACAAGGCCTATCGCGGCATGGGTTCGGTCGGCGCGATGGCGCGCGGCTCGGCCGACCGCTACTTCCAGCAGGACATCAAGGACACGCTGAAACTGGTGCCCGAGGGCATCGAGGGCCAGGTGCCTTACAAGGGACCGGTCGGCAACGTCATGCACCAGCTCGCCGGCGGTCTTCGTGCGGCGATGGGCTATGTCGGCGCGCGCAACCTCGCCGAATTCCACGAGAAGGCCCAGTTCGTCCGCATCACCGGCGCCGGCCTGCGCGAAAGCCACGTCCACGACGTGACGATCACGCGCGAAAGCCCGAACTATCCGGGCGGGGTGTAATCCGGCTGGCGGAATTTTTCGCCGTCATTGCCTGCAACAAACGCGAAGCGTTTGTGCAAGGGAGCCAAGCGACGAAGCAATCCATACCACCGCTTGCGGAGGCATGGATTGCTTCGCTACGCTCGCAATGACGAAATAAATAATAACCAGAGGAAACAGCCATGTCCCAAGGCAAATCTAACGGCAAACGCATCGTTCTCGCCGCTCGCCCCAATGGCGAGCCGAAGCCATCCGACTTCCGGCTCGAGGATCTCGCGGTGCCGACGCCCGGCGCCGGTGAAGTCCTGCTGCGCACCATCTGGCTGTCGCTCGATCCCTATATGCGCGGACGCATGAGCGACGGTCCGTCCTATGCGACGCCGGTGCCGGTCGGCGGCGTGATGGAAGGCGGCACCGTCGCCGAGGTGATCGCGTCCAACAATCCCGGTTTTGCCAAGGGCGACATCGTGCTGTCGCGCGTCGGCTGGCAGACGCATGCGATTTCGGACGGCAAGGGACTGACGAAGGTCGATCCGAAGATCGCGCCGGTCTCGACCGCGGTCGGCGTGCTCGGTATGCCCGGCATGACGGCGTATACCGGCCTGCTCGATATCGGCCAACCGAAGTCCGGCGAGACCGTCGTGGTGGCGGCGGCCTCCGGCGCGGTCGGTTCGGCGGTCGGCCAGATCGCGCGCATCAAGGGCGCGCGGGCGGTCGGCATCGCCGGCGGCAAGGACAAGTGCGACTACGTGAAGAAGGAGCTCGGGTTCGACGATTGCATCGATCACCGCGATCCGAATTTGGCGGCAAAGCTGAAATCGGCTTGTCCTGGAGGCATCGACGTCTATTTCGAGAACGTCGGCGGCGCGGTGTTCGAGGCGGTGTTTCCGCTGCTGAATGCGTTCGCGCGCATTCCGGTCTGCGGCCTGATCTCCGAATACAACAACTTCGGCGAAACCAGTCCGAAATGGGCCGGCGCGATGATGCGCGCGGTATTGGTCAAGCGTCTGACTATCCGCGGCTTCATTGTCAGCGATTTTGCCGCGCGTCATGCCGACTTCCTGCGCGACATGTCGGGCTGGGTCCGCGAGGGCAAGGTCAAGCACAAGGAGTTCGTCACCGAAGGGCTCGACAGCGCGCCCACGGCGTTCATGGGCCTGTTGAAGGGCGCGAACTTCGGCAAGCAACTGGTGCGGGTCGGGCCCGACAAGGCGTGAAGCTGCAAAACATCTCGGAGAAGATGAACCATGGCGGGCATTCTTGAAGGCAAGGTAGCGCTCGTGACCGGCGGCGCGTCGGGAATTGGCCAGGCGACCGCTGTGGTGATGGCGCGCGAGGGCGCCGTTGTGGCGGTCGCTGATCGCGCCGAGGCGGATGCCGCGGCGACGGTGGCGTTGATCAATGCCGCGGGCGGCCAGGCGATTGCGATCGGCGGCGACGTGACGCGCGAAGCGGATGTCGCGGTGATGGTGGCGCGCACGGTCGCGGCCTTCGGGCGGATCGATTGCGCCTTCAACAATGCCGGCATCGCGCCGCGCGCCGTCGGCCCCGCCGGCCAGCGCATCCACGAACTCAGTCGGGACGCGTTCGACAGCATGCTGGCGGTCAACCTGACCGGCGTGTTCCTCTGCCTCAAATACGAAGTAGCCCAGATGCTGTCGCAGGGCCGCGGCGGCGCGATCGTCAACACCGCCTCGATCGCCGGCCTGATCGGCCTTGCCACTTCGTCGCACTATGTCGCGGCCAAGCACGGCGTGGTCGGGCTGACCAGGAGTGCGGCGATCGAATATGCTCAGGACGGCATCCGCGTGAACTGCGTCAATCCCGGCTACATCACCACGCCGATGACCAAAGAGACCGTCGAAGAGCGCGGCGACGAAATCCTCGCAAAGGTGCCGATGCGGCGGATGGGCGTTCCCGGCGAGATCGCGGAAGCCGTGGCCTGGATGTGTTCCGACAAGGCCTCGTTCATGACCGGCGCCGCGCATGTGATCGACGGCGGATACTGCGCCGCCTGAGGCGGGATGCGCGCGCTCCTCGAGGACTGCGGGCTATAACGCAAAAATGCCCGACCAAAGCCTTATTTCCGATCTGATGACGTCTCTTTCGGCGCTGGTTGCTGATGCCTCACTTGCAAGGGAGGTCACGGCTGTTTGCGGCCGCAAGGCCGCGTACGGCTGACCTGTTACTGTACCAAAAACGGAGAGAGCATCAGCTTCGATCCCGGGGATAAAGATGATCATGAACAGGCGTGATATGCCGAGGATGATCGGGATGTAGCGGCATATTGTTGACGATCGATGTTGCACTTCGGCATCGGCGAATCTTTAAACGGAAAGACGGCGTCCGGCTTATTGCTGCGCCAACCGACCAAACTAAAGTACCTCGATCAGAACAACCGCCGCTTGGGACCCTCAACGTCGCGCATGAACACTCAGCATTCGGAACCAGGAACCAAACGTCCCATATTTGGGCAACGAAAAATCGCGCCGCGCGTTTTGGTTGTCGATGGAAAAAATCACAGTCGTACCTTTCTCATCGAAATTCTCGAAGAACTGGGCTTCATTTCCAGCGAATGCGCGTCTCCCGCCGAGCTGACTGCCGTACTTGACACCGCACCGGATATTATCGTTCTCGGAATGTCCGGTGATGGCATCGAGATCGACAAAATTTTAGGGATGCTTGCGGCAAACGAGTTCGGCGGGTGGGTGCTTTCCATCGGTCCCCGGGACTCGATCCTTCTGGCCGCTGTGCGGCAACTCGGCAATGAGCTGGGCATTGCGATGCTGCCGACGCTGCCGACGCCCTTCAGCGCCGAAGCGCTGCGCGACAGCCTCTCGATGTTTCTTCCTCAGGACGCTAGACCCAGCCCGGCCGTCGACGTAGCCGAAGCGCTAAAGCTGGACTGGCTCGAATTGTGGTATCAACACAAGATCGATGCCCATTCGCTGGTTCCGAGCGGCGCCGAGGCGCTTGTTCGGATGCGTCATCCCGCTTGGGGAATTGTTTCGCCCGCACATTTCATCCCCGATAGCAGGGATCCGAGCTTCCGCAGATTTTCGGAACTGGTGATCACCCGCGCCCTGGAGGATTGGCACTATTTTCTCGGGCAGCAAGGCCCCGTCGGAATCTCGATCAACTTGCCGATCGCCTTCCTGAACGATCAGTCGGCGGTCGCAGACATGTGCCTGAAAATGCCGAAGCATCCGGCGTTCGGCGGATTGCTCATCGAAATCAACTGCGAAGAGGTCTTGCGTCATCATGATCTGGTGCTGGAAATTGCGCAACGACTGAGGTTTCGAAACATCGCGATCTCGATTGACGACGTTGGCGCCGAATGGCCGGCCCTGGCGGCGCTCGATATCTTCCCCTTCGTTGAACTCAAGGTCGATCGGCAATTCATCAGCGGCTGCGCGGATGACCGGCTGAAACAGGTGGTGTGTCGTGGAATTCTCGATCTCGCGGAATACCATGGCGTGCGGACTGTCGCGAAGGGTGTCGAAACCCGTGCTGATTTCCGCACGGTCCACGAGATGGGGTTTGACCAGGTCCAGGGTTTCCTGTTCGGCAAGCCGTTGAACGCCAGGAAATTCGCGCGGGCGGCCCTCACGCGCTCTTCGCTGATAACGATGTAGCTCCGACCCTCAGCTTTTCGACGCCGGGCCGAGCAACTCGTCCAATTCGATATCGACCTGGCCTGGCGCCCTGACGTGACGGACCTCAAAACTGTCGGGCGCAAAGCGATATTCGACCAGCCCAACTTCCTTGATGCCGATCACTTCCTGCATCCGGTCGGGAATGATGAAGCCGGCCGACGGCGCCCAGACGTGGCGGGTATGGCCAAAGGTAAAGTCGCGGCGCTGGTGGACATGGCCTGAGGCGACCAGCCGCAGGTCGACCTTGCCGAACATCTCGACCAGTTGCTTGCGCCGGGGCTGAGGCACGTAGCGGATGGCGGAAGACTCCAGCTCGGGATCGCCGGGCGTGTTGAGATAAAGCGGCTTGTGGATGAACAGCGCCACCGGCTTGCCGTTCACGCGTGTGAGCTGTTCCGCGAGCCAGTCGAATTGCTCGGCTTCGCTCTCGATCCCGGTGTTCATGATCAGCGAGTTCAGGCCGATAAAGCACCAGCCGGCTTCCTCGAAGCGCCAGCGGTCCTCGCCGATCACGTCGATGAAATGTTGCCGCAACGGTTCGGTCGCCGGCTGCGGCGGCACCGGGCCGATTGCGGTGGGATTGTCGCCGAGATCGTGATTGCCGGGCAAATAGCGGCAGGGCACCGGCAGCGCCTCATGCAGCGACTTGGCGAATTCGAGATCGCTGCGGCTGGTCGGGCCGTCGAAGGAGAGGTCGCCGCTGTTGACGACGAGGTCCGGCCGCGTCGCGTCGATATGCGCGCGCACGCGATCGAAATTATCGGTGAGTTTTGGCAATCGGCGGGCGAGGTGGGTATCCGAAATTTGCGTCAGACGAAATTCAGTCATGGAACATTCCTTACCGCGCCGATCCTACCGGCACGACGCGTCGAAAAGGTGACAAACGCGCTTGGCAAGGGCTCAGCCTAGCGTCCTCCGCCAGAACGCCAGCATGTCGGCGCGAAACAATTCGCTCTCGCCGTCGCGGCTGCCGATCTTTGCGCCCTTGCGGCCGTAACCGGCCTTCAGCGCGTAGACCATCAGGTCGCGGTCGGTGAGCTTGCTGTCGGCGACATCGCGAAGCGGATGAATGAACGCGCCGCTATGATCGAGGTACACCGTCGGCGCGGCGGGGGATACCGAGGCTTCCGCGACATTGACGATATCGGTGCCGCGGTCAAAACTGTGCTGCGCGCCGCCGATCAGCCGCATCGCGACCGTGCCGCCGGCAAGACGGATCGCCTGGCAATGGCCCTGCACCTGCATCGGCGAGCACCATTCGTCGGCATCGCCCATGACGACGCGAATTTCGGTTTCACCGACCCGCGGGTCGAGAAACTGGTGGCCGCTCCAGGGATAGGCGGCGAGCACCGCCTTCAGTCCGGCACCTTGGCCCAGCACCGCATCGGCAAAGCGGCGCGCGGCGGCGGTCATCACAGCGGATCCGCCGCGGCTGTGGCCCTGCGCGCCGATGCGCGTGGCATCGATCTGCGGATGGCTTGCCAAGACCTTCCACGCCGCCAGCACGTCGTAGGCGCTGGATGCGAATGAAAACTGGGTCTGGTTGGCGACCGTCGAGGTCACATCGCGTGCGCCGAAACTGTCGAGCACGAACGCTGCAAAGCCGTCACCCGTCAGCGTCTCGGCATGGGCGAGATGCGAGGGCGCGACCCCGAGGCTGCCCGGTACCACCATGACCAGCGGGAATTTTCCGCCGCGCTTGCGCTGCGTGTTGGAAGGCAGGAACAGCTTGCCGTCGATGGTCAGCTCGGGCAGGCCGGCGGCGTGGCTGACGACGTCGAAGTAGTTGATCGGATTGGCCGAGGGAATGTCGAGATTCTGTCCCTTGCTGCTATGCGCAAAGACGAGGTCCTGATCGCGAAACCGCACAGCGTTTTCTCCCGTCATGGCAGCCGCTTGAATACGGCCTTTGATGTCAGGGATAATCTGCAACGGCTTCGGCGTCCAGCCGCGATGCTTCTGAAATCTCACAGCGCGCGATAGCGGATCACAAAGGCGTCGCGGCTTTCCGGCGTATCGGCGACCGCCGAGAGGGCTGCCTTCGGCAGCCGGATTTCGAACTCGACCGCAGGCTTTGCCGAATTGATGCCGAGATAGGCGAGCGCGGCGTGCCGCATGTCCGAGATCACGAAGGCGAGCAGAACCAGCACGGCGGAGGCGGCGAGGCCGTGCTTGATGAGATCGCGCCGGCTGCGGTAGCCGCTGTGGAAACAGATCGACAGCAGAATCGCAACCGCCAGCGCCGCGGCGACGCCTGATAGCGCCGATATGATCATGCCAAGCCCGCCATCGGGGCTGTCGTCGAACAGGCCGGTTCCAAAGCCTACGATTTTCAGCCACGAGGCCGCGGAATCGCCGGGCAGTTCGGCGACACGGCCAGCACTTGCCAGGATCGGGGAGGTGATGTTCATCGTGCCATCTCGCGAGGGTCGCCTCAGGGCCGTTTGGCGACCAGAACCTTTGAAATTTTCGATAATTGGTCACTTGAGCCGGGATTGTGGTTCATGGCCAAAGCGTTTTCGAGCAAAGCGGGAACCGGTTTGCGTGAAGAAAACGCGTCAACAAAGGGCTCCCGACAAGGCTTATTTGTCAGGGGAGCGCCCGACCGCTATGAGCTTGGGCTGGCGCGGTCGTGAGGGGGAGGTTTTCATGTCGGTTCAATGGGTCTTGCTGCCGGTCTTCGTGCTGGTCGGGCTCGCTTTCTTCCTGCTGCTGTGGATGGCGACGGCCCGCGGCCAAGCGCTGAAGGGCCGGGAAACCAGCCTCAAGGACGTCGCGCTTGGCCAGGCGAAATGGCCGACCCGCACGGCGCAAATCGGCGATTGCTTCTCCAACCAGTTCGAAATACCGGTGCTGTTCTACATCCTGATCGCGCTGGCGCTGCCGCTGCGCCATGCCGACCTGTTCATCGTACTGATGTCCTGGGTGTTCGTGGTGCTGCGGTTCATCCATGCCGGGATCTTCGTGACCACGAACAATGTGCGGCAGCGCGGACTGGTGTGGTTTTCCGGCGTGCTGGTGCTGCTGGCGATGTGGATCTACTTCGCCTTGAGAATTTTGCTTCTGATCTGAAAGTCCTGAATGACCCCCGCCGCCCGGCTGTCCGCAGCCATCGAACTGATCGAAACCATCGACGCCCAGCGCGTTCCCGCGGCGAAGGCGCTGAAGGAGTGGGGCACCGCGCACCGCTTTGCCGGATCCGGTGACCGTGCCGCGATCGCCGGCCTGATCTGGGACGTGCTGCGCCGGCGGGCCTCGAGCGCCTGGATCATGGATGCGGACACGCCACGCGCGCGCCTGCTCGGCATGCTCAAGCTCGAGCGCGGCATGGACGCGGACGCGATCGCCAACCTGTGCCATGGCGAACGCTTTGCGCCGGAGCCGCTGAGCGCGGCCGAGCGCGCCGCCCTGACGTCGCGCACGCTGGATGAAGCGCCGCCGCACATTGCCGGCGATTATCCCGAATGGCTGGATCCGCATCTGGCAAAGGTGTTTGGCGACGATCGGGTGGCGGAAGCCACCGCAATGGCGAGCCGGGCGCCGCTCGACCTCCGTGTCAACACGCTGAAGTCCAGTCGCGACAAGGTGTTGCCGCGGCTTTTGCATCTCGGCACGGAGCCGACGCCGTGGTCGTCGATCGGCCTGCGCATCGAGCTCGGGGCCGACGCCCGCAACCCCGGCATCCATGCCGAGGAGGACTTTATCAAGGGCGCGATCGAAGTGCAGGACGAGGGTTCGCAGTTGGCGGCCTTGCTCTCCGGCGCAAAACCCGGCGAGCAGGTGATCGATCTCTGCGCCGGCGCCGGCGGCAAGACATTGGCGTTGGCCGCCATGATGCAGGGCAAGGGCCGCCTGATCGCGACCGACCACGACAAGCGCCAGCTCGCGCCGATCTACGAGCGGCTGTCGCGCGCCGGCATCCATAACGCCGATGTGCGCGCCCCGAAGGGCGACGCCGATCCGCTCGCCGACATCAGGGCCTCCGCCGATCTCGTGCTGATCGACGCGCCCTGTACCGGTACCGGTACCTGGCGCCGCAATCCCGACGCCAAATGGCGCATGCGCCCGGGCGCGCTGGAAGTGCGGTTGAAGGATCAGTCCGAAGTGCTTGATCGCGCGGCGGCCTTGGTGAAGCCGGGCGGGCGCATCGCCTATGTCACCTGTTCGGTACTCCCTGCCGAAAACGGCGACCAGATTCGCGGCTTCGTCGGCCGTCACTCGGAGTTCTCGGTGGTGCCGCCCGAGCAGACCGCGAGCGTGCTCTGGGACAAGGCCGAGGCGTTTGCCGCTGCCGCGCTGGAGTCACCGGAGGGCTGGCTGATGACGCCGCGCCGGACGGGCACGGACGGGTTCTTTGTGAGCGTACTGAAGAAGGCTTGAGTATCGCCGTCGTTCCGGGGCGATGCGAAGCATCGAACCCGGAAGTTCGAGATTCCGGGTTCGCGTCTTCGACGCGCCCCGGAATGACGGCTACACCAAATGGTTCGCCGAACCCTGCCGGATCTTCCCCTCGGCATCGAGCCGCAAATACTCGCAGATCTTCTTGCCCCGTTCGTTCTGGTAAAACACCACGACGCTGTCGGGGCTCACATAGGTGTCGATCAGCTCGAAATGCAGGTTCGGAATCATCGAGAGCGCCTTGCTCCAGTAGGCGCGCAAGGTCGGCTTGCCGCGCACCGTGCCTGACGCATCGAAGCCGAGGGCCGGAATCCGGTCCGAGGTCATTTCGGTATCTTCGGCATACAGCGCCAGCACGCGCTCCAGGTCGTGCGAGTTCCAGGCAGCGATCCAGTCCCGCCCGAGCGCGGCGAGGTGGGCGGGTTCATGGTGCGACGACGGCATGGGTTCCTCCATTCTGCCTCTGGGACAAATTAGGTCAATAATACTTACCTAATTTGATCTGTCCATACCCCGCAGAAGAATGTGGGCCGCCCGTTTGCCGCAGTTGCGAGGGGCGCCCCCGTCGCGTAATTCCTGTCCATGACAGCAGCCAAGCCCGCCCGCGAGTCGACGCCAACCCTGGCCTCGGCGCATGACAAGATTCTGATCGTCGATTTCGGCAGTCAGGTGACGCAACTGATCGCGCGCCGGGTGCGCGAGGAGGGCGTCTATTCCGAGATCGTGCCGTTCCAGAAGGCGGAGCAAGCCTTCAAGGAAATGAAGCCGAAAGCCGTGATCCTCTCCGGCGGTCCGGAGTCGGTTCATGAAGCCGGCTCGCCGCGCGCGCCGCAGGCGATCTTCGATTCCGGCGTGCCCGTGCTCGGCATCTGCTACGGCCAGATGACCATGGCCGCCCAGCTCGGCGGCGAGGTTCAGGGCGGCCATCACCGCGAATTCGGCCGCGCCGATGTCGAGGTCAAGGCCGCCAGCAACCTGTTCGAATCCACCTGGGGAATCGGCGAAAAGCATCCGGTGTGGATGAGCCATGGCGACCGCATCACCAGGATGCCGCCAGGCTTCACGGTGGCGGGCGTGTCGCCGAACGCGCCGTTCGCGGTGATCCAGGACGAGAAGCGCAGATATTACGGTCTGATGTTCCACCCCGAAGTGGTGCACACGCCCGACGGCGCCAAACTGATCCGCAACTTCGTCCGCAAGGTCGCCGGCCTCACCGGCGACTGGACCATGCGCGCGTTCCGCGAGGAAGCGATCGAAAAGATCCGCGCCCAGGTAGGCTCGGGCAGGGTGATCTGCGGCCTTTCCGGTGGCGTCGATTCCGCGGTCGCCGCGGTGCTGATCCACGAAGCCATCGGCGACCAGCTCACCTGCGTGTTCGTCGATCACGGCATGCTGCGGCTGGACGAGGCCAAGACCGTCGTCGACCTGTTCCGGCATCACTACAACATTCCGCTGGTGCATGTGGACGCGTCCAAGCAATTCCTCGGCGAACTCGCTGGGGTCACCGACCCCGAAATCAAGCGCAAGACCATCGGGCGCCTGTTCATCGACGTGTTCGACGTTGAAGCGAAGAAAATCGGCGGCGCGGACTTTTTGGCGCAGGGCACGCTGTATCCCGACGTGATCGAAAGCGTCTCCTTCACCGGCGGCCCGTCGGTGACCATCAAGTCGCACCACAATGTCGGCGGCCTTCCTGATCGCATGAACATGAAGCTGGTCGAACCGTTGCGCGAACTGTTCAAGGACGAAGTCCGCGTGTTGGGGCGCGAACTCGGCCTGCCCGAAATCTTCGTCGGCCGCCATCCGTTCCCGGGCCCCGGCCTCGCCATCCGCTGCCCCGGCGAGATCACAAGCGAGAAGCTCGACATCCTCCGCAACGCTGACGCCGTCTATATCGACCAAATTCGAAAAGCCGGCCTCTACGACCAGATCTGGCAGGCCTTCGCCGTGCTGCTGCCGGTGAAAACCGTCGGCGTGATGGGCGACGGCCGCACCTACGAATACGTCGTCGGCCTGCGCGCCGTAACCTCCACCGACGGCATGACCGCCGACTTCTACGCCTTCGACATGAAGTTTCTCGGCGAGACCGCGACGCGGATCATCAACGAGGTCAAGGGCGTGAACCGGGTGGTTTATGACGTGACGTCTAAGCCGCCGGGGACGATTGAGTGGGAGTAGGATGTTGCGGCCAGCGAACCTTGAGAGAGGCTAAATCGTTAGTTTGTGCATCTCTCTAACTGCCGCTGAATTTCTGCCCATTGGTTTGGATGCTCGGCCTCAGTTATCTTTGAGGCCGCCTCGCTGAGAAGGTCTTTGGCTCGTTGCAGATCAGTCTTTGCTTGGGAGTTTGGTTGATGCATAGAGCGCTCGACTAGCGCTTCTCCCAAAGATCGGCAGGATGCAATCCAGTACTGGAGCATTTCGCCCGGGTCCCGTACATCAAAAGATAGTTCAAGGTGATGAATTGCTTTGTCGATGAATGTCATCGACAGATGCTTGTCAGCTTGTTCACGAAAAATCTTCGTGTAGGTAAGTCCTATGTTGTGTTGCTGAATGCCCCACTCGACAGGACGATCTAGTTTGGACGTCAATTCTAAAGCAGCGCTCTGTAGGTCTAAGCTGAGTATCAAGTTGGCGTAATATTCTTCGTCAGATTTCGAAAATTCTCGATCGGAATAGATGCTCGCGAGGTTTGTGCTAGATGCTGCATAATAAAATGGAAGTTCTGCACCAGAGCAGCTCTCGTGCACGCTTTCGTAGAGAGATTTCGCCGCGATCATGTGCTTGAGAAAGTTTTTCGGGTCATCAAATTGGGATAATCTCCAACTTGTCGCTCCAAGGGCATTTGTGACTCTGCACCAGTTTTGTAGATTTCCGGCTTTTGTCCAAATGTTTAGGTTTTTTTCGAGGGCGTTTCTCGCTGTCTGTAGAGCTTCGGCGCTTCGATATCTGTAGCCGTATTCTCGTAACCGGGTGCAGTATTCGAATCGTTTCTCTGCTTCGGCATCCTCATTCACAAAGTGAAAATAATTTGCCGATCGCTCCCAGTGCTGAGCTGCATCCTGAATCTCTCCACCTAGCAGTGCTGTGTGCCCTCGTTCGAATCGGAGTCTATGCTGTCGCTCTAAAGCTGGGAGCGTGATGGATGTAAGCTGAATCTCCTCGGCTTCCGCAAGTCGCTTGTCGGCGAGTTGAAAGTCGCCTTCCTCAAGTGCTGCGTTCGCGGCGGTAAGGAATTCGGCAATTCGACTGTCGGCAGCTTCGATTTGGGCTAGTCGATTTTGCAGTTCCCGAAATTCGATAGCCTTTTCTTTCAGAAATGCTTCTAGTTCGTCTTCGGAAGCGTCAGGATTTGTATGGCCAAATCGTAACGCTAGATTCTCTAGTAGGCGAGGTGGCAAGTCGGGGCTTGCATTGACGCGACAAGCGTTTCTCTCTTCTGTGGTGATATTCAGTGCGACACAGAGCGCGTCTATCGTTTTGATTTGTGGCTTATCTATTTTTCCGTTCTCTATATCCGAGATGCGCGCCTTCGTAAGGTTGGCCATTCCGGCAAGGGCGTCTTGCGATAGTCCTTCGACCCCGCGCTTGTTGCGGACAAGCCTTCCGAATAAGGCGCCAAAGCTTTCCATTTCCGTAACTTTCGGTAACTTTCGGCAACGATACGGGAACGCGCTCGGAGTTTAAATGGCGCATATTGTGGGCGTGCACAGAAAAACATACAACCCGGCCGGGTCCAACATAAGGACCTATGAACATGAAGCAGCGTATTGAAGAGAGCGTCTTATTGGGAATTGCATTTGTGAGTGGCGTCGCGGGATTTGGGCTCGATCCCAAGATCGCTGGGTTGGTGATAGCCGCACTCCACGTGGTGTTGGCCTTTTGCGTTGGACTGAGATGAGTGGACCGAGTACGCCCTATGAGTCATCTCATCTGATCGCGAAGGGGAGTTACAAGATGCGGCGCAGGCGGTCCCTCTGCGCTTCTCCCCTGGTACCTCCCGGCAGACCGCGCGCAGGTCTTGTGATTCCTTGGACTGGGGGGGCGCTCACGGTAAAGTGCTGCAGATGCTGCCGCCTGTGTTTTGCAAAGCCAAAATCCGCCATCTTGTCTTGCGACCTCAAACCTTGCGGGTAATCCACTTCGACACGACAAAGGAGAATTTCATGGACGGCAACAACGATTCCCCGCTGATGCATCCCATGAACCGACGCGCCTTCGTGGGCATCGCAGCCGCGACGGCCGCAAGCACGCTGTTCCTGCGCAGCGCCGTGGCGCAGTCCGCGCCGAAGGCGCGAAACGTCGTCCTCGTCCATGGTCTCTTTGCCGACGGGTCATGCTGGTCCGAGGTGATCGCGCGCCTGCAGGCGGCGGGGCTCAACGCCACCGCCGTGCAGAATCCGCTGACGACATTGCCTGAGGCGGTGGCCGCGGCAGAGCGGGTACTGGCGCGGCAGGACGGGCCGACTGTGTTGGTCGGGCATTCCTTTTCCGGGATGATCGTCACCGAGGCGGGGGTGCATCCGAATGTGTCGGCGCTGGTATATGTGGCCGCGCGGGCGCCGGATGCCGGCGAGGATTACACGGCACTGGCCAAGACCTTTCCGACGCCGCCCGCGACGGCGGGGATCATCTTCGACGGCGATGAGGGGCGCCTGAGCGAGGCGGCATTCTTGCGCGATTTCGCCGGCGATCTGCCGGAAGCCAAGGCGAAGGTTTTGTATGCGGTCCAGCAGCCGTTTCAGAAAGCGCTGCTGTCAGGCAAGACCACGCAGGCGGCCTGGCGATCGAAGCCGAGCTGGTATGCCGTCTCCACCGACGACCGCACCATCAATCCGGATCTCGAGCGCTTCATGGCCAAGCGCATGGGCGCGACCACCATCGAGGTGAAGGCCAGCCACCTTGCCTTGATCTCGCAGCCGGACACGATCGCGAATTTGATCCTGAAGGCGGCGGGGCAGCCTTAGCTTGTGGATTGGCCCCAGGTCGGCGCGAAGCTCCATCTCTCCGTCATGGCCGGGCTCGTCCCGGCCATCCACGTCTTCATTTGTCCGCGACCGTAAAGACGTGGATGCCCGGCACAAGGCCGGGCATGACGGTTGATTTCGGAGCAAGGCCTAGCCACGCACCGCCGCCTCGATCTTCGCGACGTCGATCTTCCGCATCGTCAGCATCGCTGCGAATGCGCGCTTCGCCACGTCGCCGCCCTTGGCCATCGCATCGGTCAGCACGCGCGGGGTGATCTGCCACGACAGGCCCCATTTGTCCTTGCACCAGCCGCACGCGCTCTCCGCGCCGCCGTTACCGACGATCGCGTTCCAGTAGCGGTCGGTCTCTTCCTGGTTGCCGGTAGCGATCTGGAACGAGAACGCCTCGCTGTGCTTGAACATGTCGCCGCCGTTGAGCCCGATGCACGGCACGCCGCACACCGTGAACTCGACCGTCAGCACGCTGCCCGCCTTGCCGCCCGGAAAATCGGATGGCGCTCGGAACACCGCGCCGACGGTGCTGTCGGGGAAGGTTCTGGCGTAAAACTGCGCGGCTTGTTCGGCGTCATGGTTGTACCACAGGCAGATCGTGTTCTTGTTCATCGTTGCTCTCCTTTGTTTTGGCGCCGGTGTTGTTCAGTCTGCTGCGGCAAAATGCGCCAGCTGGTCGGCGTGCGCCTTCACAAAGGACGAACGGGCGGTGGCGCGCCCGACACGTCAGCGCATTTTCGTCCCGCGTGTTCGCTTGTCATCCATGCGACTTCGGGTTTTGTTGGCAGCGCCCGCGCGGCCCTTCACATGATCGATGAAGGCCCGCAGTTTCGGCATCGTTTGATGGCGGCTGGGATAGTAGAGAAATACGCCCGGTCCGGTCGGTGCGAACGGCTCCAGCACGCGCACGAGTTTGCCGGCTTCCACCAACCCGGCCGCGATCGGTCCAGGCACTTGTGCAAGCCCCATTCCTTCCGCGGCGGCGGCAAGAATGGTGGGAAAATCGTGGGCGATCAGCGGTCCCGAAACCATCGCCTCGATCGGCTTGTTGCCGTTGACAAAGGACCAGGGCGCGATCGACCCGTTCGAGCGGCGCATGCGCAGGCAGGCATGCTGACGCAGATCGTCGATACGCTCGGGCGTTCCCCGCCGGCGCAGATATTCGGGGCTGCTGACGACCACGAAAGGGAAGGGCGGCGAGAGCCGGACCGCAACCATGTCCGCGGCGATGAACTGGCCCAGCCGGACGCCGGCATCGAACCCTCCGGCCGCAAGGTCGACCAGCTCCGCGCTTGCGGCGATCTCCACCTCGATTTCGGGATAGGCCTGGCAGAAGGTTGCGATCAGCGGCTCCAGCAGGATCGGCACCACCGCTCGCGGCACCGTCAGGCGCAGCAGTCCGGCCGGCCGCTGCCCAAGGTCGCGCGCGACCTCGCTTGCGGCGACAAGCTCCTCGAAAGCGGGTTTTGCGCGTGAAAGAAATCGTTCGCCGGCTTCGCTCAGCCCGACACTGCGCGTCGTGCGGATGAAGAGCGCTGTGCCGACGCGCGCCTCAAGCGTGCGGACCGCCTGGCTGATCGCCGACGGCGTTACCCCGAGCTCCGCAGCCGCTTTGCGAAAACTGCGGTGCCGGGCAACGCTCAGGAACGCCTCGACGCCGTCGAGCGCGCCTTGCCTGACTGTGAAGTTCTGCTTCATAACCCATCGACATTATCGCGAATAGTCGATCGCGGGAAGCGGGCGTACAGCTAACTCGCAACAGGGAATCAGGCCGTTGTCGGGCTCAGGATCCGCGACAACAGCCTGAAGGCCAGGAGGAACCTTGCAATGACCGATGTCCTTGATGGCGTGCGCGACCACTATCGCGCGACCGGCCTGACCGAACGGCTGAAAGCGGCGCTGATGGCCTTCGGACCGGAGGATCGGCGGCTCACGCCCGAGCAGCTGGGCGCCCTCGACCAGTTTCACACCCGTGGGCTCGCTGCGACCACCGAGCTTGCGAAGTTGGCCGGGATCACCGCCGACATGTCGGTTCTTGATGTCGGCTCGGGCGTCGGCGGACCCGCGCGCTTTCTGGCTGCGACCTATGGCTGCCGGGTGACGGGCGTCGACCTCAGCGAACCGTTTGTTGATGCCGCGCGCTATCTGACCGAGCGCGCAGACCTGAGCGGGCAGGTGTCGTTCCAGACCGCCAGCGCGCTGGAGCTTCCATTTGACGACGGCCGCTTTGATGCGGTGTTGCTGCAGCATGTGGCGATGAACATCTCCGACCGGGCGCGGCTCTACCGCGAGATCCGTCGCGTGTTGAAGACGGGTGGCAGGTTCGCGACTTACGACGTCGTATCCAACGGCGCTGAGCCGCATTATCCCGTGCCGTGGGCGCGGACGCCCGCAACGAGTTTCCTCCTGACCGCCGCCGCGACGCGCCAGGCGATCGAACCGGCCGGTTTCCGCGCGCTGGCATGGCAGGACGACTCCGAGGCAGCCAAGGCCTGGATCGTACGGTTGCGCGCATCCGGGCCGCCGCCTTCGCCAAATCTTGGCGTGGTGATGGGGCCCGACTTCGCACAGCTTTCCGCCAACCTCGGACGAAATCTGATGGAAGGCCGGATTGGCATCCTGACCGCGGTGTTCGAGGCCGCGTGAATCATCCTGCGATAGGAGCTGACATGTCTACCGAAATCCTGTTCCAGACCCATCTCGTCTTCGGATATGTCACGTGGCTGCTTTGCTTTGGCGCGTACATCTGGCCCCGGCTCAAGGCGATGGACCATTTCGAAGCACAACGTGCGATCGCTACATTGCACAGCTTCCGCTTCTTCGGGCTCGTCTTCATGCTTCCGGGCGTGGTCGGCCCCAATCTGCCGGGCAGCTTCGCCGCGTTCGCCGCCATCTGGGATTTTGCAACCGGCGTGCTGGCCATGCTGGCGCTTCTCACGGTCAGGATCCGTCCGCTGTTCTGGCTGTTCGTCGTCGCCTTCAATCTCGTCGGGTTTGTCGACCTGATCCTCGACTATTACCACGCGGTCCAGGTCGGCCTCCCGGCGAAGGCCGGGGAGTTGGGCGCCGCCTACGCGATCCCGATCATCTTCGTGCCGGTGCTGATGATCACGCACGTCGCCGCCTTCTATCTGTTGATGCGCTCTCGGGCCCAGGTGGGGCGAGTCTTCACGGGAGAGGCCGCGGCGTCTTGAGATCGGATTGGGCAGGCAACCACCTCATCCTCGCGACAGCTTCTCGAACCGCTTGATCAGCCGCTCGCGCTTCAGCCGCGACAGCCGCTTGATCCAGAACATCCCGTTGAGCTGATCGATCTCGTGCTGGTGGCACACCGCGCGCAGGCCCTGCGATTCTTCTGTCTGCAAGTTGCCGTCGATGTCGCGATAGCTGATCCGGACGCGGGCATGGCGCAGGATGTCGTCGTTGACGCCGGGCATCGAGACGCTGCCTTCCTGATGCGTGATCATCTCCGGCGAGGCCCAGACGATCTCCGGATTGACATAGGTCCTTGCGCCGCTGACGGGATCGAGGTCGAGCACCACGACCCGCAGCGAAACGCCGATATGCGGCGCTGTGATGCCGATGCCGGGCGCGGCGTGCATGGTCTCGAGCAGGTCGGCCGCCAGCTCGCGCAGCGCGGCGTCGAACGCGGTCACGGGCTGCGCCGGAACTGCAAGCCGGGGGTCGGGATATCGGACGATGGGGCGGATGGTCATGGTCTCTGTCGCCGGGGGACTATTGCAGATATCCGACCACGAGGCGCGTGGCCTCGTCGACGAGGGTTCCAACCGCTTCATCCGAGAGCATGTCGGCGTGGTAGGATATTCCGGGTATCAAAGAAGCAGGGCATTTCTATGCGGGCGATCTCGATATCACCCATCCCTATGTCAGTCCATTGAACGGCGATTTCCGCGGCCTCGCGCCGATGATCGTGTTCTCCGGCACGCTCGATCTTCTCTATCCCGACAGCGTCGACCTGGCCGCAAAGGCGCGCGCGGCAGGTGTGCCGGTCGAGTTTCATCTGCGACAGGGCCAGCCGCATAATTATGCGGGGATGCCGACGCCGGAAGGCCGAGAGGCGCGCGCGATCATCCTGCGCGCCATTGCCGGGGGACCGACGTGATCGTTGTCACGAAGGAACGGCCAATCGTGGTCATCCCCGTTGTCCCACCTCGACGGGCACCAGTTTCCTGGAGACTTTCCAAAGCTGGCGATTGATGAAATCGGGGGCGACGCGGCGCATCAATGCAAGCTGCCTGGATTGGCCCGGATGGATTTCGAGGGCACCGGTTCTGAGGGACGCAAACGAGAGCTTCACCAACTCGTCGGTCGTGATCAGGGTGATGCCATCGCCTTCGGAAAGATCCGCCGTCATATCGGTCTTCACCGCGGGCGGCATGATCTCGATGATCTCCACACCCGAATCCTCAAACTGGAACCGGAGTGACTGGGTGTAGGAGTGGATCGCGGCCTTGGTCGCGCAGTAGATGGGCAGGCACGGCAGCGGCACAAAGGCGAGGCCTGAGGAAATGTTGATCAGGGTGCCCTTGTTGGCTGTCAGCATGTCAGTGAATGCCGAGGTCATGCGAAGCACACCGCCGACGTTGACATCCATCTCGACCATCAGTTCGGAGAGGTCGGCAGTGGAGGCCTTGAGATTCCTGTAACGGCTGATGCCGGCGTTGTTCACCAGCACGTCGAGCCCGGGGAAATCCGACTTCACCCTCGCAGCGAGGGCGGCAATCTGCGCGGAGTCCGCGACATCACTCCGGATCGTATGGAGCTTTGGGTGCTTTGCCTTCACCTGGTCGAGCACGGGCTGGCGCCGGCCGGTCACGATAACTTCGTTTCCGAGTTCGGCGAACTTGAGAGCGAAGGCAAGGCCGATGCCTGCGGAACCGCCGGTTATGAGGACGGTACGTTTAGTGAGTTTCATGGGACTTCCTTTGTTGTAGGGCTTGTCCAAGCCCGCCACGCCTTGAGCTGCAATCAAGACGTTCGAGGTTCGCGAAAAGAGTCGCGTTCAAGCGCGATTTTTTTGGTCCGACCGCGACTCTTTTCGAAACCCTCAAACGTCTTAGCTGAGAACGGATCAGGGAGTGCGATCATGGATTTGCAGAATCAAACCGCTATCGTGACCGGTGGCAGCCGCGGATTGGGCCTTGGTATCGTCGAAGCCCTCGTCGACCGCGGAGCCAGGGTGACCGTCGTCGCGCGCACCGCCGGCGATCTTGAAAGCGTCGCAAGGCGCCTTGGGGTCGGAACCATTGCCGCCGACGTCACCGATCGCGGGGAAGCGGGCCGGATCCTTGCCGAGTTGCGGCCGACGATCCTGGTTCTCAACGCCGGAGCCCCGCCAAGGATGGCTGCTCTCGACAAACTGTCATGGGAGACGTTCAGCAAAACCTGGAACACCGACGTCAAGGCCGGCTTCCATTGGCTGCAGGCTGCGTTGGCGACGCCACTCCCTCCGGGAAGCCGTGTCTTGGTCGGATCGAGCGGCGCGGCAGTGTTGGGCTCGCCGTTGTCGGGCAGCTATGCGGGCGCGAAACGCATGCTATGGTTGATGGCGAACTACGCGAACGGCGTGTCGACGGAGAACAAGCTCGGCATCCGCTTCCAGACGGTCGTTCCGCGCCAGATCATCGCCGGAACGGGCGTGGGAGACGCGGCGGCGGCGGCGTATAGCGCCAAGTCGAACGTCACGCTCGAACAATATTTCACACGCTTTGGCGCGCCGATGCCGCCGCGCCAATTCGGCGAGTACGTCGTCACGCTGTTGACGAACCCCTTGTATGAGGCCGACTTGGCCTTCGGCCTCAAGGGGGGCACCGGCATCTCGATCCTTGAGGGGGCCGCTGTTTGAATGAGGTACGCCCAGGAGTACACATTGAAGGCAGACAAGTCCGACATGTCTATCTCGCCTGTTGACGGTCGGGCGCGGCTTCAGGCGGTCATGGCCGAGCTGCGCCCCGAGCTTCACCGCTATTGCGCACGGCTGGCGGGCTCCGTCTTCGATGGCGACGACATCGTGCAGGATGTTCTTGTCCGCGCGCTTGTCGCCGCCGATGGCCTGGACCCCGAGACGCCACTAAAGCCGTGGCTGTTTCGGATCGCTCACAATCGCGCGCTCGATCACCTCAGGAGCCAAGCCGTGAGACGGAGCGAACCGATCGAAGCCGCGGTCCAGGTTGCGGACGACCTGACATTGGATCCAGCCGAGGCCCTTATGCGTCAGGAGGCGGTTGCCACCGCGCTCTCCCGCTTCACCCAACTGCCGATCGCCCAGCGCAGCGCGGTGATCCTGAAAGATGTGCTGGGTCACTCGCTCGAGGAAATCTCCGGACTTCTCGACCTCAGCGTCAATTCGGTGAAGGCGACACTCAGCCGTGGCAGGACCCGACTGACGGAGCTCAACGCAGCGCCAGGTAAGCCGCGCCTGGCGAAGCCCGCGTCAGCGGGCTCCGCGCAGTTTTCCGCGCTGTTCAATCAGCGCGACTGGGACGGCTTGCGCGCTCTGTTGGCCGAAGATGTTCATCTGACGCAGGCCACGCATCCCGATCGCAAGGGGCGGTCCGACGTGGGTATGTTCTTCACAATTTACGCGGAAATACCGGAGTTTCACCTCGTCCCGGCATACCTTGATGGCGGACACGGCGGCGAGGTGATGGCGGTTTTCGCGCGGGCCGACGATGCCCAGCCCAGCTACCTGATGAAGGTGGAATGGCGCGACTCTCGCATTGTCCGGATTCGCGACTTCCGTTATGCGGGTTACATTCTGGAGGGCGCGGATTTGGTCCTTGCCGCGCCCCGCGCCTGAAATTCGGTCAATCGTTGTCGATCGCCGCTGCGGCCGGAAAAGTCGCCCCACAAAACAAAGCGGCGCCCGCCCGCAAAAAAAGTGAGCTACGCGGCCCTCGACCTGTCGGTTCCACCAGATCCCGTTCGTCTTGCATTCAGAACGATGCATGGAGACCAGGAATGACCATCTCTCGCTATCGCTGGGTGATCGTCGCGGCCGGCGGCTTGCTCGGCTGTGTCGCGATCGGCGGCATGTTCTCGCTGCCGGTGTTCTTGCAGCCGATCGCGCGGGATACCGGCTGGTCCGTCACCGGCGTATCCAGCGCCATGACGATCGGCTTTCTGGCGATGGCCTGCACCAGCATGATCTGGGGCACCTTGTCCGACCGGTTCGGGCCGCTGCCGGTGGTGTTATCAGGCTCGGTGATGCTGGCCGCGAGCCTCGGGCTCGCTAGCCTGGCGACCTCGCTGGCCGCGTTTCAGTTCATCTTCGGGCTGATGGTCGGCGTCTCCTGTGCGGCGATCTTCGCGCCGATGATGGCGACCGTCACCGGCTGGTTCGATACCCATCGCAGCCTTGCCGTATCGCTGGTCTCGGCCGGCATGGGCATGGCGCCGATGACGATGGCGCCGTTCGCCGCCTGGCTGGTCTCGCAGCATGACTGGCGCACCTCGATGCAGCTCGTGGCGCTGGTCGTCGCGCTCATCATGATCCCGGTCTCGCTCCTGGTGCGCCGCGCGCCGGCGCTTGCGCATGCGGCGTCCGTGCCGTCAGACGATCCGGCACAGGCGGAGATGACGCTCGGCCAGGCGCTGCGCTCGCCGCAATTCGTCATCCTGCTGCTGACCAACTTCTTCTGCTGCGCCACCCATTCGGGTCCGATCATTCACACCGTCAGCTACGCCATCAGTTGCGGCATTCCGTTGGTAGCGGCCGTCACCATTTACAGCCTGGAGGGTTTTGCCGGGCTGGGAGGCCGCATCGCCTTCGGCCTGTTAGGGGATCGCTTCGGCGCCAAGCGCGTGCTCGTGCTGGGCTTGCTGGCGCAGGCGTTCGGCGCACTCGGTTATGTCTTCGTGCGCGAGCTCGCGGCGTTCTACGCGGTCGCAGCATTGTTCGGCTTCATCTATGCCGGCACCATGCCGCTCTATGCCGCGCTCGCCCGCGAAAACTTTCCGCTGCGGATGATGGGCACCGTGATCGGCGGCACCGCGATGGCCGGCAGCCTCGGCATGGCGATGGGTCCGCTGGCCGGCGGGCTGATCTATGACACCTTTGCGAGCTACACTTGGCTTTATGTCGGCTCCTGGATCATGGGCCTCGGCGCGTTCTTCATCGCGCTGACATTCCGCCCGGTGCCGAAGCTATCGCCCGCGCCGGTGCCGGCGTGATGCGATCACTTCACGAGCGTCAGCGCCGGCTTGCCCTTCTCGAGGACATAGGTCGCAAGCTCGCTGGCCTTGACGCTGCCGACGTTTTTCGCCGCATGGATCGTTCCCGCGGGGATGAAAAGAACGTCGCCAGCTCTGAGCGTTGCCGGCGGCTTTCCCTCGATCTCGTATTCCAGCGAGCCTTCGAGGACGTAGATAATCTCTTCGCCGGGATGGGTGTGGCGGCCGAACGCTGCGCCCGGCGCAAAGTCGACGCGGACCTGGAACGCCTCGCGGCCGGGAACGCTGAGATCATGCCGCTGCAGGTCGGTTCGTGTGATCCCCGCCGGCTGGGCCCGCGCGCCGTCGAGCGCCGAAGCGCTGCCCAGCATCAGCGCCGCGATCGCCAGAACCCGCGCCGTCTTCATCAACATATCGCTCATGTCGACTCCCCTTGGTTTCCGAACGGTACCGGTGCGTCCTGCCGCTGCTCACTGCGGCAATGGCTCGCCGGCTTGCTCCTTGACGATATAATCGGCGTACCAGTCCGGCCAGTTCCCGTCGTGCACGCCACCGTTGCGCTTCTCGTGCTCGCCATGCGCGGCGGCGGCGCGGCGGAGCGCACCGGCAAGATCGGCCGACGAACTGAAGGTGGTGTCTGCCTCGACGCGGCCGGGCAGGCGGGTCGTGATTTCCTGGAACAGCCAGCCGTTGCCGTCGGGATCGCGGAACGAGGCGTAGGAGCCGTAGCTGCCGCGCGCGGGATCGCGGCCGCTGACCCGGCGTCGCCCGGCGATATAGGGTTCGTCGGTGCCGGCGTGCACGTCGCCTCCGCCATGAAAGACGTCGCCGACCTCGACACCCCGGGCGCGCAGTTCGTTGCGGGCGGCTTCGATGTCGGACACGATCAGGTACAGGCCCTGCGCGGAGCCGGGCGCCGCCGGCGTGACGTTGTTGCCGAAGATGACCGAGGTATTCGAGCCGGGCGGCGTGAACTGGATCACGCGCCAGCCGTCACCGGAAGCAAAGTCGGCGTCCAGCCGCCAGCCGAGCTTGGCGTAGAACGCTTTTGCGCGATCGACGTCGGAGACGGGGATGACGACGACTTCGAGCTTCATGTCGACGCTCGTCCGGTTCGGGGTAGCCGTTGTGCCGGTTCCATCCTTGAGATCACTCATGGCTCTCTCCGTAATGCTGTCTTGATGTCTGAGCGGGCCAACACCTTAAGGCCCCGCGCTGCCGGTTCGTGTGACCCAAAACTAGATTGCTTCGACCTGCGCGCGAATATCCGTCGTTCGTCAGACACTCTTTCGTTTCGCGAGCGAATGCGCCGGCGAGGGCCAAGAAATCGCGAAAGCCACGAAGTCGTGATATAAATTAGCGTTGACTAATGGATTAGCGCGGGCTAATGGTTGTCCATGATCGAAGCCGCTCCCATCAATGCCGTCATGCGTGCGCTTGCCGATCCGACCCGGCGCGCGCTGTTCGAGCGCGTCGCCGGAGCGCATGAAATCACCGTGGCGGAACTGACAAAGGGCAGCGGCGTGACGCAGGGCGCGATCTCGCAGCACCTCAAGTCGTTGAAGCAGGCCGGCCTCGTCGCCGAACGACCCGAGGGCCGCAACGTTTATTACCGCGCCGCGCCGGAGGGGCTCGCCCCGCTGGCCGACTGGATGAGCCACTATGCGCTGTTCTGGCACGAGCGGTTCGCCAACCTGCGCACGCTTCTGAAGGAGATCGATCCATGAATAACGTCGCGTTGCAGTCCGACACCCAAGAGTCCGCCGCTCAAGAGATCGTGGTCGAGGCGAACCTCCCACATGCGCCGGAGGCGATCTGGAAAGCGCTGACGACCGGCGAACTGATCGGCCGCTGGCTGCAGATGACGCCGACCGGATTCGAAGCGGTGCAGGGCAAGCAGTTTACCTATCAGACCACCGCGGCCGGCGCCTGGGATGGCGTCATTCGTTGCCAGGTGCTCGAAGCCGTTCCGCACCAGCGCCTGGTCTACTCCTGGAAGGGTGGGCACGAGTCCAACGTCGGCTACGGTTCGCTGCTCGACACCGTCGTGACCTGGACACTCCAACGGATCGAACGGGGGACGCGCCTTCGCATGGTCCATTCCGGCTTCGTGCTGCCGCGAAACGACGGCGCCTACAAGAACATGAGCGGTGGCTGGAAGAAGGTTGTCCCACGCGTCGGCGAGATCGCCGGCGAGCAGGACTGACGCCGCTACCAAGACCGACGCAATTTCTGGCGGGCAGGGGCCAACACGCGAATGCCGGTTCGGCAAATGCCGATCCGTGTCTGCAATCAACCAAGCAACGAAGAGGTTAGTCATGAAGCTGAATGTCGTATCTGCGGACCAGTGGGAAGCTGCGCGCCAGGAACTGCTGGTGAAGGAGAAAGCCCTGACCCGTGCCCGTGACGCCATGGCCGCCGAGCGCCGGCGGATGCCGTGGATGGAAGTGGAAAAAAGTTATGCGTTCGATGGACCTGGCGGCAAAGCGAGCTTGCGGGATCTGTTCGAAGGCCGCCGCCAGTTGATCGTCTACCGCGCCTTCTTCGAGCCCGGCGTGCACGGCTGGCCCGAGCAGGCCTGCCGCGGCTGCTCCATGGTCGCCGACCAGGTGGCCCACCTCGCGCATCTGAACGCGCGCGACACCACGCTCGCCTTCGTCTCGCGCGCGCCGCAGACGGACATCGCGCGCCTCAAGGCGCGGATGGGTTGGGAGATGCCGTGGTACACCGTCACCGATAGTTTCGACACCGACTTCGGCGTCGGCGAGTGGCACGGCACCAACGCGTTTTTCCGCGACGGCGACCGCGTCTTCCGCACCTACTTCATCAAGAGCCGCGGCGATGAAGCGTTGGGGAGCACCTGGAGCTATCTCGACATGACCGCGCTCGGCCGCCAGGAAGTGTGGGAGGAATCGCCCGAGGGTTACCCGCAGACCCCGCCGTACAAGTGGTGGAACTGGCACGACAGCTACACTCCCGGCGCCGCGCCCGACCAGCGCTGGGTCGAGGTCTCCGACGCCGGCGTGACCGCGTTCCGGAAACGCGCCGGCTAGTGTGGAGAGGTGCGGCCATGAGTCTTCAGCAGGACGTGACTGATATGGGTCCGCGCCGGCAATGGCCCAAAGCAAGCGCGGACCGCTGGCTGTCGCTGGCGGCCGCGCCGACCTTCGCCGCCATGGCGCTGCTGACGGCGATGCCCGGTGGTGGCGCGCCCGATGTTTTGTGTTCGGCCGCGGGCGCGTCGTCGCTGGGCGGCATGATCCCGATGTATTTGCTGATGAGCGCCTTTCACTCGGCGCCCTGGCTGCGGCTGATGGCGAAGGCTTTGCGAAATTTCTCGAAGGGAACGATACATGAGTAAAGCCTATACCGGCGGCTGCGCCTGCGGCGCGATCCGTTATGCCATTCCTTCCGAACCTGTTTTCATGAATCACTGCCAGTGCCGCGATTGCCAGCGCAACAGCGGCACCGGGCACGGATCCTATCTGACCTTCGCGCCGCGCGACGATGTGAAACTCAGCGGCGACGCGAAACAGTGGGACATCGTCGGCGACAGCGGCAACGTCAAGACGCACGCCTTCTGCCCGACCTGCGGGTCGCCGGTCTATCTGACGTTTGCGGCCATGCCCGATATTTTCACCGTGCATGCCGCCAGCCTCGACGATCCCACCCGATACCGGCCGCAGGTGGTGACGTACGCCGGGCGCGGCGACGCCTGGGACCACATCGATCCGGGCTTGCCAAAATTCGACAAGATGCCGCCTGCGGCATGATCCGGAAGAGATCTGAGCGAAATGGCCCGACGGGCAAATAAACTTGCGTCGTCCCGGCCTTGAGCCGGGACCCATACGCCGCGGCCGAGATTGTCTAGCTGGATGGTCGACGGCTTTTTTCAACAACCGACATTTGTGGTTATGGGTCCCGGCTCAAGGCCGGGACGACAGAACCTACCGCGCTGCCACTTTCCCCGCCGCCTTCTTCGCCGGCGTCTCGCTTGCCGCCAGCGCCATCACCGAGACCGAAACCACGCGGTCGATAATCCCGGCGACGTCGTTGAGGTCGCATTGCCCCTCCGACAGTTTGGTCAGCCGCTCTTTTTCGCGGATGGTGTGGTGCGACATCGCCAGCGCGAAATTCAGGCCCCAGTAGAGGTCGACGTCGTCGCGGCCGGGCATCGCGCGGCGCATCGCGGCGATGAATTTCCGCAAATGATCGACCTCGCGGTTCTTGATGCGGCGGATCGGCGGCACCGATTCGATCGAGGCGCGGATCATGAACCGCGCCGCGGTCGAGCCTTCGCGGTCGGGACCGAGGCAGCCGCGTAAGGTCGGCCCGACCAGCGCGCGAAAGATCTGGTCGATCGGCGCGCGGCCGCCGCCGTTTTCCTCGGCGGCCTTCAACTCGTTCAGTCGCTCGCGGTTGGTGGCAAGGCTGCGGGTGACGAACAGTTCGGCGATCAGTTCGTCCTTGGAGCCGAAATGATAATTCACCGCCGCGAGGTTGACGTTCGCTTCGGCAACAATGTCGCGCAGCGTCACGTCGCCGAAGCCGCGGTCGGCATAGAGCCGTTCGGCGGCGGCGAGGATGGCGGATCGGGTTTGATCGCTCGGCATATCTGGCCCCCGTTTGGGGAGTTGCATTTCAAACGTGTGTATGAAACTATCGTTTGAAGGGCCGGAAAAGTCAATGCACGTTTGCGAGCGTGCCGCGTTTCCGGCTCAACCCGTGACGGCCTGTCAGCCGCGAACCCGCAAAACATCTTGCCGGGCCTGCGCGGCGGGCGGACAGTGCGGCCCAACAATTCAGAAGCCGAAGGTGAGGAGCGTCCCATGGACTTCAATATGTCAGACCGCCAGAAAGAATGGCTCGAGCGCGTGCAGGCGTTCATGAAGACGCACGTCCGTCCCGCGGTGCCGATCTACGACAAGCAGGATGCAGAGGGGCCGCGCTGGAAGGTGATCCCGATCCTCGAAGAGCTGAAAAAGAAGGCAAAGGCCGAAGGCCTCTGGAACATGTTCATGCCGCCGTCCTCGCACGAGGACGACGAATTCCACGGCGCGGGATTGACCAACCTCGAATATGCGCTGCTGTCGGAGGAGATGGGTCGCATCTCCTGGGCATCGGAGGTCTTCAACTGCTCCGCACCCGATACCGGCAACATGGAAGTATTCATCCGCTACGGCTCCAAGGAGCAGAAGAAGAAATGGCTGCGTCCGCTGATGGACGGCGAGATCCGCTCCGCCTTCCTGATGACGGAACCTGCCGTGGCTTCGTCGGACGCGACCAATATCGAGACGCGGATCGAGAAGGACGGCGACCATTACGTCATCAACGGCCGCAAATGGTGGTCGTCGGGCGTCGGCGATCCCCGCTGCAAGATCGCGATCCTGATGGGCAAGACCGATCCGAAGGCCGCGAAGCATCAGCAGCAGTCGCAGATCCTGGTTCCGCTCGACACGCCCGGCATCAAGGTCGAAAAGATGCTGCCGGTGTTCGGCTACGACGACGCGCCGCACGGCCATGCCCAGGTGCTGCTCGAGAACGTCCGCGTTCCCAAGGAGAATATCCTTCTCGGTGAGGGCCGTGGCTTCGAGATCGCACAGGGCCGCCTCGGTCCGGGCCGCATCCATCACTGCATGCGCACCATCGGCAAGGCCGAGGAGGCGCTGGAGAAGATGGTCAGGCGGCTGGCGTCGCGTACCGCCTTCGGCAAGAAGATCATCGAGCATTCGATCTGGGACCAGCGCATCGGCGAAGCGCGCGCCGATATCGAGATGAACCGCCTGCTGTGCCTCAAGGCCGCCGACATGATGGACAAGGTCGGCAACAAGACCGCGCAGGCCGAGATCGCCATGATCAAGGTCACGGCCCCCAATATGGCGCTGAAGATCATCGACAACGCGATCCAGGCCTATGG
The DNA here is from genome assembly GCF_900099825.1 of Bradyrhizobium ottawaense. Taxonomy (NCBI): domain Bacteria; kingdom Pseudomonadati; phylum Pseudomonadota; class Alphaproteobacteria; order Hyphomicrobiales; family Nitrobacteraceae; genus Bradyrhizobium; species Bradyrhizobium ottawaense. Next base: position 279,447 of record NZ_LT629693.1, on the reverse strand, counting down.
CGGCGGCGGCGTTTCCGACGAGGCCGGCCTGGCGAAGGATTATGCCCATATCCGCACGCTCCGCCTGGCTGACGGTCCGGACGAGGTGCACAATCGCGCCATTGCCAGACTTGAACTTCGGAAGTATGCAAACTGACGGGAGCGCTATGATGGCGCTCTCTAAGAAGAAATTTTAAGGGAGCGTCATCGTGGCCGACGGCGTCAGGAAAGACGAAGAGTTTTCAGGCACCAAGGAAGTCGAGGAGCGTCATCGCATCGATGAAAAGCACCTCGACGCTTGGATGAAGGAAAATGTCGAAGGCTATCAGGGACCGCCGACCGTCCTGCAGTTCAAGGGCGGCCAGTCCAATCCGACCTACAAGATCGAAACACCCACCCGTTCCTATGTGATGCGCCGCAAGCCGTTCGGCAAACTGCTGCCGTCCGCGCATGCGGTCGACCGCGAGTTCCGCGTCATCGCGGCCCTCGGCAAGCAGGGTTTCCCGGTCGCCAAGGCCTATGCGCTGTGCACCGACGACGGCGTGATCGGCGCCGCCTTCTACATCATGTCGATGGAAGAGGGCCGGGTGTTCTGGGATCCGTCGCTGCCGAGCCAGACGCCGGAAAATCGCCGCAAGATCTTCACCAGCAAGATCGAGACGCTGGCGAAACTCCACGTCTATGATCCCGAGAAAATCGGGCTCGGCGATTTCGGCAAGCCCGGCAACTATTTCGCGCGCCAGGTCGATCGCTGGACCAAGCAATACCGCGCCTCCGAGACCCAGCACATTCCGGAATTCGAAAAACTCGCCGAGTGGCTGCCGAAGACCGTGCCGGCGCAGGCGCGCGCCTCGGTGGTCCACGGCGACTATCGCCTCGACAACATGATTTTCCACGCCACGGAACCGCGCGTGCAGGCGGTGCTGGACTGGGAACTGTCGACGCTCGGCGATCCCATGGCCGACTTCACCTATCTGCTGATGCAGTGGACCATGCCGGGTCTGGCCAATTCCGATCTCAAGGCGCTCAACATTCCGAGCCTCGAAGAGGCGGCTGCAATCTACTGCAACGTCACCGGCAGCGCCGTGCCGGACCTGAACTGGTATTTTTCCTACAACCTGTTCCGGCTCGCCGGCATCACGCAGGGCATTGCGGGTCGCGTTCGCGACGGCACCGCGGCCAACGCCAAGGCACTGGAGTCGGCGGCACGCACCGTACCGCTGTCAAAGGACGCCTGGAAATACGCGCAGAAGGCCGGCGCGACCTGAGCCCAAACGCGTGCCTCGGACGCGATACGGCGCGCGACGCCGCGCCATAATCGCAGGGTGGGCAAAGGCGCTCTTCGCGCCGTGCCCGCCATCTCTCCCGATCGTTGCTGTCAAGGGTGGGCACGCTGTCGCTTTGCCCACCCTGCGATCCACCGGAAGCTGAATTGCCGCTCTCTCCGAATCTTCGCGGAAGCCTGCTCATGGCCGTTGCCATGGCCGGCTTCACGATGAACGACTCCATCACCAAGCTGATGTCGTCGGAGATGAATTTCGGCCAGGTGATGCTGGTGCGCGGCCTGTTCGCGATCGTGCTGATCGGCGCGCTCGCCGTCCATCAGCGCGCGATACGTCCGCTGCGGACATTGTTCGTGAAGCCGGTCGCCTTGCGCATCGTCGGCGAGGTCGGCGGCACCGTATCGTTCCTGGCGGCGATCACGCATCTGCCGCTCGCCAACACCTCCGCGATCCTGCAGGCGTTGCCGCTGACCATCACGCTCGGCGCTGCGGTCGCGTTCGGCGAGCCGGTCGGCTGGCGGCGCTGGTCGGCGATCGCGGCCGGCTTCATCGGCGTGCTCATCATCGTGCGGCCTGGCGTCGCCGGCTTCAACCAGTTCACGCTGTTGGCGCTGGTGTCGGTGCTGTTCTGTTCGGTGCGCGATCTCGCGACCAAGCGGATACCTTCGCACATTCCTTCGCTGGTCATCACGCTGTTGACGACGGTGACGGTGACGACCGCGGGCGCCGTCATTCTGGTTCCGCTCGGCGGCTGGACACAGCCTTCGACGCACTCGGTCGGCTTGCTGGCGCTCGCCGCCGTGCTGGTGCTGGTCGGCTATCAATGCGTCATCATGGCGCTGCGATCGGGCGATATCTCGGCGATCGCGCCATTTCGCTACACCGCGCTGCTATGGGCCTTGCTGCTCGGCTATCTCGTGTTCGGCGACGTGCCCGACACCATGATGGCGACGGGCGCTACGATCATCGTGCTGTCCGGCCTCTACGCCTTCTACCGCGAGCGCATCCGCCACCGCGAGGTGGCGGCCAGCGCCTCCGGCCTGCCGCCGGACGGGTTGTGAGCCGCATCCGAGCGCCGTCGATGTCAGGCATGGATCGGGCTGGAGAGGCAGGACAGCAAACGAGGGACGAGGCCGCGAGCGTCCTTGAATTTACTTCCGCTTTTGGCGGCCCAACGGTCATCACGCTTTCGAGCATGCATTGCGCTGGTCTCGACCGCCTTCGACCCGCGTTCATCCGCCTTCGAACAAGGCGATCATGTCGGATCGTTGGGGACCCATTCCTCGGCGGTTGAATCCCAATGATGTGTATCGTCGAATTGTTTCCAGAGTGGCTTCGGTTCGCTTTCTCCGCGCGTCCTTCGCAACACATTCAATGCTGGAAAGCCGACACAACCCAAAAGCGTCACCATCCAGTCGCGGGTGTTATGTTCGGGGTTTCGGTTGTTGATCGCGGTTAGCATCATGCGCCTCCTTGGAAGTAAGAAGCTGAGCTAATGTTACCCCCTCCAAAAGCAGACAAATGTGAGTGGCTTCACTATCTCAAAATGAACTTCTTCGGGCAGACACCGTACCCTGAAGATGCATCATGGCCGGGCAGCGGGGGCTCCACAATGGCAGCGACATCCGCGCTATCTGAGGCAGGACGGGCCCGCGCGGTGGCTGGCACCGACTGCGTGATTTTAGGTCTGGCGCCGCTACACCGCCAGCTTTTTGACGCATCAGCGCGCCTGACCTTGAACCTTCGCTTTGCCATTGTGACTCACGACCAGGGCAACGTGTGCCCGAATATGAGAGGGAACCATCATCTGAATTGAAACGCCACAATCGGAGGGACTGCCATGAGATCCAATTTTAAACTCGCAATGGTAATGCTCGCTGGCGTCGCAACTGGAGCTATCGCGGTCCAGGGCCTCCACGCTCAAGGAGCTAAGCTCAAAGCTTACTCGATCAGCGAATCTGACATCCTCGACGCTGCAGCCCAAGCAGCATACCTCCCTACCGCCCGGAAGTTGATAGAAGCAGCCCATGGCCGGGCTTTACGCACCGCAGCCGGACGGGTTGTTCAAATAGAGGGTGGGTCGCCTCCCAAGAGTGCGGCCATCGTCGAATGGGACAGCCTGGATGACGGAGTGGCATTCTACAAGTCGAAAGCCTGGGCGGACCTTGCACCCCAGCGTGACAAGGCAGTTAAGGTAATACGGCGGTACATCGTCGAAGCCGAAAAGTAGCGCTTTGCGGCGCGCAGCGCCCCATCCAACGCGGCTCAAGTCATTGGTTCATTTCTTTAAGAGAGGAGGGACTTCATGAAGTACATGATTGAATACACCATCCGCTCAACCGGACTCACCCACGACGAAGGTTTTGCGGGCTCGGAAGCTCTCCTGACCGCGTTCGGCAAATGGAAACCGGAAGACGGTTTGACGGTCCACGCGTTCGTCTCGAACCTGGCCGGTAACGGCGGTTACGTGCTGGCCGAGGCCAGCGACCCCAAGGTCATCGTCACGTTCGTCTCAAAGTACAACTTTTGGAACGACGTCAATGTCGTTCCCGTGGTCGATGTCGGCGAGGTGGTTCCGATAGCTGCGGCGTCCCTTGCTTGGGCGAAGAGCGCTTCGAAAAGCTGATCGATCTGCTGTAAGACCGAAGCGACCGGCTCATCGCATTTATTTGAATGAGAGAGGCCGCCGCGAGGCGGCCTTTCTGCGCAACCAATATCGGAATGCATGGTGGGCGCGCCGAGACCTCGGCCTCGGTGTTTCAAGATTGCTGCTCGCCCTTGCCCCACGAAGTGATTCCAATGATTTCGACGACTTCCGAAATTGGCACTTCGCGTCAATTCGCTGCGCTGCCGAAGTTGGTCGCTCTCGGGCCATAGCGGACTCTGGCGCGCCGTCTGCCGGCATTTTGGTTCACGGCTGCTGCTTCGCTTCCCCGCAAGCGCAATCTTCGTGCAACGGCTGCGACAAAGTAACCCGACGGGCAAATCACCAAAAGTCTGTCCAGCCCTTCGCGCAAAAATAATTTCGTTGCCCCGTCGGGCAAATCAGACGTTTAACTCCGCGCATCCTGTCCCACCAGAGGGGCGTTGGCCATCGTCGCAAACGAGGGGCAGGGAGCGGTGGACGCGATGGCGGCGAGGACGAACGCTGCCGTTGCGTACGGTGAAATCGTGGTCCGACGCCCCGGTGCTGGCGTCAAGTTGACGGAAGCGAAAGCCTACGTTGACGATGGTGGCAAGAAAGCCGGTCACCAGGACGATCACGTATAAGCCGTAAAGCCATTGCGCAGGGAAGGCCGGGTGTTCTCCGCTGAACCTGTATGCTCGTGTGCAGCATTTTTTGATACGCATCGCACGCGAGACCGCGGGTGCAGCGCGCACCCGGTCCTCCCCGCGCCCTCTGATTTCGAGGGCAAACGAAATGCAAAACCTCGGGCGCATCGCGCCGCGAGAAGGTGGACGCATATTCAGTCGTCGTCCCGGCGAACGCCGGGACCCATACGCCGTGACAGAGAATATTTAGCGAGATGGTCGACGACTTCGTTCAGCAACTGACATCAGTGGTTATGGGTCCCGGCTCAAGGCCGGGACGACGGTTGATAGAGCAGGGATCGTTCCGATCAAATCGGCTTCCCCGCATACGGCATCGACGCGGTGAGGCCGCCGTCGACCGGGATCGCCTGGCCGTTGACGTAAGACGCGTCGTCGCTCGCCAGGAACAGGCCCATCGCTGCGAGCTCATGCGGCTGGCCGGGACGCTTCAGCGGATTGAGCTGGCCGATCTTGTCCTGGGTGCCGCGCTCCTTGGCGCGGTCGAACACCGGCTTGGTCATGCCTGTCTCGATCAGGCCGGGGCAGACCGCGTTGATGCGTACGCCGGTGCCGGACAGCGAATAGGCGGTGGTCTGCACCAGGCTGATGACGCCAGCCTTGCTAGCGCCGTAGGGATGTCCGCTGGCGCCGGCCTTGAGGCCCGCGACCGACGCGGTGCAGACGATCGAACCGGACTTCTGCTTGATCATGTGCGGCATCGAATGCTTGATCGCGAGGAACGGTCCGATCAAATTGATGCGCAGCACTTCCTGCCAGTGTTCGACGGTCTGGTCGGGGATCGGCACCAGCCCGCCGGAGACGCCGGCATTGGCCCAGATCGCATCGAGCCTTCCATATTTGGCGACCGCCTTGTCGATGAAGGCCTTCACGTCGGCTTCCGAGCCCGCATCCGCCATCACGGCCTCGACGGTGCCGCCGGCATCGCCGACCAGCTTGGCGGTTTCCTTCACGCCTTCGGCGCGATCGACGATAACAAGCTTGGCGCCTTCCCTGGCGAACAACACCGAGGCCGCGCGCCCGATGCCGCTGCCAGCACCGGTGATGATGACGGATTTGCCTTCGAGGCGGCCCATGAATCTCTCCCTGTCAGTTTATGGTTGTCGGAGCTTCCGCCATGCGGAATTCAAACAAGATTTCAAACGATGAAGTCACTTGAGACGTTGACTGCTCTGACGTACAGCGACAGCGAACAGTATTGAAGGGCCTTGGCGATGTCCAATACCGACAAATCAGTTGCAGCTCCGAAAGCGGGCGTGGTCACGACGCGGTGGTGGTGGGTGCGCCACGCGCCGGTTCGCGAGGACAATGGCTGCATCTACGGCCAGAAGGATCTCGGTTGCGACACCAGCGATCGCGTGGTGTTCGACGCGGTCGGGAAAATCCTGCCGCGCAACGCGGTCTGGTATGCAAGCACGCTGAAGCGCACGCATCAGACCGCCGACGCGATCTGGGCCGCCGGTTTTCCCAAGCCTTCGGCGATGCCGCATGTGAAAGACTTCGCCGAGCAGCATCTCGGCGAATGGCAGGGCATGAACCGCGCCGCGTTCCTGGCCAGCCGTCCGGTCGGCAGCCACTGGTTTGCCGCAATCGACGAGCCGGCGCCGGGCGGCGAGAGTTTCATGGACCTCTATAACCGCGTCTGCGGCGCGATCGTGCGCATCAATGCCGAACAGGCGGGCAGGGACGTCATCGCCGTCGCGCATGGTGGTACGATCAAGGCCGCAGTCGGTCTTGCGCTCGGCGGCCAGCCGGAAAAGGGTCTGGTGTTCGACATCGACAATTGTTCGGTGACGCGGCTCGATCATATTTCAAGCGCCGGCCACGACGGCTGGCGGCTGCCGATGGTCAACCAGCAGCCGTGGATCGCGGACGCCTCGCACAACGCCATGCATCAGCCGGCGGGACCGGAGATTGCGCCCACCAAGCTCGCGTGAGTTCGGCGGGCTGCGGTTGTCGAAGGCCGCAAAGGCTGCTTAGCTCGCAAAGACTGCTTATTTAAAAAGCGAAAAACCAAAACCGGCGCAGAGCTGGATCAACATCTGGGAGAGAGACATGACCTTGTTCGATATGTCGGGGAAAGTTGCCGTCATCACCGGCTCGACGCGCGGCATCGGCCGCGCCATCGCCGAACGGATGGCCGAGCACGGCGCCAAGGTCGTGGTGTCCTCGCGCAAGCAGGACGTCTGCGACCAGGTGACCAAGGAGATCAACGACAAGTTCGGCAAGGGCACGGCGGTCGCGATCGCGGCCAATATTTCCAGCAAGGAAAACCTGCAAAACCTCGTCAACGAATCCAAGCGCGCCTTCGGCAAGATCGATGTGCTGGTGTGCAACGCCGCGTCGAATCCGTATTACGGTCCGCTCGGCGGCATTTCGGACGATCAGTTCCGCAAGATTTTGGACAACAACATCGTCGCCAACAACTGGCTCATCAGCATGGTGGTGCCTGACATGATCGAGCGCAAGGACGGCTCGATCGTGATCGTGTCATCGATCGGCGGCCTCAAGGGCTCGACCGTGCTCGGCGCCTATGCGATTTCGAAAGCGGCCGACATGCAGCTCGCCCGCAACCTCGCCTGCGAATACGGCAAGCACAACATCCGCGTGAACTGCATCGCGCCCGGCCTGATCAAGACCGACTTCGCAAAAGCCCTGTGGGACAATCCCGATACCCTGAAGGCGTCGACCGCGCGCTCGCCGCTGCTGCGCATCGGCGTTCCCGACGAGATCGCGGGTGCTGCGGTGTTGATGGGATCGAAGGCCGGTGACTTCATGACCGGCCAGACCATCGTGATTGACGGCGGGGCTACGATTAGCTGAGGCGCGTGTCCCGGACGCGGTGCGGCGCGAAGTGCCGCTCCGCAGAGCCGGGACCCATGATCGTCAAACCGCGCCGCGGCCCCGGCCTAGCAACGCACCGCTGCGTCGCATCCGGGGCACGAGACCTCACTCCACCGCCGCGTAGACCAGATCCCGCAGCACCGCGCGGAGATATTCGCGCTGGCCCGGGCCCTGCATCATGAACACGCAAAACAGCTCCTCGGCGGGATCGATGAAGAAGAACGTTCCGGCCATCCCGCTCCAGAAGAACTGACCGCGCGATCCCGAGAACGGCGCCATGCCGTCGTGGGTCCGAACCGCGAAGCCGAGGCCAAAGCCGTGACCGGCCGGCATCAACGGCGAGTCGACCTTGACGTGGGGGCCGAGATGGTCCGACGCCATCAGTTCCAGCGTCTTGCGGCCGACGATCCTGATGCCGTCGAGCGAGCCGCCATTGAGCAGCATCTGGCTGAACCGCGCATAGTCCATCGTGGTCGAGACCAGCCCGCCGCCGCCGGATTCCATCACCGGCTTCTCCAGCATGTTGAAGAGCTGCACCTTCTCGCCGGTCCAGGGATCGGTCGGGAACGGTTCGGCGAGACGTCCGGCATTGGCCTCAGGCGTGTGGAACGCGGTCTCGGCCATCTGCAGCGGCGCCAGGATGCGCTCGGTCAGGAACGCGCCGAGCGACTTGCCGGAGACGACCTCGATGATGCGGCCGAGGACGTCGGTCGAGCGGCTGTAGTTCCATCCCTCGCCAGGCTGGCAGATCAGCGGCATGCCGGCGATGATGGTGGCGTGCTCGGCGTTGCTGATCTTGCGGCTGCGCAGCCGCGACTGCTGGTAGAGTTGCTGGACCAGACCATTGCCGGTGTGGTCGTAGGTCAGGCCCGAAGTATGCCGCAGCAGGTCCTGCACCGTCATCTGCCGCTTCACCGGCACGAGGTCGAGCTTGCCGTTGTTCTCGATGCCGACCTTCTGGTCGGCAAACTCCGGAATGAATTTCGCGACGGGGTCGCCCAGGATGAAGTGGCCGTCCTCGACCAGCATCATGATGCCGATCGAGACGATCGGCTTGGTCATCGAGAAGATGCGGAACAGGCTGTCATGCGCCATCGGCGCAGAGGCCGCAGGATTCTGCCGGCCGATCGCATCGAACCAGCCGATCTGGCCGCGGCGGGCCACCATCACCGTCGCACCGGGCAGGGTTCCCTTGTCGACTTCGCGCTTGAAGGCGTCCGACATCAGTTGAAGTCGCTTGCTCGAAAGCCCGATCGCTTCCGGCTTGGCCTGCGGGAGGGAGGGGGTCTGCGGGGCGGATGTTGGCCGGGCGGCGGTCTGGGCGTTCATGGTCTCTCCCGTTGCTCTTGTTGCTTATGGGAGAGGAAATTGACGCAGAAGCCGGGGCTTGGATAGGGGGTCTTGATGCCGGCGGCTGCGCTTCACCCTTGCAATCGGGGCATGGCCTATGCTTGAAACGGCGCGAACTTGGGATAGATTCCGGTTCACTGTAGGGGTGTAGCTCAGTTGGTAGAGTACCGGTCTCCAAAACCGGTTGTCGCAGGTTCGAGCCCTGCCGCCCCTGCCAATTAAATTCACGGGTTAATCAAAGGCTTGGCCTGATTTCATAACCCGATCGTTAGCCCCGTTACGACACTAGCTGAAGAACGCCGCCACGACCGCCATGTCGGATGCCGAGGCCTCGTGACCGCGCAGGGTAGCGTCGATCACCCGCCGGCAGGCATCGACCGTGAGGGTGTCGCCGAGGTCGTTCGCCGCGTCGAGAACGGTCCAGACGGTATCGGCCGGGGATGCTTCCTGAGCAGGCTGGGTTTGGCTGAGCGCCATGATCGTCTCATGTCCCGTAAATGGAATGCGCAGCGTGCCGGCAAATTTTTAAGAACGCGCGTGCGCGCTCGTTCGGATTTGAAGCGAGGCGTTACCCGGCATTAACCAATTGGGTTCGCATCGGGACCGGCGCGTTACGTCCTAATCCTCGTCTTCCTGTGGCGGCGGTGGCATGCGCTTGCGCGCGCCCCTCGGCGGCGGAGGCGGGGGCGCGGCGGCTTGCTGCGGCGGGAAGAACACGTCGTAGCAGGGTTGGCTCAACCGCGGCCCGCTGGCCCGAAGGCAGGCCTCGACGCTCCTTGGATCGAACAGATAGGCGCCGCAGAGCCGCATGGCGTCCGGTGTGCAGGCTTCACGCTGTTCGGGGGTTCCCTGATTCTCCTGGGCGAAAGAGGCAATGGGGGTCACGAGGAAAAATGCAGCCGCAGCCAGCCCGCGGCAAATTCGACACGACGCCATTATGATTCCTGCTCCGTTGCGGGGATCCCCGGCCGCGGAGCAGGCGATAAATCTGCGTCAACAAATTGGCGGTTCCACAGCGATGGAAACCGCAAAGGATCGGACGGTTGCCTCGAAATTAGGCTGCAACCGTCCGAATCGACGCGCCGCTATTTCACCAGCGGGCAGCCGCCGTCCTTCATCGGCCGAAAGGCCTGATCGCCGGGCACTTCCGCCAGCACCTTGTAGTAATCCCACGGCGCCTTGGGTTCTTCCGGCTTCTTGACCTCGAGCAGGAACATGCTGTGGACCATGCGCCCGTCCTCGCGGAGCACGCCGTTGTCGGTGAAGGCGTCGCGAACCGGTGTTGACCGCATCTTCGCGAGTACCGGCTTGGTGTCCCTGGTGCCGGCCGCCTTGACGGCGTTGAGATAGTGCAGCGTGGCGCTGTAGGTGGCGGCCTGGTTCATCGTCGGCATCCGCTTCATGCGTTCGAAGAAGCGTTTGCCGAACGCGCGGGTGCGGTCGTTGAGGTCCCAATAATACGCCTCGGTAATGATCAGGCCCTGCGCCAGCTTGAGGCCGAGGCTGTGAATGTCGGAGATGAACATCACGATCCCGGCGAGGTTCTGGCCGCCGGCCGCGATGCCGAATTCGGAAGCCTGCTTGATGGTGTTGATGGTGTCGGAGCCGCCATTGGCGAGGCCGATGATTTTTGCCTTCGAGGCCTGCGCCTGCAGCAGGAACGACGAGAAATCCGCGGTGTTGAGCGGGGCGCGGGCGCTGCCGAGCACCTTGCCGCCGGCAGCGCGGACCACGTCGCCGGTGTCGCGTTCGATCGAATGGCCGAACAGGTAGTCGGCGGTGATGAAGAACCAGCTATCGCCGCCGTTCTTGACGATGGCGCTGCCGACGGTGTGGGCGTTGGCGTAGGTGTCGTAGGTCCAGTGCGCGGTATAGGGCGAGCAGGATTTTCCGGTGATATCGGAACTGGCGGTGTCGGTGACGATCATGATCTTCTCGAACTGCTTCGACATCTCCATGCCGGCCAGCGCGGTCGCCGATGTCGGCATGTCGATGATCATGTCGACGGCTTCGTTCTCGTACCATTTGCGGGCCAAGGAGGCTGCGACATCGGCCTTGTTCTGCGGGTCGGCGGTGATCAGCTCGATCGGCTTGCCGAACATGGTGCCGCCGAATTCCTCGATCGCCATCTTGGTGGCTTCGACATTGCCGGGACCGCCGATGTCCGCATAGACCGACGAGAAATCGCCGAGCAGGCCGATCTTGAGCGGGGCGGGTTGCTGGGCCGTGGCCGGCGGGGTCAGGGCGGCGTAAAGGCCGATGGCCGCAAAGGTTGCCAGTTTCTTGGCGATATTCATGGTCGCTCCCCAGTGTTTTTGTGGTTATTCGGAGAGAATGACCGCGCGCGATACCTGCCGCAAGTGGCCCGAAGGCGCCATCCGAGGCGACAGGCGTGTGTCCGGCTTCCGCTCTAAGGCGTTGATATCCTTTGGGGCGGCGTTGCGATGCGGCGCCCCGGGACCTTGACCTTTTGCCCGACTGGCAGTAGATACCCGCCACCTGCTGCCGGCCCGTTAAAACGGATATCCGGCGCGGCTTTAAAATTCCCCCGAACAATCGAGCCCGCTGTGCGGCTCATCCTTCGAGAGAGGGCTGGGCGCTAGAGGGCTGTTCGGATTCACTTAAATCAAACATCGTCTCCTTGGGACGCGGATTACCAAACGATGGCTTTCAGCCCGTTCAAATTCCTGCAGGAAGTGCGCTCGGAGACCAACAAGGTCACCTGGCCGACACGCCGCGAGACAACGATCACCACGATCATGGTGTTCGTGATGGTGGCGCTGGCTTCGATCTTCTTCTTCGCATCGGATCAGATCATTCGCTACCTCGTCACCTTCCTGCTGGGTGTCCACTGATGAGCACCGGGACCCAAACCATGGACAAGCGCTGGTATATCGTTCACGCGTATTCGAACTTCGAAAAGAAGGTCTCGGAATCGATCCGCGAGCAGGCCAAGCAGCGCGGGCTCGAGGATCTGTTCGAGCAGGTGCTGGTGCCGACCGAAAAGGTCACCGAGGTGCGTCGCGGCCGCAAGATCGACGCCGAGCGCAAGTTCTTCCCGGGCTATGTGCTGGTGAAGATGAAGCTCACCGACGAAGCGTTTCATCTCATCAAGAACACCCCGAAGGTGACCGGCTTCCTCGGCGCCGAAAACAAGCCGATGCCGATCTCGGAAGCCGAAGCGATGCGGATCCTGCACCAGGTGCAGGAAGGCGTTGAGCGTCCGAAGGCGTCGGTGTCGTTCGAAATCGGCGAGAACGTCCGCGTGGCCGATGGCCCGTTCGCGTCGTTCTCCGGCGTGGTTGAGGAAATTGACGAGGCGCGTTCGCGCGTGAAGGTCGCGGTGTCGATCTTCGGCCGTGCCACCCCCGTCGAACTGGAATTCGGTCAGGTCGAGAAGGTCTGATCGAAAGCGCGAAGCGCGTCTTCGCGTAACGCAAGCGCGAGGCTTGTCCTCGCGTAAACTAGGACGTGGGAGGAAGAGGGTGGTGGCCAACCGCTCTTGATCCGAACCACGAAACCTGAAACCGCCGGCCCCGGCCGGCACAACAGGAGTGATTAAATGGCAAAGAAAGTGACCGGATACCTGAAATTGCAGGTGCCGGCCGGTGCGGCGAATCCTTCGCCCCCGATCGGTCCCGCGCTTGGTCAGCGCGGTCTCAACATCATGGAATTCTGCAAGGCGTTCAACGCCCAGACGCAGAAGGAAGAGAAGAACACCCCGATTCCGGTGGTGATCACGATCTACGCCGATCGTTCGTTCACCTTCGAGATGAAGACCCCCCCGATGTCGTTCTTCCTCAAGCAGGCCGCCAAGATCCAGTCCGGTTCGAAAGCTCCGGGCCGCGACAAGGCCGGCGCGGTGACCAAGGCGCAGGTGCGCGAGATTGCCGAGAAGAAGATGAAGGATCTCAATTGCGATTCCATCGAGTCGGCCATGAAGATGGTCGAGGGCTCTGCCCGTTCGATGGGTCTGGAAGTGGCGGGGTAACGGGTCATGGCAATCGGAAAACGTTTGAGCAAGGCCCGCGAGGGCGTCGATCGTGAGCACCTCTATCCGCTCGCGGAAGCCATCAAGATGGTCAAGGAACGCGCGAAGTCGAAGTTCGACGAGACGATCGAGATCTCGATCAATCTCGGCGTCGATCCGCGCCACGCCGACCAGATGGTTCGTGGCGTCGTCAATCTGCCGAACGGCACCGGCCGCACGCTGCGCGTCGGCGTGTTCGCCCGTGGCGCCAAGGCGGACGAAGCCAGGGCCGCGGGTGCTGACGTCGTCGGCGCCGAAGACCTGGTCGAGAAGGTGCAGGGCGGTGCGATCGACTTCGATCGTTGTATCGCAACCCCCGACATGATGCCGCTGGTCGGTCGCCTCGGTAAAGTGCTCGGTCCGCGCGGCATGATGCCGAACCCGAAGATCGGCACCGTGACGATGGATGTCGCCACCGCCGTGAAGGGCGCCAAGGGCGGCTCGGTTGAGTTCCGCGTCGAGAAGGCCGGCATTGTGCAGGCCGGTATCGGCAAGGCGTCGTTCTCGGAAGAGAAGCTGGTCCAGAACGTCAAGGCGCTCGCGGATGCGGTCTCCAAGGCGAAGCCGGCCGGTTCCAAGGGCACCTACATCCAGCGCGTGGCGGTCTCCTCCACCATGGGCCCGGGCGTCAAGGTCGAGCCGGGTACGATCCTCGGCTAACGTTCTTGCGTTACGCATAAAATCTAACGTTCTTGCGTTACGCATAAAATATAGAGAGGGCGGAATCGGGAGACCGGTTCCGCCCTCTGCGTTTGGCGACTGTATTATTTTCGTCATGCCCGGGCATCCACGTCTTGCTTGACGGTGGACGGACAAAAAAACGTGGATGGCCGGGACAAGCCTGGCCATGACGGGAGAAGAAAGAGAAACAACAATGCCCGAGAAGGTGCTGATCTATTCGCGTTTCCCAAAAGCCCAGATGGTGCGGTTCGGCGAACGCTTCGAACTCCTGGATACCGCGGGTAAGCGGCCGAATGACGTGTTCGCACCTGAGCAACTGTCCGGCATTCACGCGGTCCTTACCGCGGGCGGAACGCCGTTCAGCGCCGAGGCGATGGACCTGATGCCGAAACTCGGCGCCATCGTCTGCTACGGCACCGGCTATGACGGCGTCGATCTGGCGGCGGCGGCAAAACGCGGGATTGCCGTGGGCCACAGCCCGGGGGCGAATGCGGCCTCCGTCGCCGATATCGCCGTCACCCTGATGCTGGCCACCACGCGGCGGTTGCTGGCCGCCGACGATTACGTGCGCAGTGGAAACTGGTCCGGCCTCAAGCCGTCGCCGATGATGCGGCCGCAGGCCGGCATGCTCGGCCGCAAGGTCGGCGTCTACGGCATGGGCGAGATCGGGCGCAAGATCGCCGCGCGGGTCGCCGGCTTCGAGACCGAAGTCGGCTATTTCAGCCGTAGCCGGCACGACGTGCCGTACCAGTATTTTCCGACGCTGGAGGCGCTGGCCGAATGGTGCAGCGTGCTGATGATCGCGGTTCGCGCAGGCGCCGATACCAACCATGCCGTCGACGCCGGGATCCTGAAGAAGCTCGGCAAGGAGGGTTACGTCGTCAACATCTCGCGCGGCTCCGTCATCGACGAGCCCGCGCTGATTGCGGCGCTGACCGACCAGACCATCGCCGGCGCCGGTCTCGACGTCTACGCCAGGGAACCGCACGCGCCGGACGCGCTGACGGCGCTGCCCAATGTCGTGTTGAGCCCGCATATCGGTGGCCACACCCTCGAATCGCATGTCGCGATGCAGAACTGCGTGATTGAGAACCTGGAGGCGTATTTCGCCGGCAAGGCGCTTCCCTACGCGGTGTGAGGCATCTGAAGGGCGATTTGCACCGTAAGTTTGAAGTATATAGATACCGTTCGACCGTTTGGTGTGAATTTTGCTCGTCAAGCCGGATAAGACTTGGCAAGCCGGGCAAGACTCGGTAGATAACGGCTTCCGGGCGTGCTGGCCGTTGCTGGCACGTCTGTGCTCGCATTCCGAAAACCCGATACGGTAGGAGATCATTCCTTTCAAGACATCCGCTTTGGATTGCTCGAAAGGAAGGGGATCCGTCGTCCCGGTGGAATGAGAGCAGGGGCCTTCCGTTCGCGGATGGTCTCGATCCTGTCCGAGACTGCAGGCGCCCGCGCAAAACGAAAGTTTTTCAACGGCTTAATCGCATGGCCTGCATAGACGGGTGAAAACCGAATTTCGCTTTGCGCTGCTTCCGCGGCGTTCGCGCTGATTTGGTTCGAACCTCGACACCCCGCGCCATCTGGTTCGGGAGGGCAGGCTTTTCAAATGTCGTCTTGCCCGACGTGTCCAAGGACTATGTCCAGAGGTCAGGTTTTGGGTGAGACGATGGGTGCAACCCGGCGGTCTCGCTCTCGCGAAGGCCGCCAACCGGAGAGAGCTTGCTGTGGAAAGAGCGGCAAAAAAGGACGCGGTTGAGGCGTTGAACGGGGTCTTCAAGACCACGAGCGTCGCAGTCGTCGCCCACTATTCCGGCCTCACCGTGGTCCAGATGCAGAAGCTGCGCATGCAGATGAAGCAGGCGGGCGCGTCGGTGAAGGTCTCGAAGAACCGTCTCGCCAAAATTGCTCTTGAAGGCACGGATGTCGTTGCCATCGGTTCCCTGCTGAAGGGACCGACCGTGATCGCCACTTCTGACGATCCGGTAGCGGCGCCGAAGGTTGCCGTCGAATTCGCCAAGGCGAACGAACAGTTCGTTATTCTCGGCGGCTCGATGGGTAAAACCGTCCTGGATGTGAACGGTGTGAAGGCGCTTGCCTCATTGCCGTCACTGGATGAATTGCGCGCGAAGATCCTCGGCCTCCTTGTGGCGCCGGCGACCAAGATCGCTCAGCTCTCCACTGCGCCCGCGGCCAAGCTCGCGCGCGTCATTCAGGCCTATGCCTCAAAGAGCGAAGCGGCCTGACCCTTCGCAAATCAAACCTGGTTCGAACCAATACGTTTAAGGAAACAGATCAATGGCTGACTTACAGAAAATCGTCGACGACCTCTCGGGCCTGACTGTGCTCGAAGCTGCCGAGCTCGCAAAGCTCCTCGAAGAAAAGTGGGGCGTGTCCGCCGCTGCCGCCGTTGCGGTGGCCGGTCCGGCTGCTGCTGCCGCTGCTCCCGCTGAAGAAAAGACCGAGTTCACGGTCATGCTGGCTGCGGCCGGCGACAAGAAGATCGAAGTCATCAAGGAAGTCCGCGCCATCACCGGCCTGGGCCTCAAGGAAGCCAAGGACCTCGTCGAAGGCGCGCCCAAGGCTGTCAAGGAAGGCGTGAACAAGGACGAAGCCGAGAAGCTCAAGGCCCAGCTCGAAAAGGCTGGCGCCAAGGTGGAACTGAAGTAAGCGAAGCTTGCTTAATTCCATTCCTGGACGAGCGAGGCGCAAGCCGAGTGCGATCCGGGGATCTGCTAGGGACGTGAATGGTCGGGAAAAGCCCCGGCCAACACGAAGGTGGCGGGATCTATCCAGACTCAGTGCGATGGGGTAACCCGGAGCACAGCGTACACAAAAAAGTGTGGGGATTCGCGGGGTTAGCCCCTCGAATCTCCACGATTACCGCCCCATATCGGGACGGCAGCAGGAAAACGCGGTAGGCGGTGGGGACGGCAGGGTCCTTGGCGTAAGCCGTTGGGAGACAGTCAAATTTCGGGCTTTTTCAGTCCGTGAAGCGGCAACTTGAGACGGGCGGGTGCAGGCATGCGCCCCGCGCGTCGTTTTGCGTTTTGAAGGTCTAGAGAACGGATTCAGGAGTTAATTCCTGAAATTGGGCTTTGTTCCTTTTGAGCGATTCGAAATTCAACCCGGGGGCGGCGGCAGTCGCGCTTCGGATGGTTCGCCCATCAGGGCGGCGAAAATGAGAGGCCACGATGGCGCAGCAGACATTCACCGGTCGCAAACGCATTCGCAAGTTTTTCGGACACATCAAGGAAGTCGCCGAGATGCCGAACCTCATTGAGGTTCAGAAGGCGTCCTACGACCAGTTCCTGATGGTTGACGAACCCCCGGGCGGGCGGCTGGACGAGGGCCTGCAGGCGGTGTTCCGCTCGGTGTTCCCGATTTCGGATTTCTCGGGCACCTCGATGCTGGAATTCGTCCGCTACGAATTCGAGCCGCCGAAGTATGACGTCGACGAGTGCCGTCAGCGCGGCATGACCTACGCGGCGCCGCTGAAGGTGACGCTGCGCCTGATCGTGTTCGATATCGACGAGGAAACCGGCGCCAAGTCGGTCAAGGACATCAAGGAGCAGGACGTCTACATGGGCGATATCCCGCTCATGACGATGAACGGCACCTTCGTCGTCAACGGCACCGAGCGCGTCATCGTTTCGCAGATGCATCGTTCGCCCGGCGTGTTCTTCGACCACGACAAGGGCAAGACCCACTCGTCCGGCAAGCTGCTGTTTGCCGCGCGCGTGATTCCGTATCGCGGTTCTTGGCTCGACATCGAGTTCGACGCCAAGGACATCGTGTTCGCGCGCATCGATCGCCGCCGCAAGATTCCCGTGACCTCGCTGATGTACGCGCTCGGTCTCGACGGCGAGACGATCCTGTCCACCTTCTACAAGAAGATCAGCTACAAGCGCGGCAAGGAAGGCTGGCGCGTGCCGTTCGACGCCAACCGTTTCCGCGGCTATTCGACCGTCAACGACCTGATCGACGCCGATACCGGCAAGGTCGTGCTCGAGGCCGGCAAAAAGCTCACCGTGCGCGGTGCGCGTCAGATGCAGGAAAAGGGCCTCAAGGCGCTGCGCATGACCGACGAAGAGTTGGTCGGCAACTACCTGGCCGAAGACCTCGTCAATCCGAAGACCGGTGAAATCTACGCCGAAGCCGGCGAGGAACTCACCGAGAAGTCGCTGAAGGCGCTCAACGAGCAGGGCTACAAGGAACTGCCGCTGCTCGACATCGACCACGTCAATGTCGGCGCCTACATCCGCAACACGCTGCATGCCGACAAGAACATGACACGTGAGGACGCGCTGTTCGACATCTACCGCGTGATGCGTCCCGGCGAGCCGCCGACCATCGACTCGGCGCAGACCATGTTCCAGTCGCTGTTCTTCGACAGTGAGCGCTACGACCTGTCCGCGGTCGGCCGCGTCAAGATGAACATGCGCCTCGAGCTCGACGCGCCCGACACCCATCGCACGCTGCGCAAGGAAGACATCCTGGCCGTCATCAAGACGCTGGTCGACCTGCGCGACGGCAAGGGCGAGATCGACGACATCGACCATCTCGGCAACCGCCGCGTGCGTTCGGTCGGCGAACTGATGGAAAACCAGTACCGCATCGGCCTGTTGCGCATGGAGCGCGCGATCAAGGAGCGGATGTCCAGTGTCGATATCGACACCGTGATGCCGCAGGACCTGATCAACGCCAAGCCGGCGGCAGCCGCAGTGCGCGAGTTCTTCGGCTCGTCGCAGCTGTCGCAGTTCATGGACCAGACCAACCCGCTGTCGGAGATCACCCACAAGCGCCGTCTCTCGGCGCTTGGACCGGGCGGTCTGACCCGCGAGCGCGCCGGCTTCGAGGTGCGCGACGTGCATCCGACGCATTACGGCCGCATCTGCCCGATCGAGACGCCGGAAGGCCCGAACATCGGCCTGATCAACTCGCTGGCGACGTTCGCGCGCGTCAACAAGTACGGCTTCGTCGAAACGCCCTATCGCAAGATCAAGGACGGCCGCGTCACCGACGAGGTCGTGTACCTCTCGGCGATGGAAGAGGGCCGTTACCGCGTCGCGCAGGCCAACGTGCCGCTCGATGCCAAGGGCCGTTTCACCGAAGACCTGATCGTCTGCCGTCACGCCGGCGAAGTGCTGCCGATCACGCCGGACAAGGTCGACTACATGGACGTGTCGCCGAAGCAGCTGGTTTCGGTCGCCGCGGCGCTGATCCCGTTCCTCGAGAACGACGACGCCAACCGCGCGCTGATGGGCTCGAACATGCAGCGCCAGGCGGTGCCGCTGGTTCGCGCCGAGGCGCCGTTCGTCGGCACCGGCATGGAAGGCGTGGTTGCCCGTGACTCGGGCGCCGCGATCGCGGCGCGTCGTTCCGGCGTGATCGACCAGATCGACGCCACCCGCGTCGTCATCCGCGCCACCGAGGATCTCGATCCCACCAAGTCGGGCGTCGATATCTACCGGCTGATGAAGTACCAGCGTTCCAACCAGTCGACCTGCATCAACCAGCGTCCGTTGGTGAAGGTCGGCGACGTCGTCAAGAAGGGCGACATCATCGCCGACGGTCCCTCGACCGATCTCGGCGAACTCGCGCTCGGCCGCAACGTGCTGGTCGCGTTCATGCCGTGGAACGGCTACAACTTCGAAGATTCGATCCTGCTCTCCGAGCGGATCGTGAAGGACGACGTCTTCACCTCGATCCACATCGAGGAATTCGAGGTGATGGCCCGCGACACCAAGCTCGGGCCCGAGGAAATCACCCGCGACATTCCGAACGTTTCGGAAGAAGCGCTGAAGAACCTCGACGAAGCCGGCATCGTCTACATCGGCGCGGAAGTCCGCGCCGGCGACATCCTGGTCGGCAAGATCACGCCAAAGGGCGAAAGCCCGATGACGCCGGAAGAAAAGCTCTTGCGCGCCATCTTCGGCGAAAAGGCTTCCGACGTCCGCGATACCTCGCTCCGCGTGCCTCCGGGCGTGCAGGGCACGATCGTCGAAGTGCGGGTGTTCAACCGGCATGGCGTCGACAAGGACGAGCGTGCCCTGGCGATCGAGCGGGAAGAGATCGAGCGTCTGGCCAAGGACCGCGACGACGAACAGGCCATCCTGGATCGTAACGTCTACGGCCGTCTCGCGGAGCTGCTGGAAAACCGCCAGGGCGTCGCGGGTCCCAAGGGCTTCAAGAAGGACACCAAGATCACGCGCGCCGTGCTCGACGAGCATCCGCGGTCGCAGTGGTGGATGTTTGCATCCCCCAACGACAAGCTGATGACCGAAATCGAGGCGATGCGGAAGCAGTACGACGAATCGAAGAAGGGCCTTGAACAGCGCTTCCTCGACAAGGTCGAAAAGCTGCAGCGTGGCGACGAACTTCCGCCCGGCGTGATGAAGATGGTCAAGGTCTTCGTCGCGGTGAAGCGCAAGATCCAGCCCGGCGACAAGATGGCCGGCCGTCACGGCAACAAGGGCGTCGTGTCCAAGATCGTTCCGATCGAGGACATGCCGTTCCTCGAGGACGGCACCCATGCCGACATCGTGCTCAATCCGCTCGGCGTGCCTTCGCGTATGAACGTCGGACAGATTCTGGAAACGCATCTTGGCTGGGCCTGCGCAGGCATGGGCAAGAAGATCGGCCAGACCATCGACGCCTACTATCAGAGGCAGGATCTCAAGCCGTTGCGCGAGACCCTGAAGAAGATCTACGGCGACGATGAAACCATCAAGACGATGAACGACAGCGAGTTGATGGAGCTTGGCCGCAACCTGAGCCACGGCGTGCCGATCGCGACGCCGGTGTTCGACGGCGCCAAGGAAGCCGACATCGAGGAGATGCTGAAGCTCGCGGGCTTCGACGCCTCCGGCCAGTCGACCGTCTTTGACGGCCGCACCGGCGACACCTTCGACCGTAAGGTGACGGTGGGCTACATCTACATGCTGAAGCTGCACCATCTGGTCGACGACAAGATCCATGCGCGTTCGATCGGTCCGTACTCGCTCGTTACCCAGCAGCCGCTGGGCGGCAAGGCGCAGTTCGGTGGACAGCGTTTCGGCGAAATGGAGGTGTGGGCGCTGGAAGCTTACGGCGCGGCCTACACGCTGCAGGAAATGCTGACTGTGAAGTCGGACGACGTCGCCGGCCGTACCAAGGTGTACGAGGCGATCGTTCGCGGCGACGACACGTTCGAAGCGGGTATCCCGGAATCGTTCAACGTGCTGGTCAAGGAAATGCGCTCGCTCGGCCTCAACGTCGACCTGCACAATTCCAAGGTCGGCCCGACGCCGACGTCAGAGGCTGCCGAGTAACGTTTAAAAATTGCATGTCCGGCGCAAGGCGCGAATTTTTTCGCGAATTTGTGCCGGACATTCGCGCTTCCCTCGGACGTTGAGAGACGCGCGCGCGACAGAAGAATTTCGAATTTGCTGCCGGTGACGATCGGCACGCGAGGAGAAGACGATGAACCAAGAAATTATGAATCTCTTCAATCCGACGACGCCGGCTCAGGTCTTCGACCAGATCCGGATCTCGATTGCGTCCCCGGAAAAGATTCTGTCCTGGTCCTACGGCGAGATCAAGAAGCCGGAGACCATCAACTACCGTACCTTCAAGCCGGAGCGCGACGGCCTGTTCTGCGCCCGCATCTTCGGGCCGATCAAGGACTACGAGTGCCTGTGCGGCAAGTACAAGCGGATGAAGTACAAGGGCATCATCTGCGAAAAGTGCTCGGTCGAAGTGACGCTGTCGCGCGTCCGTCGCGAGCGCATGGGTCATATCGAACTGGCAGCACCGGTCGCGCACATCTGGTTCCTGAAGTCGCTGCCGTCGCGCATCGGCCTGCTGCTCGACATGACGCTGAAGGATCTCGAGCGGATCCTGTACTTTGAATATTACGTCGTGCTGGAGCCCGGTCTGACCGCGCTCAAGGACCGTCAGCTCTTGTCGGAAGACGAGTATCTGAAGGCGCAGGACGAATACGGCCAGGACAGCTTCACCGCCATGATCGGCGCCGAGGCGATCCGCGAGCTGTTGAAGGGACTGGAGCTCGAAAAGCTCGAGGCGTCGCTGCGCGTCGAGATGCAGGAGACCGAGTCCGATATCAAGCACAAGAAGCTCGCCAAGCGCCTGAAGATCGTCGAGGCCTTCCGCTATTCCGGCAACAAGCCGGAGTGGATGATCCTGACCGTGGTGCCGGTGATTCCGCCGGACCTGCGTCCGCTGGTGCCGCTCGATGGCGGCCGCTTTGCGACCTCGGATCTCAACGATCTCTACCGCCGCGTCATCAACCGGAACAACCGCCTGAAGCGGCTGATGGAGCTGCGCGCGCCCGACATCATCATCCGCAACGAAAAGCGCATGCTGCAGGAGGCCGTCGACGCACTGTTCGACAACGGCCGCCGCGGCCGCGTCATCACCGGCGCCAACAAGCGTCCGCTGAAGTCGCTGGCCGACATGCTCAAGGGCAAGCAGGGCCGCTTCCGGCAGAACCTGCTCGGCAAGCGCGTCGACTACTCTGGCCGTTCGGTGATCGTGGTCGGTCCCGAACTGCGGCTGCATCAGTGCGGCCTGCCGAAGAAGATGGCGCTCGAACTGTTCAAGCCGTTCATCTATTCGCGGCTCGACGCCAAGGGTCTGTCGACCACGGTGAAGCAGGCGAAGAAGCTCGTTGAAAAAGAGCGTCCCGAGGTCTGGGACATTCTCGACGAGGTGATTCGCGAGCATCCCGTGCTGCTGAACCGCGCGCCGACGCTGCATCGCCTCGGCATCCAGGCGTTCGAGCCGGTGCTCATTGAAGGCAAGGCGATCCAGCTGCATCCGCTGGTTTGCGCCGCGTTCAACGCCGACTTCGACGGCGACCAGATGGCCGTGCACGTTCCGCTGTCGCTGGAAGCGCAGCTCGAAGCGCGCGTGCTGATGATGTCGACCAACAACATCCTGCATCCCGCCAACGGTCAGCCGATCATCGTGCCGTCGCAGGACATCGTGCTCGGCCTCTATTACGTTTCGATCATGCGCGAAGGCCTGCCCGGCGAGGGCAAGATCTTCGGCGAGATGGCCGAACTCGAGCACGCCCTGCATTCGAAGGTCATCCACCTCCACACCAAGATCAAGTATCGCTGGAACGGAATGGACGAGACCGGCAAGGTCTCGCGTCGCTGGATCGAGACCACCGCGGGCCGCGTCATGCTCGGCAATTTGTTGCCGAGCTCGGCGAAGATTTCGTACGACATCATCAACAAGCTGATGACCAAGCGCGAAATCTCCGGCGTCATTGACCAGGTCTACCGTCACTGCGGTCAAAAGGAGACGGTGATCTTCTGCGACCGCATCATGGCGCTCGGCTTCTACAACGCGTTCAAGGCCGGCATCTCGTTCGGCAAGGACGACATGGTCGTTCCGCACTCGAAGTGGAAGATCGTCGACACCACCCGTACGCTGGCGAAGGACTTCGAGCAGCAGTACAACGACGGCCTGATCACCCATGGCGAGAAGTACAACAAGGTGGTCGACGCCTGGTCGAAGGCGACCGAAGAAATCGCCAAGGAGATGATGAAGGAAATCTCCTCGACCAAGAAGAACGCCAAGGGCGCCGACGCCGACATCAACTCGATCTACATGATGGCGCATTCCGGTGCGCGCGGTTCGCCGGCGCAGATGCGCCAGCTCGCCGGCATGCGCGGCCTGATGGCCAAGCCGTCGGGTGAGATCATCGAAACGCCGATCATTTCCAACTTCAAGGAAGGTCTGTCGGTGCTCGAATACTTCAACTCGACCCACGGCGCCCGCAAGGGCCTCGCGGACACCGCGTTGAAGACCGCGAACTCGGGCTACCTGACCCGCCGTCTGGTCGACGTGGCGCAGGACTGCATCATCACGCAGGACGACTGCGGCACCAAGCTCGGCATCAAGATGCGCGCCATCATCGATGCCGGCACGGTGGTTGCGTCGCTGGCTTCGCGCATTCTCGGCCGTACCAACGGCGAGGACCTGCGCGATCCGGTGACCAACAAGGTCGTGGTCAAGCGCGGCACGCTGATGGAAGAGACGCATGTCGACGCCATCCAGCAGGCCGGCATCCAGGAAGTGAAGATCCGTTCGGCCCTGACCTGCGAACTGGTCAACGGCATCTGCGGCAAGTGCTACGGCCGCGATCTGGCCCGCGGTACGCCGGTCAACCACGGTGAAGCGGTCGGCGTCATCGCCGCCCAGTCGATCGGTGAGCCCGGCACGCAGCTGACGATGCGTACGTTCCACATCGGTGGTGCTGCGCAGATCAACGAGCAGTCGTTCATCGAGTCGAACTTCGACGGCAAGGTGGTCATCCGCAACAAGGCCATCGCCAAGAACAGCGAAGGCCATATGGTCGCGATGGTCCGCAACATGGTCGTTGCGATCGCCGATGCCGACGGCACCGAGCGTGCGACCCACCGCATTCAGTACGGTGCGCGCATGCACGTCGATGAAGGCGATATGGTCAAGCGCGGCCAGCGCATCGCGGAATGGGATCCGTACAGCCGTCCGGTGCTGACCGAAGTCGAAGGCGTCATCGGGTTCGAGGACCTGGTCGAAGGGCAGTCGATCTCGGAAACGCTCGACGAATCCACCGGTATCGCCAAGCGCGTCGTCATCGACTGGCGTGCGTCGCGCGGTGGTGCCGACCTGCGTCCGGCGATCGTGATCAAGGGCAAGGATGGCAAGGTGCTGAAGCTCGCCCGCGGCGGCGATGCCCGGTACATGCTGTCGGTCGACGGCATTCTGTCGGTTGATACCGGCGCGAAGGTGAAGTCCGGCGACATCCTGGCGCGTATTTCTACGGAGAGCGCCAAGACCCGCGACATCACCGGCGGTCTGCCGCGCGTTGCCGAACTGTTCGAGGCCCGCAAGCCAAAGGACGCGGCGATCATCGCGGAAATCGCCGGCACCATCCGCTTCGGCCGCGACTACAAGAACAAGCGCCGGATCTCGATCGAGCCGATGGACAAGACCGAGGAGACCAGGGAGTACCTGATCCCGAAGGGCAAGCACATCCATCTGCAGGACGGCGACATCGTCGAAAAGGGCGATTTCATCGTCGAAGGCAATCCGGCGCCGCACGACATTCTGGCGATCAAGGGCATCGAGGAACTCGCTGCCTATCTGGTCAACGAAATCCAGGAGGTCTATCGGCTGCAGGGCGTGCTCATCAACGACAAGCACATCGAGGTGATTGTCCGTCAGATGCTGCAGAAGGTCGAAGTCACCGACCAGGGCGAGACCGACATGATCTCGGGCGAACAGGTCGACAAGATCGAGTTCGACGTGATCAACGCCAAGGCCAAGGAAGAGGGCAAGAAGATCGCTACGGGAACGCCGGTTCTGCTCGGCATCACCAAGGCGAGCCTGCAGACCCGCTCGTTCTTCTCGGCGGCGTCGTTCCAGGAGACCACCCGTGTGCTCACCGAAGCCGCCGTCAACGGCAAGGTGGATCCGCTGGAAGGCCTCAAGGAGAACGTCATTGTCGGCCGGCTGATCCCGGCGGGCACCGGTGCCTCGATGGCTAAGATCCGCGAAGTCGCGGTCAAGCGCGACAAGCTGATTCTCGACGAGCGCGAGAAGCAGGCGACGATCGTGCCGACTGCTCCGGAAGCGGAGCCGTTGGCGCTGCCGCCCGCGGAATAGGCATCCTTCGAACCCATGCTACGAAAGAGAAGGCCGGCGAAAGCCGGCCTTTTTGCTGCTTTGTTTCATTGCTGCGATGCAGGGACCCGCTTTGTTCATCTTCCCTTCAGAGTGAAAAGCGCTTTTGCTAGGGTGACTTAGTCCGCGGCGCGGCCGAACGACTCACGGAACACATATGATCGATCTTGCAATCGTTGGCGGCGGCCCCGGCGGGCTGATGAGCGCCTGGTATCTGAAGAAGAAGCTTGGCGACCTCTGCCGCATCACGATCTATGAGGCGTCGGACCGCGTCGGCGGCAAGATCGTGACGCGCAAGTTCGATTCCGCGCCGGCGATGTACGAGGCCGGCGTCGCCGAGATCTACGACTACTCGATGACCGGTCCCGATCCGCTGCGGGAGCTTATTCAGCATTTCGGCCTGCAGACGATTCCGATGGACGCCGAGCAGGTTCTCCTCGATGGCGTACTCCTCAACGACGTCCCCGGCATGCGCCGCAAGTACGGTGCGAAGACCGCGGCCGCGATCGAGGCGTTCCGCAAGCGCTGCGCCGACATGGTGACGCCGATCGAATATTATGAAGGCGTCGGCGCCCATGACAACGAGCATCCCTGGGCCTACCTGACCTGCGAGCAGGTGCTCGACAAGGAAGTCACCGATCCCACCGCCAAGCGCTTCTTCAAGGTGATGGCGCGCTCGGATATCGCCACCGAGAGCCACAACACCAACGGGCTCAACGCGCTGAAGAACTTCGTGATGGACGTCGAGGGCTATATCGGCCTGTACTCGATCCAGAACGGCAACGAGCAGTTGATCGAAGGCCTGCGCTCCGAGGTCAACGCGGATATTCACCTCAATCACCGGGTGCTCAAGGTCGGCAAGACCACCGCCGGCCGCTACCAGCTCAACATGATGAACGGAAAGGGGCCGGAGACGCGCGACTTCGACCTGGTGCTGATGTGCCTGCCGCACTCCTGGCTCGCCACCATGCGCTGGGACGGCGAAGAGCTGCGCAAGTCGATGGTCAAGCACGTCGCCTATTTCGATCGGCCGGCGCATTACCTGCGCGTCTCGATCCTGTTCGATGAGCCGTTCTGGGGCGAACAGGTCCCCGGCGCCTGGTTCATGTCGGAAGCGTTCGGCGGCTGCTGCGTCTACAACGAGGGCGCCCGCCACGACGTCGGCAAGCACGGCGTCCTGAACTGGCTGATCGCCGGCTCCGACGCGCTGGCGTTCGCCAATCTCAGCGACCAGGAACTGATCGACGCCGCGCTGAAGTCGCTGCCGGCCTCGCTCGGCGACGCCCGCAGCCATTTCATGGAAGGCAAGATCCACCGCTGGCTGTCGTCGGTGAATGCGCTGCCGGGCGGCATGCCGGTGCGGGACGTCATGACCAATCATCGCCCCGAGCCGAAGGAGCATCCGGGGATCGTCGTGGTCGGCGACTACCTGTTCGATTCCACGCTGAACGGTCTGCTCGACTCCTCCGACGCCGCCACCGATATCGTTGTGACCGAGATGATGCGGCTGCGCCGTGCGCGCGCGCAGCAGGGCGGAGTGCTGTCCGACAAGATCGACCGCGGTTATTTCGAGAATTACCGGGGCGTCGGACCCTACAGCGAAGTCTGGAGCCAGTTTACCGACCCCGCCTATCTGACGGACCTGATCAAGATCGTCTGGAACAGGGCCAAGGGCTACAAGCTGCTGGTTGCGGGCTCCGCCAGCGGCGAACTGGTCGGCGCGCTGCGCGAACGCGGGATCGATGCCTGGGGCATCGAAAACAACCGCGCGATCCATGCCAGGACGCCGAAGGCGCTGAAGAAGTTCAACAAGCTCGGCTCGATATCAGATATGCCGTTCAAGAACGGCGAGTTCGACTTCGTGTTCGAGACCAGCCTGTGCCATGTCGCGGAGAAGCAGGTGTCGCGGGCGGTCCGCGAACTGAACCGCGTGGTGAAGACCGGCCTCCTGTTCGGATCGGTGACCTCGGATATGGCGCCGGCGCTGATCGACCGTTACGACCTGCTGCGCGGGGTCAAGAAGCTCGGCACCTGGTGGGAATGGTCGGAATTGTTCTTCAATAACGGGTTCGACCTCTCGATGCATCGCCGCGATTGCACCGATGCGTTGTGGGCGGCGACGCTGGCGGCGCACAAGGGGCCGGGCCAGTGGTACGCCGACGCCGACAGCCTGCGCTATTCGTTCTTTGACAAGGTAGAATCGGACGATTGACCGGCCGGCAATCGGCCAGCTTGGCGACTCCATTTGTTTTGCCGAATTGATCCCGATCGCATAGGATCGCCGCGGTAGCGTCCAAGGTAACGTCCAGGGCTATCGCGTTTGAGTTGCGGTCATGCCGGCCGTGCAGCATCGGTTGGTTTCATGGCGCCAAAGCCTCCTTCTTCGGATGACCGGACTCCCGCGTCGGCGGACGATCCTGAGCTTGAGAAGAAGCCCGCGGTCGAACCTGGTGCGGCGGGTCCCGCTGCCGGCGGCAAGCCAGCCGCTGCGCCGCCCGACGATGACGACGAAGATGACGACGAGCTGGACCTCGACGACGATGATGACGACGAGGATCTCGTCGTTTTCACCGCCAAGGAAGCCGCCGGCGCGCTTTCGACGATCTATGGCTTCGTCAAGCCGATCCTGATCAACTACAAGAAGCTGCTGGCCTACGTTGGTTTCGGCGTTCTGGTCGAGACGCTGTTCAACGTCTTCATGCCGTTGAGCCTGAAGTTCCTGATCGACGACGCGCTCGGCGAGGAAGACTTTCAGGCGCTGTACAAGATCCTCGGCGTGCTCGCGGTCGCCGGCATCGTCACCTCGATCATCGCGGTCTGGTACGAGCGCTGGGACGCGCGGCTCGCTGCGACCGTGATTTCAGACGTGCGGACGCGGCTGTTCGAGCACGTCCAGAACCTGCCGTCGGCTTATTTTGCCCGCACCAAGCGCGGCGAAATTCTGTCGCGGTTCTCCATCGACCTCTCGGCCTTCGAGGGCTCGATCAAGAGCTTCGCCAACAGCGCGGCCCTGCCGTTCTTCGAGTTGATCGCCGGCATCATCCTGATGCTGTTCCTGAACTGGCAGCTCGCGGCGGTGGCGCTGCTGGTGTTTCCGATCACCCTGATCGGTCCGCGGATCCTGACGCCGAAGGCGGTGCAGGCGAACTACGAGCAGAAGCAGAACGAGTCGGCGCTGCTCGGCATGGTGCAGGAGAACGTGGCGGCGCAGGCGGTGGTCAAGGCGTTCAGCCTGCAGCGCCGGACGCTCGGCTGGTTCACCATGCGCAACCAGGATGTGCGCATCAAGACCGCCTCTGCGGTGTTCCTGTCGACCATGGTGGAGCGCACCGTCACGATCTCGGTGTTGTTGCTGCACCTCGTGGTGCTCGCGATCGGCGCCTATCTCGCCACCAAGGGCCAGATCACCATCGGCACCTTCGTCACCTTCGAGAGCGCGTTCTGGGAGGTGTCCTACAACATCGCCCATCTCATGCATTTCATTCCGGTGTCGATCCAGTCGGCGGCGGCGGTCCGTCATATCCAGGAACTGCTCGACGAGCCGACGCGTGGCGCCGATCGTCCGGGCGCGCCGGATCTGCCGCGCATCACCCACGACATCACCTTCGAGCGGGTGACCTTCGCCTACGAAGGCAGCCAGACGCCGGTGCTCGACAATCTCACCCTCA
Source organism: Bradyrhizobium ottawaense (assembly GCF_900099825.1). Taxonomy (NCBI): domain Bacteria; kingdom Pseudomonadati; phylum Pseudomonadota; class Alphaproteobacteria; order Hyphomicrobiales; family Nitrobacteraceae; genus Bradyrhizobium; species Bradyrhizobium ottawaense. Next base: position 250,597 of record NZ_LT629693.1, on the reverse strand, counting down.
AGCTCAATGCCGGCAAGCGGATCGCGATCGTCGGCCCCTCAGGCTCCGGCAAGAGCACGTTGCTCAACCTGATCCTGCGCCTCTACGTGCCCGACGAGGGCCGCGTGACCATCGACGGCGTCGATATTCGCCGGGTGACCCGCGAATCGCTGCGCCGGGGGATGGCCGTCGTGTTCCAGGAGAACATGCTGTTCAACATGTCGATCCGCGAAAACATCCGGCTCGGCAAGGAAGGCGCCAGCGACGAGGAGGTCACGGAAGCCGCGCGCAAGGCCGAGATCCACCGCTACATCATGAGCCTGCCGCAGAAATACGACACCCCTGTCGGCGAGCGCGGCGACACGCTGTCGGGCGGCCAGCGCCAGCGCATCGCGATCGCGCGCGCGATCATCCGCAATCCGTCGGTGCTGCTGCTCGACGAGGCCACGTCCGCGCTCGACCAGACCACGGAAGCCGCGATCAACCGCACGCTCCTGAAGGTGGCGGAGGGGCGCACCATGATCTGGTCGACTCACCGCCTGACGTCGGTGGTCGAAATGGACGAGATCATCGTGATTTCAGGCGGTCAGGCGATCGAGCGCGGCTCGCACACGAAATTGCTCGCCGCCAACGGCGTCTACCGCAAGCTCTGGGACGACCAGGGCCATACGCCGCACAACGCGGCGGCTCTCGCCGATGATGACGAGGACGAAGACGATGATGAGGATGAGGAGGATGACGACGAGGAGGAGTGAGCGCGGGCGCCGCTTCGACTAACAGTCTCTTGTTCGGCTATTGGCTCTTGCAGGCCTCAGGCCAGCCGGCCGTGCCGCGGCTGTCCGCTCGGCACCTTCAGGCGTTCCGTCGATCCCGCCGAAAATCCCTGCCGGACCGCGCGCAGGGCACCTTGAGCGAGCCTTGCCAGGAAACGGGCCCAGCGCTGGGCGCGCCATGACAGTCCGTTGTCGATCGACAGCGAGCGCAGATGGTAGGCCTTTTCCCGGCTTCGCGTCTCGCTGGCCTGTTTCTCGGGGTCGTCATAGAACTGGGCGATCTTTTGCGCGTTCATGCCTTCGGTCGTGAGCCATTGCGGGATGTAGACGTTGCACAGACGTCCGACGTCGGTGAACACCTTGGTGGTGCCGGTTCCGGCGGCGGGGCAGGAGGTGGAGAAGGCGTCGCCGACCAGCACGATGCCCGGCTGCAGATAGCCGCTGGTGATGCAAAGGTCCGCCGGCCTGATCTTGATCGGCCCGCTCACCTTGAAGTCACCCATCATGCGCTGAAGTCGCGGCATCAAAGCGCGCATCGCGGCCTCAGGCGCCTTGCGAAACTGCGGCAACCACGGGTCGGTCATGTCGCGATAGACCATCAGGTTGACGCGCATCGTGCCGCCGATCGGAAAGATCGTCATATAGGCCATGCGCGAACTCGTGCGCTTCGGCCAGTATGTCAGCGCCGGGAAATCGAAAGCCGCGCGGCCGACCGGAGCCACATCAAAGCCGAGCGTAATCGAATGACAGGAACTGATGACCTGACGCTCGATGCCCAGCACGGTACGCAGGCCGATATTGAGCCCGTTGGCGAGCACGACCAGCCGCGCCGAGATCTGTTCGCCGTTCGACAGCGTGACCTGCTGCCGCTCGTCGCTGTTGGAAATGCCGGTGACCTTGGTGAAGATGGTTTCCACACCTGACGGGATCTGCGTACGCATGGTGTTGACCAGCGTGTCGTACATGATGCCGTGCTGGTCGCTGGGCTTGTTCGCGACGACATAGCCGAAGCGGGCTTCCCAAACCTCGCCGTCGAGCGTGGTCGCCCGCAGCGTCGGCTCGGCGAGCCCGGTCTTGCGCAATAGGTCGAGCTGGTCGCCGCCGAGCTTCTCGCAGCGTAGCTCCGGCGGATAGGTCGGATGAGGGTCGATCAGCAGCGCCGAGACGCCGGCACGTCCCAGCATCGCTGCGGCGGTCGAACCGGCCAGACCTCCGCCGACGATGGCAACGTCCGTATACCGCATGCCTTTGCCCTGGATCGTGAAGCCATATCAATGACCCCCAAAGGCAAAGAAATCCTGAAAAAACCCGGCAGTATCAGGCTTATTACAAGCGAGTCAGCTAGGATTGCGCTTAACTGAAAAGCAAGCGGAGGCGACCACCATCGCCCCCGGGGCGCCCGGTCAAGGCATTTGTTTCCAATGATTTCTATAACGATTGATTCACCAAGCCTGGACCTCGCTCCGCCATGGAACGACCTGGTTCGGCGTGCGTCATCGAACGTCTTCATGAATCCGGCGGCGTTGAAAGCGGCCGGCGACACCGGGTTCGCTGAGATCGTGATGCTGCTGGCGTGGGAGCAGGGCGCCGAGCCACGGAAGCTCGTTGGCGCCTGGGCGCTGCAACTGCGCAAGGCTGCGCCGCTGTTGCCGGCGGTGCTGGAAGCGCTGCCCTACAACTATGCTTTCCTCTCCAGTCCCGTCGTCGATCCCGGCTTCGCCGACGAGGTCATCCCGGCGTTTTTCGCGGCGATCGAAAACAGCGCGGAACTGCCGAATGTCGTCAGCCTGAAATCGTTCGATGCCGAATCTCCAAGCCATGCCTCGATGCTGAAGGTGTTTACGCTGCGCGGAATCGAACCGCTGATGCTTTCCGAAACGGCGCGACCTTTCGTGACGCGTGAGTTCGGCATCAAGCGCTCCGGATCGACGCGCAAAAAACTGCGCCAGGACTGGAACAGGTTGTCTTCGCTTGGCGCCGTCGACGTCGTCAACGATCGCAACCCAGCCGGCGTCGGGCAGGCGTTCGAAACGTTTCTGACCATGGAGAAAGCAAGCTGGAAGGGCGAGCAGGGCACCGCGTTGCTCTCCGATCCGCATGATGCCGCCTTTGTCAGGCACCTGCTGTACAACCTGGCGGCGCGGGGCGATGCGTCGGTGGCGCTGCTGCGGGTCGACGGTGCGGCGATCGCAGCGCAGGTGCTGATGTATTGCGGGGCCACGGCCTACACCTGGAAAACCGCTTTCGACGCGAAATTCAGCAAGTACTCGCCGGGCGCGCTGCTGGTGGATCGCGTGACCGAGGAGCTGTTTGCCGGCCCGGACATCCAGGCGATCAATTCCTGCGCGGCGGAAGACAGTTTCATGGGCCAGTTGTGGGCAGGGCGCCGCGACATGGTCGATATGCTGATCGATATCGGGCCGGGCAAGTCGCTGGCCTATCGGATCGAAGCCGGCCGCCTGCTCGGCTATGAACGCTTGCGGAAGCTGCGCAATCGCTTCCGGCAGCGGCTCTCGCCGCGCACAAAGCCTGCATTGACCGCGTCGTGATCGCGGTCAGGCTGACGGCGACATTGAAGACGCTGCCGCCGGGCGGGAGCGAAGTTTCGATCCGCCGGTCGCTCGCCGCGATATCCCTGACCTTGGCGTAAACCCGCTCAGCGGGGTGCGGGATTTCAGCCTGGACCGCACGGATGAGATTCTCATAGCCGATGCCGAATTGGCGACTCGGCCGCTTGTCCAGCAGATAGCCGAATCGGGCAATCCGGTTTTCGCGGTCATGCGTCGCCGAACGGAGCACCGAATCGGCGATGCCGGTCCCAAAAAGCCGCTCGAGCGGCGCATCGCCGCTCAATTTTTGACGCGGAAGTCGAACGGACAGGTCTCGTACGGATCGACCGGGACCGTCACAATCCCGGCGCGTCCCAACATTGCGGCCGCGGTCGAACCCGCCAGACCGCTGCCGACGATCGCAATGTCGGTGTACTGCATCGAACATCCCGATGCGGAAACGCTATCTTTGCGCCCGGAAAGCGTAAAAAAGGCTCATCTTGGGATGCGAAGCCGGTGTTGCGACCCGGGGAGGGCCCACTTTTTCATATTACCCGGGTGAAACGCGGCCGGGAATCGGTCGACTCGATCGCATGGCCGACTCGCTGGGTCGGGCGATTTGGCGGCTTGGCCGGCTCGCGCGAAACGTCGAAACTGCAGACGCCATAGGCATTTCCTGCGGTGTCGTTTCGCTTGACTTAGCTACTCTCCGATTATAGAAGACCCCCACTTCACGACAGGCGGTGAGCGTCGCCAGCGTCGGAACGGAACACCCTTTCAAATCCTTACGGACTGATACGGGCACCAACCTCGACGAATGCCGCTCAAACGCTGTCGATTATATAGCTAGGCAATGCCAGTGCGATTCTAGTTCTCTTGAGCCTGTCTCTTGAGAGTTAATCGGATGCATGATCTCGGTAGCGGACTGAACAGCGAACGCTGATCGGTCTCAATTCGCGGTCCTCTGTGGCGTCGAAGCGCTTTCCGCTCAGCAATGGGTGGTTGGCGTGATTTCGTTTTGCGTGGGTCTTTTTCACGCCGAGCGGCCGAACGGAACGGCTAGTTCCGAGAAGAATTTGCGAGGCCATTCCAGGTCTTCGCGCGAACTAAAGGGTGAAGGCTGACATGCCGACGATCAACCAGCTGATCGCAAAACCGCGTACGGTGCAGAAGTCGCGCAAGAAGGTGCCGGCGCTGCAGCAGTCGCCGCAGAAGCGCGGCGTTTGCACGCGCGTCTACACCACGACCCCGAAGAAGCCGAACTCGGCGCTTCGTAAGGTCGCCAAGGTGCGCCTGACCAACGGCTTCGAAGTGATCGGCTACATCCCGGGTGAAGGCCATAACCTTCAGGAGCACTCGGTGGTCATGATCCGCGGCGGCCGCGTCAAGGATTTGCCCGGCGTGCGCTACCACATCCTCCGCGGCGTCCTCGATACCCAGGGCGTCAAGAACCGTAAGCAGCGTCGTTCGAAGTACGGCGCGAAGCGTCCGAAGTAAGCGGGAACAGATCAGATGTCTCGTCGCCATTCTGCTGAAAAGCGTGAAGTGAACCCGGACCCGAAGTTCGGGAACGTCATCATTACGAAGTTCATGAATTCGATCATGTACGACGGCAAGAAGTCTGCCGCCGAAACCATCGTCTACGGCGCGCTGTCGATGATCGAAGCCAAGACCAAGCAGGGCCCGCTGACGGTTTTCGAGCAGGCGCTGGAAAACGTCATGCCGACCATCGAAGTGCGCTCGCGCCGCGTCGGTGGTGCCACCTACCAGGTGCCGGTCGAAGTGCGTTCGGTTCGCCGTCAGGCGCTGGGCATTCGCTGGATCATCACGGCGGCTCGCGATCGCAACGAAAAGACGATGACGGAGCGGCTCTCGGCCGAGCTGCTCGACGCGTCGAACAACCGGGGTAACGCCGTCAAGAAGCGTGAAGACGTGCATCGGATGGCGGAAGCCAACCGCGCCTTCTCACACTATCGCTGGTAACGGCGAAACACGGATTTTAAGGAACAGCCCATGCCCCGCGTTCATGCCATAGAGAACTACCGTAATTTCGGTATCATGGCGCATATCGATGCCGGCAAGACCACGACCACCGAGCGCATCCTGTATTACACCGGCAAGAGCCACAAGATCGGCGAAGTGCACGAAGGTGCCGCGACGATGGATTGGATGGAGCAGGAGCAGGAGCGCGGCATTACGATTACGTCCGCTGCGACCACCGCGTTCTGGGAAGGCAAGCGTCTCAACATCATCGACACTCCCGGCCACGTCGACTTCACCATCGAAGTCGAGCGTTCGCTGCGCGTGCTCGACGGCGCCGTGTGTGTGCTCGATTCGAACCAGGGTGTTGAGCCGCAGACCGAGACCGTCTGGCGTCAGGGCGACAAGTATCGCGTTCCGCGCATCGTCTTCGCCAACAAGATGGATAAGACCGGCGCCGACTTCTACAAGTGTATGCAGGATATTGTTGATCGTCTCGGCGCCAAGCCGATTGCGATCCAGCTTCCGATCGGCTCCGAGAATAATTTCAAGGGCCTGGTCGATCTCGTCCGCATGAAGGGCGTGGTCTGGGAAGAAGAGAAGCTCGACGCCAAGTTCGTGGATATCGATATTCCCGAGGACATGGTCGAGAAGGCCAAGGAATATCGCGAGAAGCTGCTCGAAGCCGCCGTCGAACTCGACGACGAAGTGCTGGCCGCTTACCTCGACGGCAACGAGCCCGATGAGGCGACGTTGAAGCGCATGATCCGCAAGGCCGTGCTGACGGGCGCATTCTTCCCGGTGCTGTGCGGCTCGGCGTTCAAGAACAAAGGCGTGCAGCCGCTGCTGGATGCCGTCGTGGATTACCTGCCGTCGCCGGTCGACGTGCCCGCCATCAAGGGCATCGATGAAGACGGCAACGAAGTCGTTCGTCTTCCGAACGACAAGGAGCCGCTGGCTCTGTTGGCGTTCAAGATCATGGACGACCCGTTCGTCGGCACCATCACCTTCTGCCGTATTTATTCCGGCACGCTGATGTCGGGCACCGGCGTCATCAATTCGACGCGCGACCGCAAGGAGCGTATCGGCCGCATGCTGCTGATGCATGCGAACAACCGCGAAGACATCAAGGAAGCCTATGCCGGCGACATCGTCGCCCTGGCTGGCCTGAAGGAAGCGCGCACCGGTGACACGCTGTGCGATCCCGACAAGCCGGTCATCCTGGAAAAGATGGAATTCCCGGAGCCGGTGATCGAAATCGCGATCGAGCCGAAGTCGAAGGCCGACCAGGAAAAGCTCGGCGTCGCGCTTGCGAAGCTCGCGGCGGAAGATCCGTCGTTCCGCGTGTCGACCGACCAGGAGTCCGGCCAGACCATTCTCAAGGGCATGGGCGAACTGCATCTCGACATCAAGGTCGACATTCTGCGCCGCACCTACAAGGTCGACGCCAACATCGGCGCGCCGCAGGTGGCGTTCCGTGAGCGCGTCACCAAGCGCGCCGAGGTCAAGTACACGCACAAGAAGCAGACCGGCGGTACCGGTCAGTTCGCCGAAGTGTCGATCATCGTGGAGCCGAACGAGCCCGGCAAGGGCTACGAGTTCGAATCCAAGATCGTCGGCGGCGCGGTGCCGAAGGAATACATCCCCGGCGTCGAAAAGGGTCTCAACAGCGTCATGGGTTCCGGCGTCGTCGCCGGCTTCCCGGTGGTGGACGTCAAGGTGCAGCTGGTCGACGGCAAGTATCACGACGTCGACTCGTCGGCGCTGGCCTTCGAAATCGCATCGCGCGCGGCATTCCGCGAAGCGCTGCAGAAGGGCAAGTCTGTTCTGCTCGAGCCGATCATGAAGGTCGAGGTGGTGACCCCGGAAGACTATACCGGTTCCGTCATCGGCGATCTGAATTCGCGGCGCGGCCAGATCCAGGGTCAGGACATGCGCGGCAACGCCAACGTCATCAACGCGATGGTGCCGCTCATGAACATGTTCGGGTACGTGAATAACCTGCGCTCGATGAGCCAGGGACGCGCGACCTTTACGATGCAATTCGACCACTACGCTGAAGCGCCGGCGAACGTGTCGGCAGAAGTCCAGAAGAAGTTTGCCTGATTGTCGTTGGCGACAGTTAACGACTGAACGGAGAGTCAAATGGCTAAAGCAAAGTTTGAACGTAATAAACCGCACTGCAATATCGGAACCATCGGTCACGTCGACCATGGCAAGACATCGCTGACCGCAGCGATCACCAAGGTGCTGGCTGAAACCGGCGGTGCGACGTTCACGGCGTACGACCAGATCGACAAGGCGCCCGAAGAAAAGGCGCGCGGCATCACGATCTCGACCGCGCACGTCGAATACGAAACCGCCAACCGGCACTATGCCCACGTCGATTGCCCGGGCCACGCCGACTACGTGAAGAACATGATCACCGGTGCCGCGCAGATGGATGGCGCGATCCTGGTCGTGTCGGCCGCCGACGGCCCGATGCCGCAGACCCGCGAGCACATCCTGCTCGCCCGTCAGGTCGGCGTTCCCGCGCTGGTCGTGTTCCTGAACAAGTGCGACATGGTCGACGATCCGGAACTGCTCGAACTGGTCGAGATGGAAGTTCGCGAACTTCTCTCGAAGTACGATTTCCCCGGCGACGACATTCCGATCATCAAGGGTTCGGCTCTGGCCGCCCTTGAAGACAAAGACAAGACGCTCGGCCACGACGCCATCCTCGAGCTGATGAAGAGCGTCGACTCCTACATTCCGCAGCCGGAGCGTCCGATCGACCAGCCGTTCCTGATGCCGGTCGAAGACGTGTTCTCGATCTCGGGCCGCGGCACCGTCGTTACCGGCCGTGTCGAGCGCGGCATCGTCAAGGTCGGCGAGGAAATCGAAATCGTCGGTCTGCGTGATACCCAGAAGACCATCGTCACCGGCGTCGAAATGTTCCGCAAGCTGCTCGATCAGGGCCAGGCCGGCGACAACATCGGTGCGCTGCTCCGTGGTACCAAGCGCGAGGAAGTCGAGCGTGGCCAGGTGCTGTGCAAGCCGGGTTCGGTCAAGCCGCACACCAAGTTCAAGGCCGAGGCTTACATTCTGACCAAGGAAGAGGGCGGTCGCCACACCCCGTTCTTCACCAACTACCGGCCGCAGTTCTACTTCCGCACCACCGACGTGACCGGTGTCGTGCATCTGCCCGAAGGCACCGAAATGGTGATGCCGGGCGACAACATCGCGATGGAAGTGCACCTGATCGTGCCGATCGCGATGGAAGAAAAGCTTCGTTTCGCGATCCGTGAAGGTGGCCGCACCGTCGGCGCCGGCGTCGTCGCCAGCATCATCGAGTAAGCGAACAGGGAATAGCGAGTATCGGCTGGTTCCATCCGGTACTCGCTACTCACCACGCAAATACGACGACAAAGAAAGACAAACGGCAATGAACGGCCAAAATATTCGCATCCGTCTCAAGGCGTTCGACCATCGTATCCTCGATACGTCGACCCGCGAGATCGTGAACACGGCGAAACGTACCGGTGCCCAGGTTCGCGGACCCATTCCGCTGCCGACCCGCATCGAGAAGTTCACCGTCAACCGTTCGCCGCACGTGGACAAGAAGAGCCGTGAGCAATTCGAGATGCGCACCCACAAGCGCCTTCTCGATATTGTCGACCCGACCCCGCAGACCGTCGATGCTTTGATGAAGCTCGACCTGGCCGCCGGTGTCGACGTCGAGATCAAGCTCTAAATTTTCAGATCGTCCGAAGTTAGCGGACAGAAAGAACAGGAAGCACGCCGATGCGCTCCGGAGTGATCGCACAAAAGGTCGGGATGACGCGGGTCTTTACGGAGACCGGTGAACATATCCCTGTGACCGTGCTGAAGCTGGGCAATTGCCAGGTTCTGGGCCACCGCACGACCGAGAAGAACGGTTACGTTGCGCTGCAGCTCGGTTCCGGTACCCGCAAGACCGTCTATCTGCCGAAGGCAGAGCGCGGCCAGTTCGCGGTGTCCAAGGTCGAGCCCAAGCGGAAGGTCACCGAGTTCCGCGTGTCGCAGGACGCGCTGATCCCGGTTGGCGCCGAGATCCAGGCAGACCATTTCGTCGTCGGCCAGTTCGTCGACGTCACCGGCACCTCGGTCGGTAAGGGTTTTGCCGGCGGCATGAAGCGCTGGAATTTCGGCGGTCTGCGCGCCACCCACGGCGTCTCGGTGTCGCATCGTTCGATCGGTTCGACCGGCGGACGTCAGGATCCCGGCAAGACCTTCAAGAACAAGAAGATGCCCGGTCACATGGGTGTCGATCGCATCACCACGCTCAATCTGCGTGTGGTGCAGACCGACGTCGAGCGCGGCCTGATCCTCGTCGAAGGCGCCGTTCCCGGCTCCAAGGGCGGATGGATTGCGGTGCGCGACGCCGTCAAGAAGCCGCTGCCGAAGGAAGCGCCGAAGCCCGGCAAGTTCAGGGTTGTCGGCGGTGAGCAGGCCCAGGCGCCGGCCGAGCAGGAGGGCGCGTGAGATGGAACTGAAAGTCACCACCCTTGAAGGCAAGGAAGCCGGCTCGGTCCAGCTTTCCGACGCCATTTTCGGTCTCGAGCCGCGCAAGGACATCATCCAGCGCTGCGTCAACTGGCAGCTCGCCAAGCGTCAGGCCGGCACCCACAAGACGCAGGGCCGTGCGGACGTCTGGCGCACCGGCAAGAAGATGTACAAGCAGAAGGGCACCGGCGGTGCTCGTCACGGTTCGGCCCGCGTGCCGCAGTTCCGCGGCGGTGGCCGTGCCTTCGGTCCGGTCGTGCGTTCACATGCATTCGCGCTGCCGAAGAAGGTTCGCGCGCTCGCTCTGCGCCATGCGCTCTCGGCGAAGGCCAAGGACGGCGGCCTGATCGTGATCGATTCCGCCACGCTTGAAGCTGCCAAGACCAAGGCGCTGATCGGGCATTTCTCGGGTCTCGGCCTGACCAATGCGCTGATCATCGACGGCGCCGAGCTGCACGCCGGTTTCGCGACCGCTGCGCGCAACATTCCGAACATCGACGTGCTGCCGATCCAGGGCATCAACGTCTATGACATCCTGCGCCGTCACAAGCTGGTATTGACCAAGTCGGCCGTCGATGCGCTGGAGGCGCGCTTCAAATGAAGAATATCGATCCGCGCCATTACGACGTGATCGTAGCGCCCGTCGTCACCGAAAAGGCGACGGTTGCGTCCGAGCACAACAAGGTCGTGTTCAGGGTCGCCGCCAAGGCGACCAAGCCGCAAATCAAGGAAGCCGTCGAGAAGCTGTTCGACGTCAAGGTGAAGAGCGTGAACACGCTGGTGCGCAAGGGCAAGACCAAGGTGTTCCGCGGCAATTTCGGTTCGCAGTCGGACGTGAAGCGAGCGATCGTGACCCTCGAAGAGGGCCACCGCATCGACGTCACGACCGGGCTATAAGGCGATATAGCGATGGCATTGAAAAAATTTAATCCGACGACGCCAGGCCAGCGCCAGCTGGTGATGGTCGACCGTTCGGCGCTCTACAAGGGCAAGCCGGTCAAGGCCTTGACCGAGGGCAAGATCAGCAATGGCGGCCGCAACAACACCGGCCGCATCACGGTTCGCTTCCGCGGCGGTGGCCACAAGAAGTCGTACCGCATGGTCGACTTCAAGCGGAACAAGGTCGACGTGTCTGCCGTGGTCGAGCGGCTGGAATACGATCCGAACCGCACCGCGTTCATCGCGCTGATCAAGTATCAGGACGGCGAGCAGGCCTATATCCTGGCGCCACAGCGCCTGGCTGTCGGCGACTCCGTGGTTGCCGGCAACTACGTCGACGTGAAGCCGGGCAATGTCATGCCGCTCGGCAACATGCCGATCGGCACCATCGTCCACAACATCGAGATGAAGATCGGCAAGGGCGGCCAGATCGCACGTTCGGCCGGCACCTACGCCCAGCTCGTCGGACGCGATCAGGACTACGTCATTATGCGCCTGAATTCGGGCGAGCAGCGCCTGGTGCACGGCCGTTGCCGTGGCACCATCGGCGCGGTGTCGAACCCCGATCACATGAACATCTCGATCGGCAAGGCCGGCCGTACCCGCTGGCTGGGCTGGCGTCCGCATAACCGCGGCGTCGTCATGAACCCGATCGACCATCCGCACGGCGGCGGCGAAGGCCGCACCTCGGGCGGCCGCCACCCGGTTACGCCGTGGGGCAAGCCGACCAAGGGCAAGAAGACCCGTTCGAATAAGTCGACCAACAGATTCATTCTCCTCAGCCGCCACAAGCGGAAGAAGTAAGGAACGCCGGACATGGTTCGTTCAGTCTGGAAAGGCCCGTTCGTCGAGGGTTCTCTGCTCAAGAAGGCAGATGCCGCCCGCGCGTCCGGTCGCCACGACGTCATCAAGATCTGGAGCCGCCGCTCGACCATCCTGCCGCAGTTCGTCGGCCTGGTCTTCGGTGTCTACAACGGCCAGAAGCATGTGCCGGTATCGGTCAACGAGGAAATGGTGGGTCACAAGTTCGGCGAGTTCTCGCCGACCCGTACCTTCCATGGCCATTCTGGCGACAAGAAAGCCAAGAAGGCTTGAGGAATAGACGATGAGCAAACCAAAGCGCGAACGTAGCCTCGCGGAAAACGAGGCCAAGGCGGTTGCCCGGATGCTGCGCGTCAGCCCGCAGAAGCTCAATCTTGTCGCGCAGTTGATCCGCGGCCGGAAGGCTTCGGCAGCGCTCGCCGACCTGCAGTTCTCGCGCAAGCGGATTGCGGTCGACGTCAAGAAGTGCCTGGAATCGGCGATCGCCAACGCCGAGAACAACCACGACCTCGAAGTCGACGATCTCGTCGTCGCCGAGGCGCATGTCGGCAACGGCATCGTGATGAAGCGTTTTGCACCGCGCGGCCGTGGCCGTTCGGGCCGTGTGTTTAAACCGTTCTCGCACCTGACGATCGTGGTTCGTCAGGTCGAGGCCGAGGCTGGCGCTTAAGGGCGCGGGAGAAGACGATGGGTCAAAAGATCAATCCAATCGGACTGCGTCTCGGCATCAACCGTACGTGGGATTCCCGTTGGTTCGCCGGCAAGAACGAATACGGCAAGCTCTTGCATGAAGACGTCAAGATCCGCGAGATCCTGCACAAGGAGCTCAAGCAGGCGGCTGTCGCCCGCATCGTGATCGAGCGTCCGCACAAGAAGTGCCGCGTGACGATCCACTCGGCGCGTCCGGGTGTTGTGATCGGCAAGAAGGGCGCCGACATCGACAAGCTGCGCAAGCGGGTTGCCGACATCACGGCTTCCGACGTCGTCATCAACATCGTCGAAATCCGCAAGCCGGAGCTCGACGCTACCCTGGTCGCCGAATCGATCGCGCAGCAGCTCGAGCGCCGCGTCGCGTTCCGCCGCGCCATGAAGCGGGCGGTGCAGTCGGCGATGCGTCTTGGCGCCGAAGGCATTCGTATCAACTGCTCGGGCCGTCTCGGCGGCGCCGAAATCGCGCGCATGGAATGGTATCGCGAAGGCCGCGTGCCGCTGCACACGCTGCGCGCCGACATCGATTACGGCGTGGCGACCGCGTTCACCACGTTCGGCACCTGCGGCGTCAAGGTCTGGATCTTCAAGGGCGAAATCCTCGAGCACGATCCGATGGCCCAGGACAAGAAGATGGCTGAAGGCGACAATACCCGGCCGCGCCGCGACGCGGCGTGAGACACAGAAAAGGTTTGAGGGCGTAAGCCATGATGCAACCAAAGAAAACGAAGTTCCGGAAGGCGCATAAGGGCCGTATCCACGGCGTTGCGACTTCGGGCGCGACGTTGTCGTTCGGTCAGTTCGGCCTGAAGGCGATGGCGCCAGAGCGCATCACCGCCCGTCAGATCGAGGCCGCACGCCGCGCGCTGACCCGTCACATGAAGCGCGCCGGCCGCGTCTGGATCCGGATTTTCCCGGACCTGCCGGTGTCGAAGAAGCCCGCTGAAGTCCGCATGGGTTCCGGCAAGGGTACGCCGGAATTGTGGGTGGCGCGGGTCAAGCCCGGCCGCGTGATTTTCGAGATCGACGGCGTCACGGTGCAGACCGCGAAGGAAGCGCTCACGCTCGCCGCCGCCAAGCTGCCGATCAAGACGCGCTTCGTCGCGCGCATTGCGGAGTAACAGATATGGCCGAGATGAAGACCGCCGATATCAGAGCGATGAGCGACGATCAGAGGGACGACGCCGTCCTCAATCTGAAGAAAGAGCGCTTCAACCTGCGTTTCCAGCGCGCCACCGGGCAGCTGGAAAACACCTCGCGGCTGCGTGAAGCCCGTCGCGATATCGCCCGCATCAAGACCATCGCTGCGCAAACGCGCGCGAAGAAGAAGTAAGAGGCCTGATATGCCGAAACGAACCCTTCAGGGCGTGGTCGTGAGCGACAAGCAAGCCAAGACGGTGGTGGTGCGCGTCGATCGCCGCTTCACCCATCCGATCTACAAGAAGACGATCCGCCGTTCCAAAAACTATCACGCGCACGACGAGAACAACGAGTTCAAGCCGGGCGACATGGTGTGGATCGAGGAAAGCAAGCCGATCTCGAAGTTGAAGCGCTGGACGGTTGTCCGGGGCGAGCAGAAGAAAACGGCCTGAGGCAGCCTGGCTTTCGCCGGACTGGTTTTGGGAAAATTTTAGGCGCGATCTAGCGCATCAGAAAGAGGACGAGGTGCATCAATGATTCAGATGCAGACCAACCTCGACGTGGCCGACAATTCAGGCGCACGCCGTGTCATGTGCATCAAGGTACTTGGAGGTTCCAAGCGCCGCTATGCAACCGTGGGCGACGTTATCGTCGTGTCGATCAAGGAAGCGATTCCGCGCGGCAAGGTGAAGAAGGGCGACGTGATGAAGGCCGTCGTGGTGCGAGTCCGCAAGGATATCCGCCGCGCCGACGGTTCGGTCATCCGTTTCGACCGCAACGCCGCCGTACTGATCAACAACCAGTCGGAGCCGGTCGGCACCCGTATCTTCGGGCCGGTGCCGCGCGAGCTTCGCGCCAAGAACCACATGAAAATCATCTCGCTTGCGCCGGAGGTGCTGTGATGGCTGCCAAGATCCGGAAGGGTGACAAGGTCATCGTGCTGAACGGCCGCGACAAGGGCCGCACCGGCGAAGTATTCGAGGTCCGCCCCGCCGATAACAAGGCGTTGGTGCGTGGCGTCAATCTGGTGAAGCGTCACCAGAAGCAGACCCAGGCCCAGGAAGGCGGCATCGTCTCCAAGGAGGCGCCGATCCACCTGTCCAACATCGCGTATGTCGGCAAGGACGGCAAACCGACCCGCGTGGGCTTCAAGATTCAGGCTGATGGCAAGAAGGTTCGCATTGCCAAGAGCTCGGGAGCAGAGATCGATGGCTGATACCGCTTACGTGCCGCGCCTGCGCGCGGAATACGACCAGAGCATTCGCAGCAAGCTGACCGAACAGTTCGGCTATGCCAACGTCATGCAGGTGCCGCGCCTGGACAAGGTCGTGCTCAACATGGGCGTCGGCGAAGCCGTCAACGACCGCAAAAAGGCCGAAACCGCCGCCAACGACCTGGCGCTGATCGCGGGCCAGAAGGCGATCGTGACCTATTCGCGGGTGGCTATCGCGACCTTCAAGCTGCGTGAAAACCAGCCGATCGGCTGCAAGGTCACGCTGCGCAAGGCCAAGATGTACGAGTTCATCGATCGCCTGGTGAATGTCGCGCTGCCGCGCGTGCGCGACTTCCGCGGCCTCAACCCGAAGAGCTTCGACGGCCGCGGCAACTATTCGCTCGGCATCAAGGAGCACATCATTTTCCCCGAAATCGACTTCGACAAGGCCGGGGAATCATGGGGCATGGACATCACCGTTTGCACCACGGCGTCGACCGACGACGAGGCGCGTGCCTTGTTGACCGCATTCAATTTCCCGTTCCGGCAGTGAGACGCAGTTAAAGCCTCTCAAACGCGGAAACCCAGGAGCCAAGCATGGCAAAGAAGAGTTCGATCGAGAAGAACAACCGGCGCAAGCGGATGACCAAGAACGCCGCTCCGGCGCGCGCGCGGCTGAAGGCGATCATCGCCGACAAGACCAAGCCGATGGAAGAGCGGTTCGCCGCGACCCTGAAGCTGTCCGAGATGCCGCGCAACTCGTCGGCCACCCGCATTCGCAACCGCTGCGAACTGACCGGCCGTCCGCGTTCGGTCTATCGCAAGAACAAGCTCAGCCGCATCGCGCTGCGTGAACTCGGCTCCAAGGGCCTGGTTCCCGGGCTCGTGAAGTCGAGCTGGTAAGGGGGGTCGTCAGATGTCAACGCACGATCCGATCAGCGATCTCATCACCCGCATCCGCAACGCGCAGATGCGTTCCAAGTCCAAGGTCTCGACCCCGGGCTCGAAGATGCGCGCCAGCGTGCTCGAAGTGCTGAAGAGCGAGGGCTACATCCGTGGCTACGCCAGCGTCGAACATTCGTCCGGCCGCAGCGAGCTCGAGATCGAGCTGAAGTATTTCGACGGCGAGCCCGTCATTCGCGAGATCGAGCGCGTCTCCAAGCCGGGCCGTCGGGTTTACGCCTCGGTGAAGAACCTGCCGCGCGTCAACAACGGTCTCGGTATTTCGGTTTTGTCGACACCCAAGGGAATCATGGCTGACCACGAAGCGCGCGACGCGAACGTGGGCGGCGAAGTTCTCTTCACGGTGTTCTGAGGAAGGATTTGAGGCATGTCACGTGTTGGCAAACGGCCTGTGGCGATCCCGTCCGGTGTGACGGCGAACGTCGAAGGGCAGACCGTCAAGATGAAGGGGCCGAAGGGCCAGCTTCAGTTCGTCGTGCATGACGACGTTGAGGTGAAGTTCGAGGACGGCGCGGTCAAGGTCGCGCCGCGGCTGAAGACCAACCGCGCCCAGGCCATGTACGGCACTGCGCGCGCGCAGGTCGCCAACCTGGTCGAAGGCGTCACCAAGGGCTTCGAGAAGAAGCTCGAGATCACCGGCGTCGGTTACCGCGCCGCGCTGCAGGGCAAGAACCTGCAGCTCGCGCTCGGCTACAGCCACGATGTCGTCTACGCGATCCCGGAAGGCATCACCATTGTGGTGCCGAAGCCGACCGAAATCACGATCACGGGCACCGACTCGCAGCGTGTCGGCCAGGTCGCCGCGGAGATCCGCGCCTACCGTCCGCCGGAGCCCTACAAGGGCAAGGGCGTGAAGTACGCCAACGAATTCATCTTCCGCAAGGAAGGCAAGAAGAAGTAACGGAGCCGGTCATGTCACTCAAGGTAACGAATGCCCGGCGCAAGCAGCGAGTGCGCAACTCGCTGCGCCGGTCCGCCAACGGGCGTCCGCGTCTGTCTGTGTTCCGTTCGTCGAAGCACATCTACGCCCAGGTCATCGACGACCTGAAGGGCGAGACGCTGGCTTCGGCGTCGTCGCTGGAGAAGGCGATGCGCGATACCGGCAACACCGGCGCCAACATCGATGCGGCCAAGGCCGTCGGCAAGCTGCTGGCGGAACGCGCCGTCAAGAATGGCGTCAAGGAAGTGGTTTTCGATCGCGGCGGCTACCTCTATCACGGGCGCGTCAAGGCGCTCGCCGATGCCGCCCGCGAGAGCGGATTGAGCTTCTAAGGTTTTGGAATTGAACGGACACAACGACAAAGACGCAAGTCTTTCAAGGATTGGAAAACACCATGGCAGGTGAACGCGAACGCGGCGGTGGCGGCCACAGGGGCGGTCGGGAAGAGCGCGATAGCGAGTTCGTCGACAAGCTCGTCCACATCAATCGTGTGGCGAAGGTCGTCAAGGGCGGCAAGCGCTTCGGCTTTGCGGCACTGGTCGTGATCGGCGACCAGAAGGGCCGGGTCGGTTTCGGTCATGGCAAGGCGCGCGAAGTGCCCGAAGCGATCCGCAAGGCAACCGAGTCGGCGAAGCGCAATCTGACGCGCGTCGCTCTGCGCGAAGGCCGCACGCTGCATCACGATATCGCCGGCCGCCACGGTGCGGGCCGCGTCTATCTGCGTGCAGCTCCGGCCGGTACCGGCATCATCGCCGGCGGCCCGATGCGCGCGGTGTTCGAAACGCTCGGTATCCAGGACGTGGTGGCGAAGTCGATCGGTTCGTCGAATCCCTACAACATGGTTCGCGCAACCTTCGACGCGCTGAAGCATCAGGATTCGCCGCGTTCGGTGGCGGCACGCCGCAACATCAAGGTGTCCACGCTGCAGTCGCGCCGCATCGGCGGCGATGCTGAGCTGGTGGCTGAATAACTGGCGCTATTCGGCGCTTTTTGGAGTTACGACGATGGCCAAGGCCGCAAAGATGATCAAGGTCGAGCAGACTGGCAGCGCAATCCGCCGCCATCACTCGCAGCGTGCGACGCTGATCGGCCTCAAGCTCAACAAGATCGGTCGTGTCACGGAATTGCAGGACACGCCTGCCATTCGCGGCATGATCGCCAAGGTTCAACATCTCGTTCGCGTCGTCGACGAGAAATAAGCTGGGGGCATGATCCCGAAAATGGGGACCGGTTTTCGGTCAAGATCATGCTCCAAGGATAAAGGAACGAAACGATGAAGCTCAGCGATATCGCCGACAACGCCGGCTCGCGCAAAAAGCGTATGCGCGTCGGCCGTGGCATCGGTTCAGGCAAGGGCAAGACTGCGGGCCGCGGCGGCAAGGGCCAGACCGCGCGTTCGGGCGTGCGCATCAAGGGCTTCGAGGGCGGCCAGATGCCGTTGCATCGTCGTCTGCCGAAGCGCGGCTTCAACAACATCTTCAAGCTGGACTTTGCCGAGATCAACCTGGACCGGCTGCAGGAAGCGGTCGATGCCAAGTTGATCGATGCCAAGGACACCATCACCATCGAATCGCTGGTCAAGGCCGGCGTGGTGCGTCGCGCCAAGGACGGACTGCGGCTGCTCGGCCGCGGCGAGCTCAAGTCCAAGCTCACCATCGAAGCCCATGGCGCCTCGAAGCCCGCGATCGCGGCGGTCGAGAAGGCCGGCGGTTCCGTGAAGGTCCTGGCGCCTGCCAAGAAGCAGGACGGCGAGGCGGCGTAACATCTGCGTCATCGTCCGCTTCCCGCGGGCGATCTGTCCAAGAGAACAATGGACTTATCGAAGCCGAGCACCAAATAATGTCCGGCGTCTGCCGATTGCCCCGCTGGGGCAGCGGCCTGAGGGGCGGCGGGAGAAAGTCTTAAAATGGTCTCAGCAGCAGAACAGCTTGCGGCAAACCTCAATTTCTCTGCGCTCGGCAAAGCCGATGAACTGAAGAAGCGCATCTGGTTCACGCTGGGTGCGCTGCTTGTTTATCGGCTCGGCACCTACATTCCGCTGCCGGGTATCGATCCGGCGATCTGGGAACAGGTGTTCCGCTCGCAGGCCGGCGGCATCCTCGGCATGTTCAACATGTTCGCCGGCGGCGGCATCCACCGCATGGCGATCTTCGCGCTGAACATCATGCCGTACATCTCGGCATCGATCATCATCCAGCTCCTGACCACGGTTTCGCCGCAGCTTGAAGCGCTGAAGAAGGAAGGCGAGTCCGGCCGCAAGACGCTGAACCAGTACACCCGCTATCTCACGGTGATTCTCGCCGCGTTCCAGTCCTACGGCATCGCCGTCGGCCTCGAAGGCGCCGGTAACGTCGTCAGCGACCCCGGCCTGTTCTTCCGTCTGTCGACCGCGGTCACGCTGACCGGTGGCACCATGTTCTTGATGTGGCTCGGCGAGCAGATCACCTCGCGCGGCATCGGCAACGGCATCTCGCTGATCATTCTCTCCGGCATCGTCGCCGAGCTGCCCTCGGCGCTCGCCAACATGCTGGAACTGGGCCGCCAGGGCGCGCTGTCGACGGGTCTCATTCTCGTCGTGATCGTGATGGCGGTCGCCGTGATCGCCTTCATCGTGTTCATGGAACGGGCCCAGCGCCGGCTGCTGATCCAGTATCCAAAGCGCCAGGTCGGCAACAAGATGTTCGAGGGCCAGTCCTCGCATCTGCCGCTCAAGCTCAACACCTCGGGCGTGATCCCGCCGATCTTTGCCTCGTCGCTGCTGCTGCTGCCGACCACGGTCGCCAACTTCAACGCCGGCAAGGGCCCGGAATGGTTCCAGTGGATCACGACCCAGCTCGGCCACGGCCGTCCGCTGTTCCTGTTCCTCTACCTGGCGTTGATCGTGTTCTTCGCGTTCTTTTACACCGCGATCGTGTTCAACCCGACCGAGACCGCGGATAACCTGAAGAAGCACGGCGGCTTCATCCCCGGCATCCGTCCGGGCGAGCGCACCGCCGAATATATCGACTACGTGTTGTCGCGCGTCACGGTGTTGGGTGCGATCTATCTGGCGATCGTCTGCCTGATTCCCGAAATTCTGATTTCCTACGCCTCGGTGCCGTTCTACTTTGGCGGTACCTCGCTCCTGATCGTCGTCAGCGTGACGATGGATACGGTGGCGCAGGTGCAAGGCTATCTGCTCGCCCATCAGTATGAAGGGCTGATCAGGAAGTCCAAGCTCAGGGGCCGTCGCCGCTGAGCGGCGGCATCCGGGACCGGCCTGAAGATCGGTCTGACATTCAATACAAGGTGTGCGGGGATTCGCTCACCAAGCCGGGGGGCGAATAGTCATGAGATTGATCCTTCTGGGGCCGCCCGGCGCGGGCAAGGGGACCCAGGCGCAACGGCTGGTCCACAAGTACAATATCGTCCAGCTTTCGACCGGCGAGATGTTGCGCGCTGCGGTTGCAGCCGAGACGCCGATCGGCCTGCAGGCCAAGGACATCATGGCCAGCGGCGCCCTGGTGCCGGACGAGGTCGTGGTCAGCATCATCTCCGATCGCCTCGACCAGCCTGACATGAAGAACGGCTTCGTCCTCGACGGCTTTCCGCGCACGGTGCCGCAGGCGGCAGCCCTCGATGATCTGCTGAGGAAGAAGCACATCAAACTCGACGCCGTGGTCGAACTGCGCGTCAACGAGAGCGCGCTGCTGAGCCGGGTCGAGACCCGCGTCGCCGAGATGCGCGCCCGCGGGGAAGAGGTGCGAATCGACGACACTCCGGAAGTGCTGTCGAAGCGGCTGGCGAGCTACCGTTCGATGACCGAGCCGCTGATTCACTATTATTCGGAGCGGCGGAAGCTGTTGACGGTCGACGGTATGATGACCATCGAACACGTCACCCGCGAGATTAACCGGCTCCTGTCCGCGATCGGTGCGGTGGAACCCAAGGCGGCGGCTCCGGCCGCAGCAAGGGCCGCCAGGCCGGCGGCCAAAAAGGCAGCCAAAACCGCCAAGAAGGCCGCCAAAGCGGCTCCGAAGGCCGGAAAGGCGGTCTCCAAGGGCGCCAAGAAGGCTGCCAAAAAGTCCGGCCGCAAGGCAGCCCCGGCGGCCAAGCCCAAGGCGGCCAAGAAGGCCAAAAAAGGTGCAAAGAAGGCAGCCAAAAAGATCGTCCGGCGCGTTGCGAAAAAGGTCACGAAAAAGCGAGCTAAACGCTAGGGACGGTTGACGAAACCGAGTTGAATCCTTTAATAAGCCCAGCATCCAAGTCGGATAGTTATTTGACGATGCCGGGCCCCGAAGAAGATGAGGGGAAGGGCGTCGTGTTCGCGTTTGCGGATACCTGCCCGAGTTAGCACAGAACATAAGCCGGTCCGCGAGGGATTGGCGACAGGAGAGAAGTCCGTGGCCCGTATTGCCGGCGTGAATATCCCGACCAACAAGCGCGTTCTGATCGCGCTCCAGTACATCCATGGTATCGGCCAGAAGAATGCTGCCGAGATCATCGAGAAGGTGAAGATCCCGGTGGATCGTCGCGTCAGCCAGCTGAGCGATCAGGAAGTCCTGCAGATCCGCGAAGTGATCGACCGCGACTATCTGGTCGAGGGCGACCTTCGCCGCGAAGTCGGCATCAACATCAAGCGTCTGATGGACCTCGGCTGCTATCGCGGCCTGCGCCATCGCCGCGGCCTGCCGGTGCGCGGTCAGCGTACCCACACCAATGCGCGCACGCGCAAGGGCCCGGCCAAGTCGATCGCCGGCAAGAAGAAGTAAGTTTGCGAATAGCGAATAGGGGGTGGCGAATAGTTTTCATTCGCTACTCGCCATTCGCTACTCGTGTTTTTAGGTGTAGCCGCTGGCATTACGGCGGCGTTTGAGATCACAGGAAAGGTTTTGGAATGGGCAAGGAAGCCACCCGCGTACGCCGCCGCGAACGCAAGAACATCGCATCCGGCATCGCGCACGTGAACTCGTCGTTCAACAACACGACCATCACCATCACCGACGCGCAGGGCAACACCATTGCCTGGTCGTCGGCCGGCACCATGGGCTTCAAGGGCTCGCGCAAGTCGACCCCCTATGCCGCGCAGGTCGCGGCCGAAGACGTTTCCAAGAAGGCGCAGGAACACGGCATGCGCACGCTGGAAGTGGAAGTTGCCGGTCCGGGTTCGGGCCGTGAGTCGGCGCTTCGCGCGCTGCAGGCGGCGGGCTTCACCGTCACGTCGATCCGTGACGTGACGACGATCCCGCACAATGGCTGCCGTCCGCGCAAGCGCCGGCGCGTTTGATATTCGATCGCGGGCGGGGACGTTCCGTCCGCTGATTGCTTTTGGAATTTTGACTGCCGCGGACTGATCCGCGATCTCCAACGCCAGTGATCTGGACGCAGATCGACTGGCCCATGGGTGACAAAGTGACGATCCAGAAAAATTGGCAAGAACTCATTCGACCGAACAAGCTGCAGGTAACGCCGGGCACCGACGCGACCCGGTTTGCGACCGTCGTCGCCGAACCGCTCGAGCGCGGCTTCGGCCAGACTCTCGGCAACGCGCTGCGCCGCATCCTTCTCTCGTCGCTGCAGGGTGCCGCGGTGCAGTCGGTGCACATCGACGGCGTGCTGCACGAATTCTCCTCGATCGCCGGCGTTCGCGAGGACGTCACCGACATCGTGCTCAACATCAAGGACATCTCGATCAAGATGCAGGGCGAAGGCCCCAAGCGCATGGTCGTCAAGAAGTCCGGTCCGGGCGTCGTCACCGCCGGTGACATCCAGACCGTTGGCGACGTCGTGGTGCTCAATCCCGACCTGCAGATCTGCACCCTCGACGAGGGCGCGGAAATCCGCATGGAATTCACCGTTGCCTCCGGCAAGGGCTATGTCGCCGCCGAGCGTAACCGTCCCGAAGACGCGCCGATCGGCCTGATCCCGGTCGACAGCCTGTTCTCTCCGGTCCGCAAGGTCTCCTACAAGGTCGAGAACACCCGCGAAGGCCAGATCCTCGACTACGACAAGCTGACCATGACGATCGAGACCAACGGCGCGATCACGCCGGAAGACTCGGTGGCCTATGCCGCCCGCATCCTGCAGGACCAGCTCAACGTGTTCGTGAACTTCGAAGAGCCGCGCAAGGAAGTGGCGCAGGAGATCATCCCCGATCTCGCGTTCAATCCGGCGTTCCTCAAGAAGGTCGACGAACTCGAACTGTCGGTGCGTTCGGCAAACTGCCTGAAGAACGACAACATCGTCTATATTGGCGACCTCGTGCAGAAGTCGGAAGCGGAAATGCTCCGTACCCCGAACTTCGGCCGCAAGTCGCTGAACGAGATCAAGGAAGTACTGGCCCAGATGGGTCTGCATCTCGGCATGGAAGTGCCCGGTTGGCCGCCGGAGAATATCGACGAGTTGGCCAAGCGCTTCGAAGACCACTACTGAGCAAATGCAATCGTGATGGCCGGACGTTTCCGGCCATTGCTTCTGGGGCGAACGCAGGCAGCCCACCTGAGCAACATGTCCGACGAACCGTCGCGACGAAGTAAAATCAAGGAATAGTCCAATGCGTCACGGCAAGGTTCATCGCAAGCTCAACCGCACCGCGGAACATCGCAAGGCGATGTTCGCCAACATGTGCGCCGCGCTGATCAAGCACGAGCAGATCGTCACCACGCTTCCGAAGGCCAAGGAATTGCGCCCGATCGTGGAGAAGCTGGTCACCCTCGGCAAGAAGGGCGGCCTTTCGATGCGCCGCCAGGCGATTTCCGAAATGCGTGACCTCGATCAGGTCCGCAAGCTGTTCGACGTGCTGGCGACCCGCTACAAGGACCGTCAGGGCGGCTACACCCGCATCATCAAGGCCGGCTTCCGCTACGGCGACAACGCGCCGATGGCCGTGATCGAATTCGTCGACCGTGACGTCGACGCCAAGGGCCTCGACTCCGGCCCGGTGCAGGAAAAGGCCTCCGAGGCGGCGTAAGCCCTTCGCGGGTTTGGAATTTCAAAAGCGGCGCCTCCGGGCGCCGCTTTTTTGTTGGCAGCGATGAATTTCGTTTCGAAATGCCGAGCAATCTGTTTTCCCGGCCGTGTTGCGCGCCCATAATCCGAACGTCACCGTGCTGTCGGCCGGCTCATCGGATGATCTGGCCGCGCTCAGTCCCGACCTGCTCGCGCGGTCGCGGCTGATCGCCTACGTGACTCCGGAAATCGTCTCGACCGACACGCTGGCCGCGCTCGGCTACGGCGCCATCAACTTTCATCCCGGGCCGCCTGATTATCCCGGATGGGCGCCGGCGCATTTTGCGCTCTACGAGCGCGCCACCGAGTTCGGCGCGACGGTCCACGTCATGGTCGAGCGGGTCGATGCCGGTCCGATCATCGATGTCGCGCGATTTCCGATTCCACCCGACATCTCCGTCCTCGGCCTCGAGGGGCTGGCCTACGGTCACCTCGCGCAATTGTTCTGGCGGATGGCCAAATCGCTTGCCACCGAAGCCGGCGCGCCGCCGCCGCTGCCGATTGAATGGGGACGGCGAAAATATTCGCGCCGCGCCTACCGGGCGATCTGCGACATTCCGCTCGACATTGCCAAGGACGAACTAGACCGGCGCCTGAAGGTGTTCGGCGGCAACCATTTCGGGATCGGCCCGACCATCAACCTGCACGGCGTCGAGTTTCGCGCCGTGCTGCCGCAGGCAGGCTAGGACGCCGCGATTGCGGGCGCGTCCATCGCGCACGATATCTACCCATCGATGATCCAATCACCGTGAGGTTAGCGATGTCGGCCTATGTGATTTCGGAAGTTGACGTAAAGGATTCGGCAGGCTTCGAGGCCTATCGCACCATCGCCGCGAAAGCGATTGCGCAGTATGGCGGGCGCTATCTCGTCCGTGGCGGTGTCGCGAACGCGGCCGAAGGCGGGCCGCCGCCGAAGAACATCATCGTGGTCGAATTTCCGTCGATGGAGAAATTACGCGAGTGGTATGCCTCGCCGGAATACGCCGAGGCCCTGAAGGTGCGGCGGACCGCGCTGGACCGCCGCCTGATTTTTGTTGAGGGCGTGCCTTCAGCTTCCAGCGCCGGATCGTAGCAACCATTAAAGCTAAGCGGCATTTTCAGTCCACGGGGTGCCGCGCTGGACGACGGTATTTGCGTAGATGAGGAGCTTTCGCGCGCAGGCGATTAGCGCTGCGTTGTGGGCCTTGCCCTTTGCAGTGAGGCGGCCATAGAGGGCGACCAGAGCCTTGTTCCATCGGAAGGCCGCCGGGAGGGCTGCGGCAAACAGTGAGCGCCGCAGCCGGCTGCGGCCTCCAGCGATTTTGCGCTGACCTCTGTGCTGTCCGCTATCGGCGGCGAACGGAGCCAGCCCGGCCAGGGCTGCGGCTTCTTCACGGCTGACGCAACCGAGCTCGGGCATGCGGATGACGATCGCCAGCGCTGTGCGTTCGCCGATACCTGGAATGCTCAGCACCAGCTTTAGCCGCTTGGCCAGATCGCCGTGGCCGCGAAGACGCTTGGCAATGTCGCGTATCTGCGCCGCCTTGCGTGCTTTCAGCCGGGCTATATCGCTGTTGACGATGCGCCGCAGCGCAGGCTCGTCAATGTGCTCGAGCCGGTTCTTGAACCGCTTGATGTCTTCCTCGATCTGCTCGAGGAAGGTCAGATAATCGGCCAATTCCGTCAACCGCGGATCCGGTGCGATCTCCGGTGGATCAACCGCTGCAGCGCAGGCTGCGATCAATATCGCGTCGAGTGCATCATTCTTGGCACGGCGCAAATGTACCCGGCCGAAGGCTTTGACCTGTAGCGGCTGCAGCAACAGCACGATAAAGCCTGCCGCCCGCAGATGCTCTACCACGCCGCGTTCATAGCCGCCCGTCGCTTCGATGCCGACACGCGTCACGCCGGACTTGGCGAGGCTAGCCACAAGGGACCGCCAGCCAGCTAAATCGTTGGTGACCTGCCAACGTTCGGCCCGGTCGTGAACCGCGATATCGAGTTTAGCTTTGGACGTATCGATTCCAGCCGTCGTTATGTTAGACTTTGTCATCTTCCTCGACCCTGCCTTGTGAAGCGAACCAAGTTGTTCCGGCAACCATCCGGGTCCGATGAAGGTGCTGACGCGATCAAGCTACGGGGCAGCCACAAACTGCTCTGGGTGGGTTCGATCCGATCGCCAGCGGCCTGCCGCGGGGTGCAAACCGCGGCAGGCCATTCCTCACGGAACAAGCCGACGATAACTGATTGCGCTATTACAAGGGTGGGTTAGCGCAGCGTAACCCACCATGATACGCGCAAGAAAGAGGTGGGTTACGCCTTCGGCTAACCCACCCTACGTTTTCTACCAGCCCTCCAGCACGATCTTGCCGCGCGATTTCCCGCTCTCCAATAGCGCATGCGCGCGCTTGAGATTGGCCGCGTTGATCGTTCCAAACGTCTGGTCGAGCGTGGTGCGCAGCACGCCCTTGTCGAGGAGGTCGGCGACGTCGTTCAGCAGATGATGCTGGGCGATCATGTCCGGCGTCTGGAACGAGGAGCGTGTGAACATCGATTCCCAATGCACCGAGATGGCCTTGCCCTTGAAGGCGCTCAGGGTGAATTCCGGGGGATCGTCGATCAGCCCGAACCTGCCCTGCG
This sequence comes from Bradyrhizobium ottawaense, assembly GCF_900099825.1. Classification (NCBI taxonomy): domain Bacteria; kingdom Pseudomonadati; phylum Pseudomonadota; class Alphaproteobacteria; order Hyphomicrobiales; family Nitrobacteraceae; genus Bradyrhizobium; species Bradyrhizobium ottawaense. Next base: position 224,461 of record NZ_LT629693.1, on the reverse strand, counting down.
GCGCCATGAAATCCGCGATCGCCTTGTAGTGCTGGTCGGTGAAGGTGAGGCTGGCGACCAGCGCCACCGGCGGCAGTTTCAGCTTCTCGATCTGCTCCTTCATCGGCTTGCCGTGGTCGATCACCGCATGCGCGCCGAGATCGAGGCACCACTTCTGCGATTCCGGCCGCGTAGCGGTCGCGACCACGGTGAGCCCGGTGAGGCGGCGCGCGAGCTGGATCAGGATCGAGCCGACGCCACCGGCGCCGCCGGTGATCAGGAGCGTGCGGGGATCGACGCTTTTGCCGGGCACGGCGCCGAGGCGATCGAACAGCAATTCCCAGGCGGTGATCGAGGTCAGCGGCAGGGCTGCGGCCTGCGCGAACGACAGCGATTTCGGCTTGGCTCCGACGATGCGCTCGTCAACCAGGTGGAATTCCGAATTGGTGCCCTGGCGCAGGATCGAGCCGGCGTAGAACACTTCGTCGCCCGGCTTGAACAACGTGACGTCGGGGCCGACCGCGTCGACCACGCCGGCGGCGTCGTAGCCGAGAATCTTGGTTTGGCCCTCGGGCGGGGCGGCGCGCTTGCGGACCTTGTAATCGACCGGGTTGGCCGAGATCGCCTTCACGGCGACCCTGATGTCACGCCCCTTCGGTTCCGGCTTGGCGGTCTCGAAATCGATCAGCGAATCCGCATCCTCGATGGGAAGCGATTTTTTGTATCCGACGGCCTTCATGCCCGTTGTCTCCTGCCTGTGAGCGGTTGGTTGTTTAACTGTCGCGCTAGCGCCGAATTGGCAAGTACTGTAAATTAGGGGAACTAGTCCCTGTTTGGATACTATTGGGAAAAGGCGCATGAAAAGGCGGAATTTTGCCCATCGGCCCGGCTGCGCGGTCGAGGCTACGCTCGATCTGATCGACGGCAAATGGAAGGGCGTGATCCTGTTCCACCTGCAGGCCGGCACCCAGCGGTTTGGGGAGTTGCGGCGGCGGATGCCAGGGATTACCCAGCGCATGCTGACCAAGCAGCTTCGCGCGCTCGAGGACGACAAGCTCGTGATCCGCAAGGTCTATGCCGAGGTGCCGCCGCGGGTCGAATACACGCTGTCCGAGATCGGCGAGAGCCTGCGTCCGGTGATCGACACGCTGCGGGCCTGGGGCGAGGGCCATCAGGAACGGCTATCCTGCGCGCCGGCGCCCGAAGCCATCAACGCGCCCGATCGCGCCGCCTAGCGCGATCGTGTTTCGCTTTGTCTTCTCTCGTTGCGGCCTCGCATTTATATCTGGGGCCATCAATTCCGGGATTTTTCGCATGAATTCGATTCGCTCTTTCGCCCTGCTGCTGGTCGCCGCAGTCATTGCCACGCCGGCGTTGGCGCAGGACCGCCGCGTTCCATCCTCGGGCGCGGAACTGCGGCTGTCCTACGCGCCGATCGTGCAGCGCGTGCAGCCGGCGGTGGTGAACGTCTACGCCGCCAAGACCGTGCAGAACCGCAACCCGCTGCTCGACGATCCGATGTTCCGCCGTTTCTTCGGCGTGCCCGGCCAGCAGCCCGAGCAGATGCAGCGTTCGCTCGGATCGGGCGTGATGGTCGATGCCTCCGGCCTCGTCGTCACCAACAACCACGTCATCGAAGGCGCCGACCAGGTCAAGGTTTCGCTCGCCGACAAGCGCGAGTTCGAGGCCGAGATCGTGCTGAAGGACAGCCGCACCGATCTCGCCGTGCTGCGCCTCAAGGATACCAAGGAGAAATTCGCGACGCTCGACTTCGCCAATTCGGATGAATTGCTGGTCGGCGACGTCGTGCTCGCGATCGGCAACCCGTTCGGCGTCGGCCAGACCGTGACCCACGGCATCATCTCGGCGCTGGCGCGCACGCAAGTCGGCATCACCGACTACCAGTTCTTCATTCAGACCGATGCCGCGATCAATCCCGGCAATTCCGGCGGCGCGCTGGTCGACATGACCGGCAAGCTCGCCGGCATCAACACCGCGATCTTCTCGCGCTCCGGCGGCTCGCAGGGCATCGGCTTTGCCATTCCGGCCAACATGGTGCGCGTCGTCGTGGCCTCCGCCAAGGGCGGCGGCAAGGCGGTGAAGCGCCCGTGGCTCGGCGCGCGGCTGCAGGCGGTGACGCCTGAAATCGCCGAGACGCTGGGACTGAAGCTGCCGAACGGCGCGCTGGTCGCCAATGTCGCGCCCAACAGTCCGGCGGCGCGCGCCGGCCTGAAACTGTCCGACCTGATCGTTGCGATCGAAGGGCAGGCGATCGACGATCCCAACGCGTTCGACTATCGCTTCGCCACGCGCCCGCTCGGCGGCAACGCGCAGATCGACGTGCAACGCGCCGGCAAGACCGTGAAGCTGACGGTGCCGCTGGAGACCGCGCCCGACACCAACCGCGACGAAATCACGCTCTCCGCGCGCTCGCCGTTCCAGGGCGCCAAGGTCGCCAATATTTCGCCGGCGGTTGCCGACGAACTGCATCTGGATTCCCAGACCGAAGGTGTCGTGGTGATCGATCTCGAGGATGGCGGTACCGCCGCCAGCGTCGGCTTCCAGAAGGGCGATATTATTCTTGCGGTCAACAACCAGAAGATCGCCAAGACCAGCGATCTCGACAAGGCCTCGAAAACAGCGTCGAGGCTGTGGCGCATCACCGTGGTGCGCGGCGGCCAGCAGATCAACGTGACGCTCGGCGGATGAGCCCAAAGCAACCTCGCGAGGCGGCCAACCTCTTTGCCGCGGCAGGGATGGAACAGGATGCCCCGCGTCCATTGCCGGACCGGTTGCGCCCGCAGGCGCTGTCCGACGTCGTCGGTCAGGACCACATCCTCGGCCCCGACGGCGCGCTGACGCGGATGCTGGAGACCCGCACGCTGGGCTCGCTGGTGTTCTGGGGACCGCCCGGCACCGGCAAGACCACGGTGGCGCGGCTCCTGGCGGATGCCACCGAACTGCATTTCGAGCAGATCTCGGCGGTGTTTTCCGGCGTCGCCGACCTGAAAAAGGTGTTCGACGCTGCGCGTGCCCGCCGCGAGATGGGCAAGGGCACGCTGCTGTTCGTCGACGAGGTGCATCGCTTCAACCGCGCGCAGCAGGATTCGTTTCTGCCTGTGATGGAAGACGGCACCGTGGTGCTGGTCGGCGCCACCACCGAGAACCCGTCGTTCGAGCTCAACGCCGCCTTGCTGTCGCGGGCGCGCGTGCTGGTGTTTCATTCGCTCGATCCGCTCGCGGTCGAAAAACTCTACGCCCATGCCGAGAAGGTCGAGGGCAAGAAGCTGCCGCTCGATGCCGAAGCGCGTGCCGTACTGGTGCGAATGGCCGATGGCGACGGCCGCGCCGCGCTGACCTTGGCGGAAGAAGTCTGGCGCGCCGCGCGCAAGGACGAAGTGTTCAACGCCGAGCAGTTGCAGGACATCCTGCAGCGCCGGGCGCCGATTTACGACAAGTCTGCCGACGGTCATTACAACCTGATCTCGGCGCTGCATAAGTCGGTGCGCGGCTCTGATCCCGATGCGGCGCTGTATTATCTCGCGCGCATGATGGATGCCGGCGAGGATCCGCTGTTTCTGGCGCGCCGCGTGGTGCGGATGGCGGTCGAGGACATCGGGCTTGCCGATCCGCAGGCGCTGGTGATCTGCAACGCCGCCAAGGACGCCTATGATTTCCTAGGGCATCCCGAAGGCGAACTCGCGATCGCGCAGGCCGTGATCTACCTCGCCACTGCGCCGAAATCCAACGCCGCCTACAAGGCGTTTGGTGCGGCGATGCGCGCGGCAAAGGAGGGCGGTTCGCTGCTGCCGCCGAAACACATTTTGAATTCGCCGACCAAGCTGATGAAGCAGGAGGGCTATGGCGGCGGCTACGAATACGACCACGACACGCCGGATGCGTTCTCCGGCCAGGATTACTTCCCGGAAGCGCTGGGTCGCCAGACTTTTTACGATCCGCCCGACCGCGGCTTTGAGCGCGAAATCCGGAAAAGGCTGGATTATTGGGCGAAGTTGCGGCGGGAACGGGGTAGTTGATGTCATGCCCGGCACAAGGCCGGCCATGACGGCGTGCGCGGCCACTATTTCCCCGTCTTCACAAACTCCAAAATCTCATCCGTCAGGCGGCCGTCCGCGGTGTTGATCGAATACACCTCCGACATGTGGCTGTGCTGCGGCAGCATCGTCGCGTGCGCGCATCCGCTCGCTCGTTTGCAACTCGCCTGTTTCAAAAGCTCGAATTGTTCGACGAAGGGGGGCGGGTCGAGTTCGGCTGCCGTGATCATCAGCGGCGTTTTCGTCGCGAGCAGGCCGGCCAGCGCGGAACGCTCGGCATAGCGCGAGGGATCGGTGCCGTAATAGGCGATCTCGCCATTGCCAAGCGGCGCCTTGCCGAGTTCATAGAGGCCGGACACCATCACCGCGCCTGCGAGGCCGCCGTCCTTCACCTTGTGAAATTCGGGATGCGAGACGTAATTGGCGACATGGATCGCACCGGCCGAATGTCCCATCAGATAGATGCGTGCGGGATCGCCGCCGCGCGCGCCAATCTCGCTGGCAACCCAGCCGACCACAGCGGCGATGTCTTCGGTGCCCGCCGGCCAGGGCGACTGCGGCGCCAGCCGGTAGGTGGCGTTGACGCCGACAAAGCCGCTTCTGACCGCCCACAGCATGACGTTGTCAAAGAACGGGCTGCCGGGCCCGCGCTTGTTGCCGGCGACGAAGCCGCCGCCATGGATGTAGATCAACACCGGCCGCGCGGCTGAATTGGCCTCCGGCATGAAGACGTCGAGCAGGTGGCGATCGGCCGGACCGTATTTGACGTCGCGCTCGGTCTTGACGCCGGCATACGGCTCCTTCTGCTGCATCGGCACGTACAGCGCCGCGGTCTTGGGCGGGTCGATGACGCGGCCAATTTCCGTCAGTTTCCAGGCCAGTTCCTCCGGCATGGGGCTCTGTTGGGCCAAGGCCTGGCCTGCCACCAGCGCCGCCACCATCGCCAAGACTGATTTCGCCAGCGCCATCCCCGATCCCCCGTGTTTTCGGCCTGTTTGGCCCAGCATGACCGATGTCAGGGCCGATTTGTACTGATTTCACCGTGACGATTCGCGGCATTTGGGCTACCCAACGGCTTAGATCCTTTAGTTTTGACGCGTTTTCTACCGCAGATAAGTCTACGCAATCTGCGCAAGCTTGATTGCTAGGCGAACCGCTACCCACTTCGCTCGAAAACGCTTGGCCGGAGCCACACCCACCATGAGCCGTCGCGTCAAGAAACCTCTCCGCCCGGCGGGCGATCGCCCCAAGGGCGCGCGTCCCTACCGTGGCTCGCAGGCCGAGCGGCCGCCGCACCGGACCGGCGCCAAAGCGCCGCCGCGGTCCCCGTCGGCGGCGCCCCGCGCGCCAAAACCATTCGTCGCCGAGCCCGAGAAGGTCGTCGTCGAGCTGCCGCCGTTGCCGACAAAAGTCCAGACCGTCGTGGTGACGGCGGACGAGAACAACATGCGGGTCGACCGCTTTCTCGAAGCGCGTTTTCCCGGCCTGTCGTTCTCCCATATCCAGCGCATCGTCCGTAAAGGCGAACTGCGCGTCAACGGCAAGCGCGCCGACAGCAAGGACCGGATCGAGGAGGGGCAGAGCATTCGCATTCCGCCGCTGAAACTCGATACGCCGAAGGCCGCGGGCCAGCTCTCGGAGGCCGGTGCCAAGACGCTGCAGGCGCTCAAGGACATGATCCTGTTCGAGGACGCCGACGTCATGGTGCTGAACAAGCCCGCAGGCCTGGCGGTGCAGGGCGGCTCCGGCATCACGCGCAATGTCGACGACATGCTGGAAGTGATGCGCGATGCCAAGGGGCAAAAGCCGCGGCTGGTGCACCGGCTCGACAAGGACACCGCCGGCTGTCTTCTGATTGCGAAAACCCGCTTTGCCGCGACCGCGATGACCGGTTCGTTCCGCCATCGCTCGGCGCGCAAGATCTACTGGGCGCTGGTCGCGGGCGTACCGAAGCCGAAGCAGGGCCGCATCTCGACCTATCTGGCCAAGGAAGAGAGCGAAGACGACACCATCATGCGGATCGCCAAGCACGGCGACGAGGGCGCAAGCCACGCGGTCACGTACTACGCCGTGGTCGAAACCTCGGCGCAGAAGCTCGCCTGGGTGTCGCTGAAGCCGGTGACCGGGCGAACCCATCAGTTGCGCACCCACATGGCGCATATCGATCACGCCATCATCGGCGATCCCAAATATTTCAACAAGGAGAACTGGGATTTGCCGGGCGGCATCCAGAACCGTCTGCATCTGCTGGCGCGCCGGATCGTGATCCCGCATCCGCGCGGTGGCGTGATCGATGCATCCGCGCCGCTGCCGCCGCATATGCTGCAGTCCTGGAACCTGCTCGGACTCGAAGCCGACCGGTTCGATCCGATCGAGAACGCGCCGGAGGAATAGGGCGCGCGTCAAATTGGTTTCGTCATGGCCGGGCTTGTCCCGGCCATCCACGTCTTTCCTGCTGCGAAACTGCAAAGACGTGGATGCCCGGCACAAGGCCGGGCATGACGGGAGGAGGAAGAAGCGCAACAACTGTCAAACCGGAAACGTCATCATCGGCTATCGCATTTTTTGACACCCGGCGGTCGGGTGAAAATTCGAGGGCTTCGCCAATGATCCGCAATCTGTTGCGTGCCGCGTTTTTTCTATTCGTCATCAGTGAGACTTGGGCCACCGCTGACGCGCAGACGCTCGTTCTGACGGGCGGCACTGTCTACGCCTCACCGGAGGCCGCGCCACTCGCCGACGCTGTCATCATCGCGACCAACGGCGTGATCACCGCGATCGGCAGCCGAAGCGAGGTTCAGATCCCCGCCGATATCCGCGTCATCGACTGCACCGGCAAGACCATCGTGGCCGGGTTCTGGAACAGCCATGTCCACTTCACGGAGCCGGTGTGGCGAAATGCCGGTGCCGCGCCGGCGGTGACGCTCGAAGCGCACATGCAGGAAATGCTGACGCGTTGGGGGTTTACCAGCGTATGGGATCTGGGCTCTGACCCCGACGACTCGCTGCCGCTGCGCCGCCGCGTCAACTCGGGCGAAGTGCCCGGTCCCAACATCTTCTTTGCGGGCAATATGTTCCCGAAAGGCGGTCACCCCGTCTACATCCCGCGCGAGGTGCCGCTGCCGGAAGTCGCCACGCCGGAAGAGGCCGCGAAACTATCGCGCGACTACCTCGCCATGGGCCTCGACGGCATCAAGCTGTTTACCGGCGCGTTCATGGGCGACAGGCCGGTCGTCAACATGGAGCCCGCTGTCGCCAGAGCGGCAGTCGACGTCGCGCATGGCCAGGGCAAGCCGGTGTTCGCCCATCCGCAGAACAAGACCGGCGTGGACACGGTGATCGAGGCCGGCGTCGACGTGCTCGCCCACACCGCGTCCAGCCAATCCGGCTACACGCCCGAGCAGCTCGCGCGCTTCAAATCGCAGGGGATCGCGCTGATTCCGACACTGTCGCTGTTTACCACCGTTGTGCTCGATCCCGCCGTGACCGAGCGCGTGGTCGCCGCTGCCGTCGGCCAGCTCAAGCAGTTTTCCGACAATGGCGGTGTTGTTCTGTTTGGAACCGATATCGGCTTCATCAAGCTCTATGACACCTCGCGCGAAGTCGAGCTGATGCACCGCGTGCTCGGGGAAAGGCAGGTGCTGGCCTCGCTGACGACCAACCCGGCCACCTATTTCAAGGCCACGAACAAGGGCAGGGTCGAGAAGGGGTTTGATGCCGATCTCGCGGTCCTCGACGGCGATCCCCTGGCCGACGTCCGCAACCTCGCCAAGGTCACCTATACCATCCGTGCGGGGCAGGTGATCTACCAGAAGCCGTGACGGGCAACCCTGATTCTCCGTCATGGCCGGGCTTGTCCCGGCCATCCACGTCTTTCTTCGCCAATGCAGTTAAGACGTGGATGCCCGGGACAAGCCCGGGCATGACGAGATTCTCAGCGCCGGAACTGGTCGAGGAACAGCCGCAGCGAGTCGTGCGGGCTTTCGACGTCCGAAATCACCCAGCCGTCGGGGCCGTTGACGACGATGAAATTCAGGGTGATGGCTCGGCCATGGTTGGCGAAGCTGACGGCGACATAGGTCTTGTCGAATTGCTTGCGCAGGATCGCGGTCGAAACCGGGCCCAGCTTCCAGGTCGGGCTCTGGACCAGAAAATCGTAGGGCTGATCCCGCGGCGCGGCCCAGGCTGTGCGCAGGCCTGGATCGAAGAACTGGCGTGCGGTCTCGGGATCGCGCGGCAGCCCCCTGGAGAGCTCGGCGGCGCCGTTGCCGTAATAGGCATAGACGTTACGGATCAGCGATTCCGGCGATCGGAACCCGGCCTTGGCCGGCGCCACGCCAAGCCCAGCGAGCAGGGCAAGAATCACAAAACGCTTCAACGGCCTCATCAGCTTTCTTTGTACCCACCGATATCGTATTGTCAGGGCTAGATTATACCATCCGCCGGAAGCCGAAAACGCATGCGTGAACTATTCGATGAGGTCGCCGGACAATCCGGGCTCGATCCGGAGGAAGCGGTCCGGCGCGGCACGCGTACCCCGCAGCGCAAGCGCTTTTACAAGGCCGCAGGCTTTGCCGAGGCGGAGGGCGGGTTTGCCGTCACGCTCGACGGCAAGCCGATCCGCACGCCTTCCGGGCGTCATGTCGTCGCCCCCAACCGCGGGATCGCCGAGGCGATCGCGGCGGAATGGGAGGCGCAAAGCGAGACCATCGATCCCCTGACCATGCCGCTGACGCGCTTTGCCAACAGCGTCGCCGAAGTCGGCGACCACGTCGATGCGGTGGCCGAGGACGCCGCAAAATATCTCGGCACCGATTTGCTGTTCTACCGCGCCGGCCATCCCGCGGCGCTGGTGACAAGGGAGGCCGCGCATTGGGATCCGGTGCTGTCGTGGGCCGCGAACGATCTCGGGGCCCATTTCATCCTCTCTGAAGGCATCGTGCATGTCACCCAGCCGGAGCAGGCGATAAGAGCGGCGCGGGCGGTGTTTCCGGCCGATCCCTGGCCGGTCGCAGCGCTCCATGTGGTGACGACCCTGACCGGTTCGGCGCTGCTGGCACTGGCGCTGCTGCACGGGGTGCTGGACCCGGAGCAGGTCTGGGCCGCCGCCCATGTCGATGAAGACTGGAACATCGAAAAATGGGGCCTGGACGAGGAGGTCGCGGCCCGCCGCGCCGCCCGCCTGGTCGATTTCAGGGCCGCGGCCGACATCCTGAAGACGTTGAAGGGCTGATACAGGTTGGCCCCTGGGCGATCTTGTTCCACCGCGTTTTGCTCGTAGCTTCGCACGCCGTCATCTGCTCTCCTAAGGAAGCGGGTGGACGTGCGATGTCACGGCGTCTTGTCGCCGTGACAATTGCCTGTCGCGCTACGCCGGTCGAATTTTTCAAGAGGATGATTTTGATGAGTGTTCGATCCACGATTGTCTTGCTGTCGGCTGTTGCCCTGCCTTTGTTCGCGGTCCCGTCAGTCGCCAATGCCCAATACACGGGGGCCCTGGGAAGATGTGTGACCCAAAATCCCGGGCCCACCGGCAAGGCTTGCTGCCTGAAAAGCTACACGGGCTACGTCAGCAATTCGGACACTGGCAGGCTCGCTTATGAAGTCCAGATGTGCGTCGACGCGGGTTCAAAAGGCGGGGCCAAGAAGAAGTAGTCCGTCACAAAATCAGCCACTTGGGATTAATTAACGAGAGGTTTACGACGCCGGGTTAGGTTCTGGACCTGGCCGAGACCTCGATACATGGCGATTTCGATCAATCCCGTGAACCCCGTGCTCGCCGCCCAACAGGTTGGCGGCGTGGCGCCGGAGCTCGTGCTGCAGCCGGGAAGCGTGGTCAACGCCCAGGTGCTGCAGGTTCTCTCCGCAGATCTGGTGCGGATCGCTATTGCCAACCTCTCGATCGAAGTCGGCACGCAGATTCCGCTGCAGCAGGGTCAGGCGCTGCAGCTCGCGGTCTCGCACACCAGCGACGGCATCCGCCTCGCTCTGGTCGGGCAGGGCGGCGATACGGCGGGCGCCTCACCGGATGCGGTGACGCTGTCATCGGATGCGCAGGTCGATGTCGCCAATCGCCCGACCATCGTCGCGCAAAAAAGTGTGCTGACGCCGATCGAGCGCGCGGCGGTGTCGGCAGCGGCGCAGAGCGCGGCCACCGAACAGAACAGTCTCGCGCCGCTGTTCGCCAATCTCGGCGCCGCGGCATCGTCGGGCAACCTGCCACCAAAATTGCAGCAGGCGATTGCGCAGGTGCTGGCGCAGCAGACCAGCCTCGATCAAAATCTCGACGGCAGCGACATCAAATCGGCGTTTCAGAAATCCGGGATTCTGCTGGAAGCCTCGCTGGCGTCCGGTTCGGTTCCTCCAACCGGCGCGCCCGATCTGAAAGCCGCGCTGATCGTGCTGCGCCAGACGCTGCAAACCGCGCTCGGCACCAGTGCGACGGCGGCAGCTCCGCCGCCGTCTGTCGCGGCGCAGGCGGCAACGCCAAACGCTTCGGCGGCCGCAAGCCTTGGATCGTCAAGCCTTGCGCCATCAGCGCCGGAACTCGAGGTCCGGGAAATCATGCTGCCGCAGGCGCGCGTGGCTGCGGCGGAGGATCTCGTGCAAACCGCCGTTGGCGGCCGCAGCGGGCTGGCAGCGGCCCTGCACGCCGGATCGACCGCGGGCGCGACCTTGAACCTGCTGCAGGAAGCACTGCAGGAACTCGGCAACCCGGCGCGGCTTGCGGCCACGCTGAAGGACATCCGTGACGGCGACGTGACCGTCCACACCAATACGCCGCCGCCGCCGTTCCGCGGCTCGGCGCCGACACCGCAGCCGATCGCTGCTCCCTCGATTGCGCCGGATGCGCCGCTTGGCACCACCGCGCATCATCTGCTCGATAACACCGATGCGGCGATCGCACGGCAAACCCTGCTGCAGGTCGCCTCGCTGCCGGACCATATCGATATGGCGGGGCCACGCATCGATACCACGGCGCCAAGCTGGAATTTCGAGATTCCGTTCGTGACGCCGCAGGGTACGGCGATGGCGCAGTTCGAGATTTCCCGTGACGGCGGCGGCGAGGCCGTCGAGGCCGCCAAACGGGTGTGGCGGGCGCGCTTTTCGATCGACGTCGAACCGTCAGGCCCGATCCACGCGCAGATTTCGCTCGTTGGCGACAAGACCTCGGTGCGGATGTGGGCGGAACGGCCGGCGACCGCGGCGCAACTGCGTGCCGGGGCCTCGCAACTGAGCCAGGCGCTCAGCCGCGCCGAGCTGCAACCCGGCGACATCGTGATCCGTGACGGCAACCCGCCACAGGCCACGCCCGCGCGCGCCGGGCATTTCCTGGATCGCGCGCTATGACCGTCGATGTCAGGAACCAGCTCGCGGTCGCGCTGCACTACGACAAGACAGGCGCGCCGCGGGTCGTTGCCAAGGGCAAGGGCGTCATCGGCGCCAGGATCATCGAACTCGCCAAAGAGCACGACATCCCGATCGAGGAGAACGAGGTGCTGGCGGGCGCCTTGTCCAATGTCGAACTCGGCGATGAAATCCCGGCGGATCTGTATAAGGCCGTTGCCGAAGTGCTGATTTTCGTGCTTCGGCTGTCGGGCAGAATCCGCTAGAAACCCGCCAAATCAGGCCCTCGCAGTCATCGTATTACCACGATGCCGTCCACATCGTTCCCGTCCTTCAACCAGCCCGGATACAACCCGTGATCCATCGCCGCCACGCGCTCGGTCTTCTTGCCGCCGCCGGCCTGTTGCCGTCGCGCAGCTTTGCCAACGTCTCCTACCAGCGCAGCGAATTTCGCGAAGATCTAGCCAAGCGGTTTTTCGATCTCGGCACCGAAGGCACCTTCGTCGGCTACAAGGTCGACGACTACCTGATCATTGCCAGCGACAAGGTGCGCTCGGGCGAGGCCAAGTTGCCGGCCTCGACCTTCAAGATTCCGAATTCGATCATTGCGCTGGAGACCGGCGTGGTCGCCGATCCCGACAAGGACGTCTTCAAGTGGGACGGCGTGACCCGCAGCATCGATGCCTGGAACAAGGACCACACCTTGCGCTCGGCGATCGCGGCGTCTGCCGTGCCGGTCTATCAGGAGATCGCGCGCCGCATCGGGGCGGAGCGCATGCAGAAATATGTCGACCTGCTCGACTACGGCAACCGCGACATCGGCGGCGGCATCGACCAGTTCTGGCTGACCGGGAACATGCGCATCGACCCGATCCAGCAGGTCGATTTCGTCGACCGCCTGCGGCGCGGCGTGCTGCCGGTTTCCAAACGCAGCCAGGACCTGGTGCGTGACATCCTGCCGGTGACGAAAGTCGGCGACGCCACCCTCCACGTCAAGAGCGGTCTGTTGGGCGCGGAGATCGACAAGCCGTCGCTGGGCTGGATGGTCGGCTGGGCCGAGAAGGGCAGCCAGCAGACGGTGTTCGCGATGAACATGGACGTGCGCGACCCCAGCCAGATTCCGGCGCGCATGACGGTGACGCAGCAATGCCTCGTCGATATCGTGGCGATCTGACGGGCTGACCCGCGCCATCAGCGGCTGGCCAGCATCACGGCGTTCGACTAGCTTCCGGTTCATAAAAAAAACCGGAGGAAATAATGAGCAGCAAGGCGCCGCGTTTTCCGCAATTGACCCTCGAGCAGCTCGACGACAAGCAGAAGCCGCTCGGCGAGCAGATCGTAAAGGTCTCCAGCGTCGGCCTCGGCGGACCCTATAACCCGATGATCCGCAGCCCCGTGCTGGGGCAGTTGTTGTTCGACCTGTTTCACTATCTGCGCTGGCAAACGTCGGTCCCGCACAAGCTCAATGAACTTGCGATCTTGATCATCGCGCGGCAGTGGCGGTCGCAGATCGAATGGTTCGCGCACGCGCCGATCGCGACCAAGGCCGGACTGTCGGCGGACATTCTCGCCGACTTGAAAGCCGGCCAGCGCCCGTCCAAAATGGCCGACGACGAAGCGCTGGTGTACGATTTCGTCACCGAATTGACGACCACGCACAAGGTCTCCGACGACACCTGGGCGCGTGCCAAGAAGGCATTCAACGACCAGCAGATCGTCGATCTCACCGCGGTTGCCGGCAACTACGTCATGGTGGCGATGCTGCTGGCGATGGCGGAGCAGAACGTGCCTCCGGGCAAGGAGCCGCCGTTCAAGGACGGGGAGAAGTAGGGCTGGTGCTAGGCATCGGCCTTCGGCTTTCCGATCCGCCCGAGATGGGTAAACCCGAAACCGGCGGTGTATTTCAGGCCGTAGCCCAGCATGCGGTCGAAGCCGATATGGGCCAGCCAGATCATCGCGATCGAGAGCACCAGCGGCGAGGAGGCGGCAAATCCGAACGTCATCATCGCCATCGGCGCCAGATAGCTGTGGGCGGCATTGTAGACCATGGCCCCGAACTTCGGCCCGGCGAGGTAGGCCGCGAAACTAAGATCGGGCGCCAGGAACAGGATGGCATAAATCCACCAGGATCCGTCCCAGACCCCGTACAGCAGCGTCATCCCGGTAAACAGCGCCAGGCCCTCCAGCCGGAGCAGCGTTCGCACGCCGCCGGTGGCGGCGCCCGGGCCGTCAGTGCCGGGCGTCTCGGCGTTCGGGCTGTCGGCGGCCGGGTTGTTGGTGCTTGCGGTATCGGTCATGCCGTCCCCTTGCCGTCGCCTCGGGTTGAGGGAGCGGATATAGGGGCTGCAGGGCGGCGGTACCAGATGCCGGGAGGGGTGTTTCCGGTTCGGAAAAGGCCGTGTTAGAAGGCCCTCAAATCGTAGCCAAGACGGGCGGAAGCAGATGAAAGATATTTTGGACACCCTCGAAGAACGGCGCGCCGGCGCCAAGCTCGGCGGCGGCGAAAAGCGCATCGAGGCGCAGCACGCCCGCGGCAAGCTGACCGCGCGGGAGCGCATCGAGCTGTTGCTCGACAAGGGCTCGTTCGAGGAATTCGACATGTTCGTCGAGCACCGCTCCACCGAATTCGGCATGGAGAAGACCAAGGTGCCCGGCGACGGCGTCGTCACCGGCTGGGGCACCGTCAACGGCCGCAAGACGTTCGTGTTCGCCAAGGATTTTACCGTGTTCGGCGGCTCGCTGTCCGAAACCCACGCGCTGAAAATTACAAAATTGCAGGACATGGCGATGAAGGCGCGGGCGCCGATCATCGGGCTCTATGACGCCGGCGGCGCACGCATCCAGGAGGGCGTCGCGGCGCTGGCAGGCTATTCCTATGTCTTCCGCCGCAACGTCATTGCGTCAGGCGTGATCCCGCAAATCTCCGTCATCATGGGCCCCTGCGCCGGCGGCGACGTCTATTCGCCGGCGATGACCGACTTCATCTTCATGGTGAAGAACACGAGCTACATGTTCGTGACCGGCCCCGACGTGGTGAAGACCGTGACCAACGAAGTGGTCACCGCAGAAGAACTCGGCGGCGCCTCGGTGCACGCGACGCGTTCCTCGATCGCCGACGGCGCGTTCGAAAACGACGTCGAGACGTTGCTGCAGATGCGCCGGCTGATCGATTTCCTGCCGTCCAACAACACCGACGGCGTGCCGGAATGGCCGAGTTTTGACGATATCGAACGCGTCGACATGTCGCTCGACACGCTGATCCCCGACAATCCGAACAAACCCTACGACATGAAGGAACTGATCCTGAAGGTTGTGGACGAGGGCGACTTCTTCGAGATTTCGGAAACCTTTGCCAGGAACATCGTCACCGGGTTCGGCCGTATCGCCGGCCGCACGGTCGGCTTCGTCGCCAACCAGCCGATGGTGCTGGCGGGCGTGCTCGACTCGGACGCTTCACGGAAAGCCGCGCGCTTTGTCCGTTTTTGTGATGCCTTCAACATCCCGATCGTGACGTTTGTGGACGTGCCGGGCTTCCTGCCGGGCACCGCCCAGGAATATGGCGGCCTGATCAAGCACGGCGCCAAGCTGTTGTTCGCCTATTCCCAGTGCACGGTGCCGCTCGTCACCGTCATCACCCGCAAGGCCTATGGCGGCGCCTTCGACGTGATGGCATCGAAGGAAATCGGCGCCGACATGAACTACGCCTGGCCGACCGCGCAGATCGCCGTGATGGGCGCCAAGGGCGCCGTGGAAATCATTTTCCGCTCCGACATCGGCGACGCCGACAAGATCACCGCGCGCACCAAGGAATACGAAGACCGTTTCCTGTCCCCCTTCATCGCCGCCGAGCGCGGCTATCTCGACGACGTCATCATGCCGCACTCGACGCGAAAGCGGATCGCCCGCGCGCTGGCGATGCTGAAAGACAAGCACGTCGAAACGCCGATGAAGAAGCACGACAATTTGCCGTTGTGAGATTTTGCGACGCGTGACCTTCGTAGGGTGGGTTAGGCGAAGCCGTAACCCACCGCCAAACCAACCGCGGATCGAGACTTTGGTGGGTTACGCCCTCGGCCAACCTACCCTGCAAAGCCGGCGATTATTGAGATGACCAGCGAGCAGCCTGCGCGGTCCGCTCCGTTGTGCCTTTCAAGCATTCGCGCGCAGCCTCGATCTGCGCATCGGTTGCGCCGTGACTTCGCGCCCACATTTCTGCTGCCGAAGCTGAATACTTCGCCACGTAAACCCGAACCATCGCGCAGGATACGCGCTGCACAACGCCTCGCTCTGCCAGCGCCCCGGATGAAAGAGATAACGTCAGCGCAATAGCGCCGATCCCACGCAACAGCATGGTGCCCCCGTTAGTGTCGATGTGAATACCCCAGTGGCAGAGAATCAGACTTCGTTCTGATCCGCAAATTAAACTGAATGTGCAGAAGGAGCTGTCACCAGGAATTGGTGTAACCGCGCCAATCGAAGAAGCGTTTTAAAAGTTCCCGCATGGAACTCATCGGGACCGACCGTGGAGCGAGATTCGGTGGGTTACGCTGCGCTAACCCACCCTACGAATCTCAACTGCCCAAGCTTCGCCAGCGTCCCTTGCTTCACCGCCTCGACCGAACGCACCGCATCCTCTTCCAGCAGCAACCGCTCCGCCACCGCACGCGCGGCCTCGCGCTTCACCGCCGCAACATACACCGCATCATCCGCATACCGCGCTTCGATCGATGGCCGGGGCTCGTTGGCATCCTTTCGTGCGGCCTCGGTCGGCGCGAACGGCAGCACGACGCCCTGCCGGAGGGTTTGCCCCTCCTTGTGCGTTCGTTGTGCGTTCGTTGCGGTCTTGCCCGATTTTAGGCAGCATCGTCGGTATTGTCGATCAGGCTGCGCCGCGTCCGGCGCAGGGCAGCCGTCCGTCACACGGCAGTCTTGCGGACCGTTCACCGTTGCCCAGATTCCTCTGAAAGGGAGCCCACGCCATGTCCACGCTGTTTGCCTTCCTGCATCACCTCGCGGCCTTCACGCTGGTGGCGGCGCTGGCGGTGGAGTTCACGCTGATCCGGCAGGAGCTGACGCTATCGTCGGCGCGCCGGCTGCAGGTCACGGACATGGTGCTCGGCATCGCCGCCGGCTTCCTGTTGATCGTTGGGCTGTGCCGGGTATTTTTCTTCGAGAAGGGCTCGGACTATTATTTCCACAGCCACGCGTTTCTCGCGAAATTCTCGATCTTCATCCTGGTAGGGCTGTTGTCTGTTATCCCGACCGTCGAATTCCTGTCCTGGAACAAGCCGCTGCGGGAAGGGCTGGTGCCTAAGGTCAGCGCGAAGCAGTTGCGGCTGGTTACTGCGATTATCCACGCCGAGCTGTTTGCGATCGTCCTCATCCTGCTCTGCGCCGCGATCATGGCGCGGGGCGGCTGGGTTTGAACTGCAGACTGCTTCGCCTCCCGCGCAAGCGCGATCTTCACGCACGTCCGCGACAAATTGGCACGACGGGCAAATCAACCAAAAGCTGTCCAGCCCTTCGCGTAAAAATATTTCCGTTGCCCCGTCGGGCAAATCAGACGTTTAACTTCGCCCGTCTCACGGCAACAAGAGGGGCGATCGCGATCGTCACGACCGTGCGGTGGGATGCGGTGGACGCGAAGCTGCGACTGACGAGCGTGGCTTTTGCGTACGGTGAAGTCGTGTGGGCCTGACGTCCCGGTGCTGGCGTCAAGTCGTGTAGGGGCGAAAGCTCTTGCAGATGATGGTGGCAAGAAAGCCGGTCACCAGGGCGAACGCGTATAAGCCGTAAAGCCATTGCGTGGGGGAGGCCGGAGTGTTCTCCGCTGAACCTGTATGCTCGTGGGCGCATCTTGTTATGCATCATGCCTGCGAGACCGCGGGTGCAGCGCGCACCCGGTCTTCCCCGCGCCCTCTGTTCTCCAGCAGGGACACGCAGTGCAAAACTTCGGGCGCATCGCGCCGCGAGATTAAGAGCGCATGTCTCACAACGTCATTGCCTGCAATAAACGCGAAGCGTTTGTGCAAGGGAGCGTAGCGACGAAGCAATCCATCTCGCCGCGCAAAGAAAAAATGGATTGCTTCGCGGAGCCTGTCATCGGGCGGCGCTTCGCGCCGACCCGTTGGCTCGCAATGACGGGGGTTAAAGAACGAACAGCGTCAGTTGATAGAGCGCATAGGCGACTTCGAAGCCGACCAGAACCAGCGCGGCAATCATCACATAGAAGCTGAAATGCATGAGAGACTTGAAACCAAATATTTTCGTGGCCGGCGCCGATCTCGCGCCAAGAACGCCAACCAAACTCAATGCGTGTCTGGACACACCAGTGCCCGGCTATTCGATCGTATGCAAGGGAACAGAAGGCCTCCGCCGCCGCGGAGTGATGCTTTAATCGCGAGCCTCTTCTTGAGTGGAGGTCTCTGTTCCGACGAAAGCGTCCCGTCTGCTCATATGCCCTGGAAAATCCTGATTCCCCACAGCACCACGACGATGGCCGATACCAGTGTGGCCGCCGTCAATACACTCTCTAAGGAAGCTACTCTCATGACACTCTCCGCTTCCTACCCCACTTAGCGGTCTAGTTGATTCGTTGATTCCGCGGCAATCGCGCGGTTACGATCTGCTTAATGTCGTTGACGATTGTGGTTTACCGGCCACATATCTCGATAAGTTCCCGTATGAAATCGTGATAATCAGAGTTCAGCACTGATACCCACTCCAAAAACAACAAGAGGAAACTCCATGGCACGCGTGCGCTGCATCACCGAAATGGGCATGGGCGTCGACGTTCACGGCAAGGACGCCACCAAGGCCGCCAAGCGCGCCGTCTCCGACGCCATCCGCCATTCCAGCCTCGGCTTCTTCCGGATGCTGGACAAGACCGCCAAGGACATGTTCGTGGACGTCACCATCGCCGTGCCCGATCCGAGCCTGGTCGATACCGCAGATGTCGCCAAGGAACTGCCCTACGGCACCATCACCGTCACGGCCGTGAAGGGCGGGCTCGAAATTCCCGCTGAAACCGGCGGCGACTCCATCATCATCGCCAACGCCGCCGTTATCGTCAGCCTCGACGACGGCAAGTGAATCAAGTCATCCGTCAAACGAGATCGTGAGCCCATCATGACACAGGACAGCAGCCTCTACTGGAAGAAATCGCGGGTCGAATTGCGCGCCGCCGGCTTCGATCCGGACCGCGCCGAGCAGACCAGCGCGGTGGTGACGATCGCCAGCGCCTGGACCAACGCCCATCGCTGCAATAACCGGGTGCGCACCATCAGCGATTTGCTGATCGAGATTCTCGCCGAGCGCGGCGGGCAGGGCCTCGTCGTCGGCGCGCCGGCCGTTTCTGACGCCCTGACCCAGGGCACGCCCACGGCGGGCTACAGCCTCGCGTCCCGCGATGTCGTCGCCGATTGCTTCGAGATCGGCCACTACGCCCACCATGGCGACGCCATGATCGTGATTTCCGGCTGCGACAAAACCGGCGCCGCCGCGCTGATGCCGTTGGCGCGGACCAATGCGTTCGGCCTCGTGCTCTATCCCGGCACCAGCACGCCGGGCAGCGTCTCGTTCGGCGCCTGGGCCGCCAAAGGCAATAACCTCACCATCCTCGACTACGCCGAAGCGCGGGCCGCCAACGAGTCCGGCCGCCTCTCGGGCGAGGAACTGCTGGAAGTCGAGCGCAACGTGATGCCGGGCAGCGGCACCTGCGGCGCGATGTTCACCGCCAACACCATGAGCACGATTGCCGAAGCGATCGGCATGATGCTGCCGCGCGGCGCTTCGCATCCTGCCGACTACAACGCCGGCAGCGATATCCATGCCGATGTCCGGGCGCAGGCGCGTGCCTCGGTCGACGCGCTGTACCGGTTGATGGAGGCCGGCATCCGGCCGCGCGACATCATGACCGAACGCGCCTTCGAGAACGCGATCACGACCGTCTATGCGATGGGCGGTTCGACCAACATGTACCTGCATCTGCTGGCGGTCGCCCGCGAGGCGCAGGTGCCGATCGGAATCGAACGCATCCAGCAAATCGGCGAGCGCGTTCCGCTGCTGGCCAACCTGCAGCCGCACGGCCCGTTCGCGATGGGAAGCCTGCACCTGATCGGCGGCGTGCCGGTGGTGATGAAGGAATTGCTCCGCGCCGGCCTGCTGCATGGCGACGTCATAACGGTGACGGGCAAGACGCTGGCGGAAAATCTCGCCGCGGTGCCGACGCTCGACCAGATGGCGCCGCAGCAGATCGTGCTCCCGGTGGAAAAACCGATCGCGCCGCCGAACAATCACATCAGCGTGTTGAAGGGCAACCTCGCGCCCGAAAGCTGCCTGCTGAAGCTGTCGGGCAAGGTGCTCGAAAAGGGTCGGTTCCGCGGCACCGCGCGCGTGTTCGAATCCGAGGCCGAGACGATGGCCGCGATCCGGGCCGGCACGATCGTGCCGGGCAATGTGATTGTGGTGCGCAATGTCGGCCCGGTCGGCGGCCCCGGCATGCCCGAAATGGTGATGCTGACGATCCAGTTGCAGGGGCGCGGCCTCGGCGAGGACGTCGCGCTGATCACCGACGGCCGCTTCTCCGGCGTCTCGCACGGCATCCTGATCGGCCATGTCTCGCCGGAAGCGGCGCGGGGAGGTCCGATCGCGGCGGTGCGCGACGGCGATATCATCGTCATCGATCCCGGCGCGCGCACCGTGAACCTCGAGGTCCCGGCGGACGAAATCGCCCGGCGCATGGCCGATTGGCGCGAGCCCGCTTCGGTCAAGCAGGTGCGGAGAGGGTCGGTGCACGACAAGTACATCCGGCTGGTGTCGTCGGCGCATTACGGCTGCGTGCTGTGACGGGGCGGGCGTAGATTTATCCATGCCGCATCCGCTCGATCATCCGATCTGGACCGCGCTGACGACGCAGCACCAGGCTTTGGCGGAAGGCGGCGACCATGCACGGCGGTATCCCATCGCGATCACGCCGTTCGCCGACATGGCGGAGATTTCGTCGCGCGGATTCGCGGCCCTCGGCGCGATGATGCTAGGATCCGAGATCGCAGTGCTGTTCACGCCTGATACCGTGACGGCGCCGGCCGAGTTCAAGGTTGTGCTGGCCGAGACCGGCGAGCAGATGATCGGGACGCCGGCCGACGTCCCGGCAGGCGATGTCGATATTCTCACGCTCGGCGTTGCCGACGTTCCCGACATGATGGCGCTGACCGCATTGACAAAACCCGGCCCGTTCAGCGCGCGCACGCATGAACTCGGAACCTTCCTCGGCATTCGTGTGGATGGTCAGCTGGTCGCGATGGCCGGCGAACGCATGAAGCCGGCTAATTATACCGAGATCACCGCGGTCTGCGTGCATCCCTCGCACCGCGGCCACGGCTACGGGCAAATCCTGTTGTCCGCGATCTCCCGCCAGATCGTGGCGCGCGGCGAAATTCCGTTCCTGCACGTCTTCACCAGCAACGCGTCCGCGATCGCGCTCTATCGCCGGCAGGGCATGGAAATCCGCCGCCGCCTGCATGTGACGGTGTTGCAGAAGCAGGTGTGAGCGCGTGGGCAGGCATTCCGGTTCAGTCGTGTTGCAATGCTTAGAGCGCGCTCGGAGACGGCCACCGATCACTTCCCGGCTTTTGCATCCCCGGATTCCCACGGAGCGGCGCGCTGCAACAGCTTGACCATTTCAGGCACCTTGCGGGGAGGCGCTGATAGCGCCTCCATGAAAGCCTTGAAGCCTGCCGAACTCATTCGAATGGGTGCCGTTTCCATCAATACATCCTCCGCCGCACGCACTACGCCTTGCGCATAAGGTTTGTCCGCGAACGGCCGTGTAAGGCAGCCCGATCGATAATGGCTACGTCAGTTTCGGGCGGCCCTGCAATACAACATCCCTGCGCATCCTTTGGTTGATTGATCCAAGTGTTCATGGTATGTTCTATCATGAGTGGAATTGCAAATTTTGATAGTGCCCGGTTATTTCTCGCAGCCATTCCCGACACGGGCACCGCGGCTCGAATCCACAGGCTAGCCGGCGTTCTCAAGCGCGCTCACCAATTCAATGGCAAGCTGATCGAACCTGAACGCTTGCACGTTTCGCTGTTCTTTCTCGGCGGTTTGCCGGAGCCGGACATCCGGGCCGCATGTGCGGCTGCTGCGGAAGTGCGAATGGAGCCGTTCGAGGTTCTATTCGACCGCACCGCGAGCTTTCGCGGCAAGGGTGACAGTCGCCCGTTTGTGCTGGTCGGAGATAATGGATTACAGCGGCTGATATCGTTTCGCCGTATGCTCGGCGATGTGATGATGCGAAAAGGTCTGCGGAAGGTGGCAAACACGAATTTCGCGCCGCATGTGACGCTGCTCTACGACGCGCGTGCCGTGGAAGAGTATCCGGTCGAGCCGATCTGCTGGACCGTGAACGAGTTCGTGCTCATTCGCAGCCTGAGGGGCCATGATTGCCTGGCGCGGTGGTCGTTGGATGCGCGATCCGTTGCTTGATCTCCGCCATCGAGCTGAACAGATACGTTGGCTCCGCTGCGAGGCGGTAGCGGGGCATGTGAAATCGGCGGCGCTACGTGTCGTCGCCGCCGAAATAGGCCGGCTTGCCGGTGGTCCAGGTCTCGCCCCAGAGCTGACCGCCGCCATCGACCGTCAGCATTTCGCCGGTGACGAATTTGCCGGACGGCGCGGCGAAATAGACGCAGGCCTCGGCGACGTCGAACGTCGTTCCGTTGCGCATCATCGGATTGGAGCGCGGGTAGGCGGCGCGGGCTGCCGGCGAATAGACGTTCCAGCCCTCGGTCTCGATGACCCCGGGCGCCACGCAGTTCACCCTGATGTTCAGCGGCGCCCATTCGACCGCGACCGCCCGCGACAATCCGATCACGCCGCTGCGCGCGGCGATCGTGTGCGCGATGCCGTGGAGACCGTGGGTGGTGACGACCACGATGTTGACGATGTTGCCGGGGTGCTTGTGGTCACGCCAGCGCTGCGCCGCGGCTTGCATCATGTACCAGGTGCCGTTCAGATTGGTGTTGATGACGGCGTTCCAGCCCTTCACCGAAAAATCGATCGCGGCCTGCGGAAATTGCCCGCCGGCGCTGTTGATCAATCCGTCGACGCGCCCATGCGCGGCCCAGACGGTGTCGAACAGCGCGTTGACCGCGTCGGGCTCCCGGATGTCGGTGACGTAGGCGGATGCCTTGAGATCGCGGTCGGCCATTTCGGCGACCAGCGAGTCGAGCTTGGTTTGATTGCGGCCGACGACGGCGACATGCGCGCCCAGCCGCGCGCACAGCCAGGCGATTGCCCGCCCGATGCCGCCGGCGCCGCCGGACACCACGACAACCCGGTCCTTCAGCGCGCCGCTTGCGAAGACGGTCGGATGAACCGCGAGCTCCGCGTCGGTCAGACCAAGTTTTGCTGCCGTCGTATCATCAGTCATGGACAGGGCCGACCCTTGTTATATGCGGCATCAGCCGTACATTAGCCGCCTAGCAGAAGCCAAGCAAAAGAACGAGTTTTGATGCCCGATCTCTCGAGTTTCCCGATCACCAAACGCTGGCCCGCCAAACATCCCGACCGTCTTCAGCTTTATTCGTTGCCGACGCCGAACGGCGTCAAGATATCGATCATGCTCGAAGAGATCGGGCTGCCCTACGAGGTGCATCTGGTCGACTTCAGCAAGGACGACCAGAAGACGGCGGAGTTTCTCTCGCTGAACCCGAACGGCAAGATCCCCGCGATCCTCGATCCCAATGGACCTGGCGGCAAGCCGCTGGGCCTGTTCGAGTCCGGCGCGATCCTGCAATATCTCGCCGAGAAGACCGGCAAGCTGTTGCCGGCGGATTCGGCGCGGCGATACCAGACCATCCAGTGGCTGCACTTCCAGATGGGCGGGATCGGGCCGATGTTCGGCCAGGTCGGCTTCTTCCACAAGTTCGCCGGCAAGGACTATGCCGACAAGCGGCCGCTGGAGCGCTACGTCGCGGAGTCGAAGCGGCTGCTCGGCGTGCTGGAGACGTGGCTTGCCGGCCGGCAGTGGATCATGGACGACGAATACACCATCGCCGACATTTCGATGCTGGGCTGGGTGCGCAATCTGATCGGGTTCTACGGCGCACGCGAACTGGTCGCGTTCGACACGCTCAGGCATGTGCCGGCATGGCTGGAGCGCGGCCTGGCGCGGCCCGCCGTGCAGCGCGGGCTGGAGATTCCGAAACGTCCCTAGCCGGCGTGCTTGAGCAGTTCGTAGACAACAGGGTTATCGGCGCAGGCGCCGAAGCCGCATTCCAGCAGCGTCGTCGCCATGTTGGCTGCCGTCAGCGCGATCACGAGCCAGACCGCGGTTTGCGCGAAGGCGCCGCCGTCGGCCGGCAACGAGGTGCTGTCGTCGGCAAACTGGCGGTCGAACAGCAGGATGGCTGCCAGCAGCACGATGGCGGCGACGAAGCCGATCAGCGCCCAGCTATAATAGTGAAAGCCGAGCAGCGCCGAACCGTAGCCGGCGTCGCCAGGCAGGACGTGCAGCAGCACCTGCCTTGTCGATGCGACCGCGCCGGCCACCGCAGCCAGCAGCGACATTGCATAATGGCTGGGACGCGGGCCGAAGCGGATGTTCAGGATCGGCCCGATGGCGAGCGTCGCAAACAGCAGGCGTTGCAACAGACACAGCGGGCAGGGCAGTTCGTGCAGCATGAATTGCGCTGCAAAGGCCGCCGCCAGCACCAGCGCGGCCGCGTAGAGGCTGAGCGCGTTGAGCGTGACGGCACGCGTCTGGGTCATCTGTTCCTCAGAACGACAGTTTCAGCGTATCGGTTGCGTGGTGCAGATAGGTTGCGACGCACGCGATCATGACGGCCGCGAACAGGCCGAGCGCCAGCGGCCGCGGGCCGCGCCAGGCGGCCAGCATCACGACGGCGATGGCCAGAAACAACAGGGTGAATTCCATCTTCGGTCCCGGCAGCGAATGATGCCCAGTCTATGATAGATTCGACGCGCGGCCACACGAAATTGATTGTCCGCACCTGTCTCGCTATTCCATGATAGGCGAAATTTCAAAGATCCGGTCGGGGGTATTCCATGACAACAGAAGCGATCCGTCCCGCCGTCCGTCATCAACCGTGGTACAGGGTCCTCTACCTTCAGGTCCTGATCGCGATCGGGCTCGGCGTTCTGGTCGGCCGGTTCTATCCGGATCTGGGCAGGGAGCTGAAGCCGCTCGGCGACGGTTTCATCGCCCTGATCAAGATGATGATTGCGCCGGTGATCTTCTGCACCGTCGTGCATGGCATCTCCTCGATGGGCGACCTGAAGCGCGTTGGCCGGGTCGGGCTCAAGGCCTTGATCTATTTCGAGGTGGTCTCGACGGTGGCGCTCGCCATCGGCCTGATCGTCGGCGAAGTGCTGCAGCCCGGTCACGGCTTCAACATCGATCCGGCCACGATCGACCCCAACTCCGTGGCCACCTACGTCACCAAGGCGAAGGAAGAAGGCATCGTCGCCCACCTGCTCGGGATCATTCCCGACAGCTACTTCGGCGCGCTCGCCCGCGGCGACCTGCTGCAGGTGCTGCTGGTTTCGATTCTCTCCGGCTTTGCCGTGGCATTTCTCGGCAAGGCCGGCGAGCCGATTTCCCGTGCCGTCGACCAGGCCGCCAAGATGTTCTTTGGCATCATCCGCATGATCGTGCGCCTCGCGCCGCTCGGTGCGTTCGGCGCGATGGCGTTCACGGTCGGCGCCTATGGCCTCACTTCGCTGTGGAACCTGATCGCGCTGATCGCGACTTTCT
Organism: Bradyrhizobium ottawaense; assembly: GCF_900099825.1. Taxonomy (NCBI): domain Bacteria; kingdom Pseudomonadati; phylum Pseudomonadota; class Alphaproteobacteria; order Hyphomicrobiales; family Nitrobacteraceae; genus Bradyrhizobium; species Bradyrhizobium ottawaense. The sequence goes on along the minus strand of NZ_LT629693.1, from coordinate 199,294 downwards.
ATCTCACCAGCATTCTGTTCGTATTGATCGTGCTGGGTTCGATTGCGAGGCTTTCTGGGTTCTCGATCATTCGCTTCATCCTCTACATCAAGGATGAACTGCTGATCGTGCTCGGAACGTCGTCGTCGGAAACCGTGCTGCCGCAGATGATCCAGAAGATGGAGCATCTCGGCGCGTCGCGGCCGGTGGTCGGCCTCGTCATCCCGACCGGCTACAGCTTCAATCTCGACGGCACCAACATCTATATGACGCTGGCGACGCTGTTCCTGGCACAGGCGACCAACACCCACCTGACGATCTGGCAGGAGCTCGGCATTCTCGGCATTGCCATCATCACCTCGAAGGGCGCTTCCGGCGTCACCGGCGCGGGCTTTATCACGCTGGCGGCGACCCTTTCGATCGTGCCCGACATACCGATCCAGTCGATCGCCATTCTGGTCGGCATCGACAAGTTCATGAGCGAATGCCGCGCGCTGACCAATCTGATCGGCAACGGCGTGGCCTGCATCGTCATCAGCCGTTCGGAGGGCGAACTGGACAAGGACAAGCTGCACGAAGCCATGGCGCATCCGATCGAATTGGGCGAGGCGCTCGAGCCGGGTGCGGCATAGACGGCGCCGAGGCGCCGTCTCGCCGCGTGCGATCCGATCACGATGAGGTAACCTGGAAGGGAAAGTCGTCCGATGGCGATTACGATCTACGGCATCAAGAACTGTGACACCATGAAGAAGGCCCGTGCCTGGCTCGACAGCCACGGCATCGCCTACGACTTTCACGACTACAAGACCGCGGGCATTGCCAAGGACAAACTCAAGCGATGGTCCGACGAACTCGGCTGGGAAACATTGCTCAACCGCGCCGGCACGACATTCCGCAAACTGCCCGATAGCGACAAGGAAGGTCTCAACGAGCGCAAGGCGCTGGCGTTGATGGTGGCGCAGCCGTCGATGATCAAGCGTCCGGTGCTGGACATCGGCGGCAAGTTGCTGGCCGGGTTCAAGCCGGAGATCTATGCGAAGGAAGTGACGTCGAAGGCGGGCGGGCGAAAAGCCTAGAGCGTTTTCGCGCAAGAAAACGCGTCAAACAAGAAAGTAGAGCCTGGTTCTGATTCCATCAGAACCGATAAGGCTCTAGTCGAGTTCGACGACTTCGTCGGAGGCGCTCGGGTACGGCGGGGCCGAGGCGACGTCGCGATCGATCACCGCCCTGAGCAGGATCACCGGCACCGCCCTGGGCCACAGGCCCATCAGGTTGTTGATCTTGAAGCCGCCCTCGATGCTGATGCTCTTGTAGGAGCCGACGATCTGTTCGATGGCTTCGCCGCTGCCGAATGGCAGCAACAGCCGCTCATAGGACACGTCCTTGCCGTCGTCGTCCTGCACCATCGAGATCGAATAAGCCGGCCGCTTGTACGCCAGGCAGGTCCGGTACAGTGCAATCACATTGGCATATCGCACCGGTCCGATGGCGTCGTCGAGAAAGCGATTGGTTCGCTCGGCCGGATCGATGTGGTCATTGCCGTAGGTGGTGGTGAGTCTGGCCCCTTCCTGGGTGATCAGGAAGCGCGCGTCGTCACCCTGGCCCACGACGTCGAAGCCCATCATGTCGGCGAGTTCGTCAGCGACGCGGTCCGGTTGGAAATCGCGGAGCAAGGGCAACGGGCGGTGCCCGGCCGCCGCGCGCAACCACGTATTCAGCAGATAGCGCTGCCGGATCGATCGGACCACCGAGGGATCGGAGCTGATGAATTCCATCGCACCTTAGCCGAATTCAATGACGTCGCCCGACGGAATGCGGCCGGGTGCGCGGTGGAAGAGTTCGCGATCGATGACGGTGCGGAGCTTGGGCACCGGCAGTTTGTCGCCCCCGCGCATCAGGTTTCTGATCTCGAAGCCGCCATCCTCGCTGATGGTCTTCAGCGACGCGATGATGTGGGTGAGGGTGCCATCCTCCGAGAACGGCAGCAACAGCCGCTCATAGGCAACGATCCTCCCGTAGATGTCGTCGATATTGGAGATGGTATAGGCGGGCAGGCGACGGCCAATGCACTCGTGGTAGACCGGCATCACGATCGGAGCGAGCCTTGCGCCGAGATATTCGTCGAGATAGCGGCCCTTGCCGGTGTTGCCGTAGGCGTTCGACATCCGCGTGCCGTCGCTCTGGATCGTCAGGCGCGGTGGCTGTTGGCACATGTCGACGGTGTAGAAGACGAGGTCGGGGAGTTCGTCCTCGATCCGCTCCGGTTGATATTCATCGATGCGCGGCAGCGACTGGTTGCGGGCATAAAGCCGCAGCCATGTATTCAGCAGGTCGCGCTGCTTGATCGATTTGACGACCGACGGTTGGGCGCTTTCAAATTCCAAGGCCGCAATCCCTGCCAATGTAAATCGCGCCATGATCCGCCCGAGGCGGAAATATTCTATGAAAGCGGCCGATCTCAGCAAAACACCGTTAACGATGACTTTCCGGCATGCCCCGATGGCCGAAAGCCGCTGGCGGATCGACCAAACGGGCCGGTGGCGCAATTCGACTTTTGGCGGGACCGGAACCAGGGCGCGCCCCCGTCCATGCCCAGCTTTCCACCTTGCCTAATCCCCGCTGTTGACGGCATATTCCGGCCCGGAGGCGGCAGGCCCGGGATCGTTTCCAAGAACGTCCAGGAGAGCCTGCCGACAGGGAAAAATTGGCCACGCGCGACGGGACTTCGCGGCTGGGCTGATGGGGGAAATTTGTTTGGCTGATGAGTTCATTCTCGAAACCCACGGATTGACCAAGGAATTCGCGGGTTTCTTTGCCGTTCGCGACGTTGGCCTCAAGGTGCGCCGCGGCAGCATTCATGCGTTGATCGGGCCCAACGGCGCCGGCAAGACGACGTGTTTCAACCTCCTGACCAAGTTCCTGAAGCCCTCGGCCGGCCAGATCCTGTACAAGGGCAAGGACATTACCGCGATGGCGCCGGCCGATGTGGCCCGGCTCGGTCTGGTGCGGTCGTTCCAGATTTCGGCGGTGTTTCCGCACCTGACGGCGCTCGAGAACGTGCGGGTCGCGTTGCAGCGCCAGCACGGCGCTTCGTTCGATTTCTGGCGCTCCAAGACCGTGCTCGACCGCTTCAACGGCCGCGCACGCGAGTTGCTGAACGATGTGGGCCTGAGCGAATTTGCCGACACGCCGGCCGTCGAGATGGCCTATGGGCGCAAGCGCGCGCTTGAAATCGCAACGACGCTGGCTCTCGACCCCGAGATGATGCTGCTCGACGAGCCGATGGCCGGCATGGGCCACGAGGACATCGACAAGGTCGCTGCGCTGATCAAGCGCATTTCGGCGAAGTACACCATCCTGATGGTCGAGCATAATCTCAACGTCGTGGCCAACCTCTCGGACACCATCACGGTGTTGACGCGCGGTCAGGTGCTGGCGGAAGGCAATTACGCCCAACTGTCCAAGGACGAGCGCGTCAAGGAAGCCTATCTGGGGGCCGGCCATGAGTGATTTGAAAATGGCCGAGGCCGCAACCAAACCGGCGGTAACGCAGGTTCTCTCCGTTCAGGATCTGCAGGCCTGGTACGGCGAATCCCACATCCTTCACGGCGTCAATTTCAATGTGAATGCCGGCGAAGTGGTCACGCTGCTCGGCCGCAACGGCGCCGGCAAGACCACGACGCTGAAGTCGATCATGGGGATCATCGGCAAGCGCACCGGCTCGATCCGCTTCGACAACCAGGACATCATCCGCACCTCGTCCGACAGGATCGCGCGGATGGGGATTGCCTTCTGCCCGGAGGAGCGGGGCATTTTTGCCAGCCTCGACGTGCGCGAAAACCTGCTGCTGCCGCCGATCGTGCGCCCCGGCGGCCTGTCGCTCGATCAGATCTTCGACCTGTTTCCGAACCTGAAGGAGCGCCTCAACAGCCAGGGCACCAAGCTCTCGGGCGGCGAACAGCAGATGCTGGCGATCGCCAGAATCCTGCGCACCGGCGCGCGCTTCCTGATGCTGGACGAGCCGACCGAGGGGCTGGCGCCCGTCATCATCCAGCAGATCGGCCACACCATCGCGCGGCTGAAGTCGGAAGGTTTCACGATCCTGCTGGTCGAGCAGAATTTCCGCTTCGCCTCGACGGTTGCCGATCGCTACTACATCGTCGAGCACGGCAAGGTGATCGACGGATTTGCCAATTCCGAGCTGTCGGCCAACATGGACAAGCTCCACACCTATCTCGGCGTCTGAAGCCGCACCGCGCCCGCAATCAGGTTTTACGGAGAAAAATATGAAATATCGTATTTCGACTCTCATCCTCGGCACCGCCCTGGCGTTGGCTACGAATGGCGGCGCTCTGGCGCAGGACAAGACCGTCAAGGTCGGCGTCCTCACCGACAATTCCGGGCTTTATTCCGATCTCGGCGGCGCCGGCTCGACGCTGGCGGCGCAGATGGCGATCGAGGACTCCGGGATGGCTGCCAAAGGCTGGAAGATCGACCTGATTTCGGCCGACCATCAGAACAAGCCGGACATCGCCACCACCATTGCGCGCCAATGGATCGACGTCGAGAAGGTCGACGTCCTGATGGACGTGCTCAATTCCGGCGTTGCGCTTGCGGTCAATAACGTCGTGAAGGAAAAAAACAGCGTGATGATCAACTCGGGCGCCGCGAGTTCCGATCTGACCAACGCCCAATGCACGCCGAATACGGTTCACTGGACCTACGATACCTACATGCTGGCCCACAGCACCGGTGCGGCGCTGGTCAAGGCCGGTGGCGACACCTGGTACTTCCTCACGGCCGATTACGCCTTCGGCGCGGCGCTTGAGCGCGACACCACGGCCGTCGTCCTCGCCTCCGGCGGCAAGGTGATCGGTGGCGTGAAGCATCCGCTCAATTCGTCGGACTTCTCGTCCTTCCTGCTGCAGGCCCAGGCCTCGAAGGCCAAGATCATCGGCATGGCCAACGCCGGCGGCGACACCACCAACACGATCAAGCAGGCTGCCGAATTCGGCATCGTCGCGGGCGGGCAGAAGCTCGCGGGACTGCTGCTGTTCATCAGCGACGTGCACTCGCTTGGTCTGAACGTCGCGCAGGGCCTCAACCTGAGTTCGACGTTCTATTGGGACATGAACGATCAGACCCGGGCGTTCTCCAAGCGTTTCTCCGATCGCATGAAGACCAAGGCGATGCCGACCATGGTGCAGGCTGGCGTCTATTCCGGGCTCCTGCATTACTTCAAGGCGCTCGAGGCGCTCGGAAGCAATCCGCATGACGGTGCCAAGGAGGTCGCGAAGATGAAGGAGCTTCCGACCGACGATGCACTGTTCGGCAAAGGCAGCATTCAGCCGAACGGCCGGGCGCTACATCCGGCCTACCTGTTCGAGGTCAAGAAACCGTCCGAATCCAAGGGGCCGTGGGACTATTACAAGCTGATCGGAACGACACCCGGAGACCAGGCGTTCAGGCCACTTTCGGAAAGTGCGTGCCCGCTTCTGAAGAAGTAATGGCGATAACCCGGCGGTCGCGGACTGCCGGACAACGCCGATCGAGCGAATGGACGATGTGAGATAAATTCATGCAGGCACTCTACGCACAGCTCCTGGTGGGACTGATCAACGGATCGTTCTACGCGCTGCTCAGTCTCGGGCTCGCCGTGATCTTCGGCATGCTCAACATCATCAATTTCGCCCATGGCGCCGTCTACATGATGGGCGCCTTCGTTGCGTATTTCCTTCTGAGCCTGATGGGCCTCGGCTACTGGTGGGCGCTGATCATCGCGCCCATCGTGGTCGGCATCTTCGGCATGATCCTGGAACGGACCATGCTGCAGTGGCTGGCAGGCCTCGACCATCTCTATGGCCTGCTGCTGACCTTCGGCATGGCGCTGATCATTCAGGGCGTGTTCCAGAATTATTTCGGCTCCTCGGGCCTGCCTTACGCGATCCCCGATGAGTTGAAGGGCGGCATGAATCTCGGCTTCATGTTCCTGCCGATCTATCGCGGCTGGGTCGTGATCTTCTCGCTCGTGGTCTGCCTGGCGACCTGGTACACCATCGAACGGACCCGGCTCGGATCCTACCTGCGCGCGGCGACCGAGAACCCGACGCTGGTGCGCGCCTTCGGCATCAACGTGCCGCGCATGATCACGCTGACCTTCGGGCTTGGCGTCGGTTTGGCAGCGCTGGCCGGTGTGCTGTCGGCGCCGATCAACCAGGTGCGACCTTTGATGGGCGCCGACCTGATCATCGTCGTGTTCGCGGTGGTGGTGATCGGCGGCATGGGGTCCATCATGGGATCGATCATCACGGGCTTTGCGCTCGGCGTGATCGAAGGAATGACCAAATACTTTTATCCCGAGGCTTCCAACACCGTGGTCTTCGTCCTGATGGTGCTGGTGTTGCTGGTGAAGCCAACGGGACTGACCGGACGGGCGGCCTGACATGAGCGCATTGACTGACGACACTCTCCCGGTAACGCCGCGCGCGATGCGCGACGAGATGATCGTGTTCGCCGTGATGGCGGTGCTGCTGGGTCTCGTGCCCTGGAGCGGCATCTATCCGTTCTTCGTGATGCAGGCGTTGTGCTTTGCGCTGCTGGCCTGCGCCTTCAATCTGCTGATCGGCTATGGCGGTCTGCTTTCCTTCGGCCACGCGATGTTTCTGGGCACCGCGGGCTATATCTCGGCGCATGCGCTGAAGGTCTGGGGGCTATCGCCCGAACTCGGCATCCTGGCCGGCACCGCGGGTGCGGCCGCGCTCGGCGTCGTCACCGGGCTGATCGCGATCCGCCGCCAGGGCATCTATTTCTCGATGATCACGCTGGCGCTGTCGCAGCTTTTGTATTTCATCTATCTGCAGACCCCGTTCACCCATGGTGAGGACGGCATTCAGGGCATCCCGCAGGGCCACCTGTTCGGGATCTTCGACCTCTCCAAGCCGACGGTGCTTTACTACGTCGTACTGGCCGGCTTTCTCGCCGGCTTCCTGCTGATCTACCGCACCATCAACTCGCCGTTCGGCGAAGTGCTGAAAGCGATCCGCGAGAACGAGCCGCGCGCGGTCTCGCTGGGCTACAAGACCGACCAGTACAAGCTGGTGGCCTATATCCTGTCCGGCACCATCGCCGGATTCGCCGGTTCGCTGAAGGTGTTCGTGGCGCAGAACGCCTCGCTCACCGACGTGCACTGGTCGATGTCCGGTGAAATCGTGCTGATGACCCTGGTCGGCGGCTTGGGGACGGTGTTCGGTCCGGTGGTCGGCGCCTTCGTCATCATCGCCATGCAGCAATATCTGGCGGGTTTCGGCCAGTGGGTGACGGTGATCCAGGGTGTGATCTTCGTGGCCTGCGTGCTGACGTTCCGCCGTGGCGTGATCGGCGAGATCGCGCATTTTTTCCGGCGATCGCTCTAAATCAGCCGGTTTTGGCCGCTTTCGCGGCCCCACAAAGCGGTGGATGACCGGGTTCCCGGGGCCTGCCGTGGCGCGCTTTGCCCTCGAATGGTCTATGACAGTTTTGTGACGGGCCGCCCGGGCGGCCCTGCCAGAACGATGGATTGTTGCCGATGCTGATGCGCTGGTTTCGTGCCTTCTTGCCGAAAGAAGAGCGGTTTTTCGACCTGTTTGACCGGCACGCCCAGACGGTCGTGCAGGGCGCAACGGCATTGCAGGACATGCTGCGCGGCGGCGACGAGACGCCGGTATTCTGCCAGCGCGTCAACCAGTTCGAGAACGAGGCCGACGGCATCACCCGAGAAGTGCTGACCGCCGTTCGCCGGACCTTCATCACGCCGTTCGACCGCGTCGACATCAAGAACCTGATCACTTCGATGGACGACGCCATCGACCAGATGCAGCAGACCGCGAAGGCGGTGGTGCTGTTCGAGGTCCGCACCTTCGAGCCGCCGATGCGCGAGATCGGAACGTTGCTGGTCGAATGCGCCAACCTGGTCGGGCGCGCGCTGCCGCTGATGCAGTCGATCGGCGAAAACGTCGCGATGCTGACCGCGATCACCGAGGAACTCGGCAAGCTGGAAGGCCGCGTCGACGACCTCCACGACATCGGGCTGAAGGAGCTGTTCCTCAAGCATCGCAATGCCAACGCCATGGATTTCGTGGTCGGCGCCGAGATCTACAAGCATCTCGAAAAGGTTGCGGACCGCTTCGACGACGTCGCCAACGAGATCAACAGTATCGTGATCGAACAGGTATAGGGCAGGGCCGCGCAGTGGACGCCACGCTTGGTCTTCCGATTCTGACCGGATTAATCGCGGTCGCGCTGCTGTTCGACTTCCTCAACGGGTTGCACGACGCCGCCAATTCGATCGCAACGATCGTGTCGACCCGGGTGTTGCGCCCGCAATATGCGGTGGTCTGGGCCGCGTTCTTCAACTTCGTCGCCTTTGCGGTGTTCGGGCTCCACGTCGCCAACACCATCGGCACCGGAATCATCGAGCCCAGCATCGTCGATGCGCAGGTGATCTTCGGCGCGCTGGTAGGCGCCATCGCCTGGAACCTGATCACCTGGGCGCTCGGCATTCCCTCCAGCAGTTCGCACGCCTTGATCGGCGGACTGGTCGGCGCCGGCATGGCGAAGGCGGGTTTCTCGGCCGCGGTCTGGGGCGGGCTCACCAAGACGCTGCTGGCGATCGTGCTGTCGCCGCTGGTCGGCTTCCTGCTGGCGCTGGTGCTGGTTGCGATCGTGTCCTGGCTGTCGGTGCGTTCGACGCCGTTCGCGGTCGACCGCGCTTTCCGTATTCTGCAGTTCGTCTCGGCGTCGCTCTATTCGCTCGGCCATGGCGGCAACGACGCGCAGAAGACCATGGGCATCATCGCGGTGCTCCTGTATTCGCAGGGCCACCTCGGCGACCATTTCGAGATTCCGTTCTGGGTGGTGATGGCGTGCCAGACCGCGATGGCGCTGGGCACCCTGATGGGCGGCTGGCGGATCGTTCGCACCATGGGGCTGCGGATCACCAAGCTGACGCCGATGCAGGGCTTTTGTGCGGAAACCGGCGGCGCCGCGACCCTGTTCATGGCCACCTATCTCGGGGTTCCCGTATCCACCACCCACACCATTACCGGCGCCATCGTCGGCGTCGGCGCGGCGCGGCGGGTCTCCGCGGTGCGCTGGAACGTGGCGAGTTCGATCGTCTATGCCTGGGTGATCACTATTCCGGCCTCCGCCATCGTCGCGGCGCTGGCCTATTGGGCGGTGACCTTTCTGCGCTGATCAGGTGACCAGCTTGAGCCCGACGATGCCGGCAACGATCAGGCCGATGCTGGCCAGGCGAAGCCCGGAAGCCGGTTCGCCGAACAGGAAGATGCCGAGTATTGCCGTTCCGACGGCGCCGATCCCGGTCCACACCGCGTAGGCGGTTCCGATCGGCAATGTTTTCAGCGCCAGTCCGAGCAGGAGGACGCTTCCGGCCATGGCCGCGAGCGTCAGGACTGACGGGGTCAGCCGCGTAAAGCCTTCGGTGTATTTCAGGCCGATGGCCCAGCAGATTTCCAGCAGACCTGCGGCAAACAACACAGCCCACGCCATGACGAACCCTCCAGATACAGGCAGGGTCGTCCCCGCGGATGATGTGCTGATCGGAAGGCCGTCCTTCCGCCCCGGATATGGGGCTTGCACCGGCATGGCGCAATCGCCAAATCACCCTTGATTGCGCCGGTTTTCCCTGCCAAACGCTCGCTTCATGTCCGACATCGCTGTTCCCACCGAATCGCCGTCCCGGTCGCCGCTTGCAGATGAAGTGGCGCGGCGGCGGACCTTTGCCATCATTTCCCACCCGGACGCCGGCAAGACCACGCTGACCGAAAAGCTGCTGCTGTTCGGCGGCGCCATCAACCTGGCCGGGCAGGTCAAGGCCAAGGGCGAGCGACGCAATACCCGTTCCGACTGGATGAAGATCGAGCGCGAGCGCGGCATCTCGGTCGTGACCTCGGTGATGACGTTCGAATTCCAGGACCTCGTCTTCAACCTCCTGGACACGCCGGGCCATGAGGACTTTTCGGAAGATACCTATCGCACGCTGACCGCGGTCGACTCCGCGGTCATGGTGATCGACGCCGCCAAGGGCATCGAGGCGCGGACCCGCAAGCTGTTCGAGGTCTGCCGGCTGCGCGACATCCCGATCATCACCTTCATCAACAAGATGGACCGCGAGAGCCGCGATACGTTCGACCTGCTGGACGAGATCGAAAAGACGCTGGCGCTCGACACCACGCCGATGACCTGGCCGGTCGGCCGCGGCCGCGACTTCCTCGGCACCTATGACGTCATCAATGGCGGCGTGCGCCTGCTGGAAGGCGGCGGCGCCAAGACCGGCGCGGCGCAACAGATCGACATCGGCGAACTCGCCGGCCGCAACGCCAATCTCGACGTCGCCGAGATCAAGGACGAACTCGCGCTGGTGTCGGAAGCCTGCAAGCCGTTCGAACTGGCAGCATTTCGTGAAGGCCATCTGACGCCGGTCTATTTCGGCAGCGCGCTGCGTAATTTCGGCGTCGGCGACCTGTTGGAAGGACTCGGCAAATTCGCGCCGCCGCCGCGCGCGCAGGATTCCAACCTGCGCAAGGTCGAGGCGGCCGAGCCGCGCATGAGCGCCTTCGTGTTCAAGATCCAGGCCAATATGGATCCGAACCACCGCGACCGTATCGCGTTCGCGCGGCTGTGTTCGGGCAAGCTCAGCCGCGGCATGAAGGCGAAGCTGGTGCGCACCGGCAAGAACATGTCGCTGTCGTCGCCACAATTCTTCTTCGCCCAGGATCGCTCGGTGGCGGACGAGGCATTTGCCGGCGACGTCGTCGGCATTCCCAATCACGGCACCTTGCGGATCGGCGACACGCTGACCGAGGGCGAGGACATCACCTTCGTCGGCGTTCCCAGTTTCGCGCCGGAAATCGTCCGCCGCGTCCGCCTGACCGATGCGATGAAGGCCAAGAAGCTGAAAGAAGCCCTGCAGCAGATGTCGGAAGAGGGCGTGGTGCAGGTGTTCCGGCCGCGCGACGGCGCGCCGGCGCTGGTCGGCGTCGTCGGTCCGCTGCAGCTCGACGTGCTCAAGGCCAGGCTCGACGCCGAATATTCGCTGCCGGTGGAATTCGAAGTTTCGGAATTCCAGCTGGCGCGCTGGATTTCCTCCGACGACCGCAAGAAGCTCGACGCCTTCGTTGCCGCCAACAATTCCGGCATCGCCGACGATGTCGACGGCGACCCGGTCTTCATGGCCAAGAACGAATTCTATCTCGGCTACACCCGCGAGCGCGCCGAGGGCATTAATTTTTCGAACGTCAAGGACGTGAAGAAAAAGGCGTAGGGGCGGGCGGTTAGCTGCGCTGCCGTTCCAGCCCCTCCTGTCGTCACCCGCGAAGGCGGGTGACCCAGTACGCCGCGGCCTCTCCATAAATCACTGATGTCTCTGGAATACTGGGTCGCCCGCCCCAGCGCGCAATCGCGCACAAGGCGGGCGATGACAGTTGTGGGCTGGGCTGGCCTCACCCACTCATGCATCCAGTGGATGCCTCCATGCGCATCCCGCCGGAACATGCCCCTTGCGCGGCCTCGTGCCGTCCTGAAGTATCCAGTGGATGCTTTAACAGAAAGGGAGGCTACCATGACTGATCTTGCGACGTATTCCCGTTCCGGCCCGGTCGGCACCATCGTGATGGATGACGGCAAGGCCAATGTGATGTCGGTTGCGATGTTGAACGCGCTGCATGCGGCGTTCGATCAGGCCGAAAGAGACAAGACCGTCGTGATCCTGAAAGCGCGGGGAAAGCACTTTTCCGGCGGGTTCGACCTCGGCGTATTCGCCAAAGGGAGTGCCGAGGATCAATATCTGATGGTGAAGGCGGGCGCCGAACTGGCGCTGCGCATCCTGTCGTTTCCGACCCCTGTCGTGGCGGCCTGCCAGGGCAACGCTTATCCGATGGGCGCTTTCCTGATCATGTCCAGCGACCACCGCATTGCCGCCGAGGGCGATTACCGGATCGGCATGAACGAGGTCGCGATCGGGCTGACCGTGCCGCGCTTTGCCATCGAGGTCGCGCGGCAGCGGCTGACGCCGGCCTATTTCTCAAGGGTGGTGATGACGGCGGAAATGTTCGGCCCCGTCGAGGCCGTCACTGCCGGGTTCTTCGACCGGGTGGTGCCGGCGGAAGCGCTGGATCGCAGCGCCGAGGCGGCAGCCCAGGCGCTTGCCACGCTCAACATGGCGGCCCATGCCGCCACCAAGGCGCGGGCGCGGGGCGCGGTCATCAAGATGATCCGCGCCATGATCGATGAGGACATCACCCCGCAATATGGCGAGAGCCGCGTTGCCAGCCGGGCCTCGGCCTGAGGGCTTCGCCGGCGCGGTGGCGTTACGGCTGCAGCCTTTGTATGAAGGGGCATGACCGCAAAGCCGCGCCGGGCGACCTATCGCCATGGCAACCTGAAATCCGAAGCCCTGAAGGCCGCCACCCGTCTGGTGGCCGCAGCCGGCCATGAACGATTGAGCCTGCGCGAGGTCGCGGATGCCGTCGGCGTCGCGCATCGCTCGCTGTATAATCATTTCGCCGACCGCGAGGCGCTGCTCGACGCGGTCGCGACCGCTGCCTACACCAGGCTCGCGGCAATCCTGGTCAAGGCGAACACGCCGGATGATTACACCGCGAAATATGTGCGGTTCGCGCTGGCCAATCGCGCGCTCTATGCGCTGATGACGAGCCGCCCGCACGCGACCATGAAGCACAATCCGCCGCTGCAGCAGGCCGTCCACAAGGTCATTACCGAGGCGATGCGGATCTTCTGCCAGGACATCAAGACCCCGGCCGAGCGGCGCCGCGCCGTGATGAAGGTCTATATCACGCTGTATGGCGGCATTTCGCTCTATGCCACCGGGGTACTCGACCAGCCGAGCGAGAAGGCACTGATTGCGGAACTCTCCGCCATGAACGCCCGGCCATGAATCTAACGATGTAAGCGCGAGGATGTGAACGCGGTCAGCCTTGATGCTGACGACTGCGCGCATCAAGTTCAGCACTAACAAGGCTCTGGACCCCGCCAACAACGGACCATCGCATGTTCCGGTGCATCATCATCTGCCTGATCGCCCTGTTTGCCGGGATGGCCACGGCCGATGCCCGGCCGCGCCAGATCGATGCCACGCCGTTTGCGCATGCGCCCTGCAGCGTGCTCGATAACCGGCCGTGCACGCCGTATTACTGCAGCGTGCTCAACCATGGGCCGTGCATTCCCGAGATCGATTATCCCTACGGTGAAAACCTGCAACTCACGATCGAGGCCGTGCCGCCGCAGGACCAGGCCGCGAAATATCAAAAGCCCGACCACGACCTCGATACCATCGGCGACCTCTTTGCGGCGCTGCGGTCGTGCTGGTCGCCACCACCGGCCGACAGCGCGCGCGAGGGCATGCAGATGTCGGTGCGTTTCAGCTTCAGGCGATCGGGCGAGATCATCGCCACGCCGCGCCTGACCTATTCCACCGCCGGGGTCTCCGCGGAGACCCGCGCCGCCTATCTGAAGGCGATCAACGCCTCGCTGGAGGCCTGCATGCCCCTGAAATTCACCGGTGGCCTCGGCGGTGCGCTGGCCGGGCGGCCGATCGCGATCCGCTATGTCGACAACCGCGAGCTGGGCAAGCGGTCCGGTACCCCCTGACGGGCGCGATTCCTGCGATGAAACCCGCCGCCATTTCGCGGCAAATTAGGTAAGCCCTCATCAAGGGACGGCAATGGGGTGGGGTGCATTTTCGCGCATTGCGGGCCAAGCCCCTAAGGTGATACGCGGTTAGCCGGAAAAACAGCCGCGATGGGATGGACGTCATGGGACTGCTGGTGATGATCCTGGGCCTGATCCTGTTTTTGGGCGTCCATACGCTCACCACGCAGCGCGATCTGCGCGCGCGATTTGTCACCTCGATGGGCGAGGGCGGTTACAAGATTTTCTACGCGCTGGTCTCGATTGCCGGCCTTGCGCTGATCGCCTGGGGCTTTGCCGAGTATCGCGCGACCGGCTGGATCGATGTCTGGAATCCGCCGAAGGCGTTCAAGCACATCACCGTCGCGCTGATGCTGCCGGCGGTCATTCTGGTGGTCGCCTCCTATATTCGCGGCCGCATCTACACGACGCTGAAACATCCGATGCTGACGGGCGTCAAGCTGTGGGCGGCGGCGCATCTGCTCGCCAATGGCGATCTCGGCTCGATCATCCTGTTCGGCTCGTTCCTGGCATGGGCGGTGTTCGACCGCATCTCGCTCAAACGCCGCCCCGATGCCGGCGCGCCGCCGATCCCGGTCGGCGGTCCCGGCAATGACCTGATCGCGATCGCGGTCGGGGTTGTCGCTTATCTGGCGCTTGCCTTCGCGTTCCACCCGGTCGTGATCGGCGTCCCCGTGTTTGGAGTCTAGCATGTCGGTTCAGTCTGCCATCAAGCGCAAAACGGCGCCGGATATTCGCGCGCGCAAGAATGGCGAGCCGATCGTGATGCTGACCTCCTACCACGCCCATACCGCGGCGCTGGTGGATCGCTATTGCGACGTCATCCTGGTCGGCGATTCCCTCGGCAACGTCATGCACGGCTTCGAGACCACGGTGCCGGTCACGCTCGAGATGATGATCCTGCAGGGACGAGCGGTCATGCGTGGCTCGCAGCACGCGCTGGTCGTGGTCGACATGCCGTTCGGCTCCTATGAGGCGTCGAAAGAGCAGGCGTTTCATTCCGCGGTGCGAATCCTGAAGGAGACCCATTGCGGCGCGGTGAAGCTCGAAGGCGGGGCGCGGATGGCGGAGACCATCGCGTTCCTGTCCGAGCGCGGCGTGCCCGTGATGGGCCACATCGGGTTGACACCGCAATCGATCAACACGCTGGGCTCGTTTCGCGCGCAGGGCCGCGATGAAGCGAGCTGGGAGCCGATCCTGAACGACGCGCGCGCGATCTCGGAAGCCGGCGCGTTCTCGGTCGTGATCGAGGCCGTCGCCGAGCCGCTGGCGCGCAAGATTACGCAAGCGATCGCCATCCCCACCATCGGCATCGGCGCCAGTGCCGCGTGCGACGGCCAGGTGCTGGTGCTGGAAGACATGCTGGGGCTGTCGCCGCGGACCCCGAAATTCGTCCGCCGCTACGGCAATCTCGGACCCGCGATCGAAGCGGCTATCGAGAGCTACGCCACCGACGTGCGCTCGCGGGCTTTCCCCGGGCCGGAGCATGTCTACGAGATGAAAGCCAACAAGGGCTGAAGAGGGCCGCCATGGACTGGTCGCAGCATTCCATTCCTCCGATGCGGCTCGAGGCGCGCTTCGGCGATCGCGTGGTGCCCGCGTTTTGCGAGCGGCCCAAAAGCATCTGGGGAATGGTTGCCGAGGCCGCGGCCCGCAATCCCGGCGGCGAGGCGCTGGTCTGCGGCAGCAGCCGGATGGACTGGCGCGAGGTCGCGCAGCGATCCCAGGCGATCGCGACCGGATTTCACAAACTTGGATTGCAGCGCGGCGACCGGGTCGCGGTGCTGCTCGGCAACCGCATCGAATTTGTGCTGACGATGTTCGCCGCGGCGCATGCAGGTTTGGTGACGGTGCTGCTCTCCACCCGGCAGCAAAAGCCCGAGATCGCCTATGTGCTGACCGATTGCGGCGCAAAACTCCTGATCCACGAGGCGGCACTGGCCGCGCGTGTGCCCGATGAGCACGACGTTCCCGATCTGGCGTTTCGGATCGCTGTCGATGACGATGCAAAAGTCTCGCGCTTTTCCGAGCTCGCCGATAACGCAGCGGCCGCAGCACCGGCCGAGGTCGACGAAGAAGACACGGCGATGATCCTCTACACCTCGGGCACGACCGGAAAACCCAAGGGCGCGATGCTGGCGCATTGCACCATCATTCATTCGTCGATGGTGTTCGTGTCGTGTCTCAAGCTGACCGCGGCCGATCGTTCGATCGCCGCCGTGCCGCTTGGGCATGTCACCGGCGTGGTCGCCAATATCACGACCATGCTGCGCTGCGCGGGCGCGCTGATCATCATGGCCGAGTTCAAGGCCGCGGAATATCTGAAGGTCGCCGCGCGCGAGCGCGTCACCTACACCGTGATGGTGCCGGCGATGTATAATCTCTGCCTGCTGCAGCCCGATTTCGACAGCTACGACCTGTCGAGCTGGCGGATCGGCGGCTTTGGCGGCGCGCCGATGCCGATCGCCACCATCGAACGCCTGGCCATCAAGATCCCGGGCCTCAAGCTCGCGAACTGCTACGGCGCGACCGAGACCACGTCGCCCTCGACCATGATGCCCGGTGAATTGACCGCGAGCCACATCGACAGCGTCGGTTTGCCCTGTCCCGGTGCCGAGATCCTCGCCATGGGAGCGGACGGGCATGAATTGCCGCCCGGCGAAATTGGTGAACTCTGGATCCGCAGCGGTTCGGTCATCAGAGGTTACTGGAACAATCCGAAGGCGACGGCGGAGAGTTTTACCGCCGGCTTCTGGCATTCCGGCGACCTTGGTTCGGTGGATGCACAAAACTTCGTTCGCGTGTTCGATCGCCAGAAAGACATGATCAACCGCGGCGGCCTGAAGATCTATTCCGCCGAGGTCGAGTCGGTGCTTTCAGGCCACCCCGCCGTGGTCGAGAGTGCGATCATCGCCAAACCGTGCCCGGTGCTGGGCGAACGCGTGCATGCCGTGGTGGTGACCCGCAACCCGGTCAGCGGCGAGGTGCTGCGCGCGTGGTGCGCCGAGCGGTTGTCGGACTACAAGGTGCCGGAGACCATCGATCTCACGTCGGATCCGCTGCCGCGCAACGCCAACGGCAAGGTGATGAAGCGGCAGTTGCGGGAAGCGTGGGCGGCGGCGCAGCCTTAAATTAACGAGGACGTCAGAGCTTCGGCGCGCTGCCCTTGGGCATCGCCTTGCGCTCGTTCTGGTCGGCTGCGATGGCCTCGTTGTCGATCGCGGTGGCGCTGACGACGAGTTTGGTATCCAGCAGCGTGAATTGCGCGATCCCGACCCGCTCTGTCGGCGTGCCCGGTATCAGTTGCACGCTCAATACCCCGTCGCAATTGGCGCCCTTGGCCTCATCGAACATGGCGCTCAGCGTTTTCGCCTTGGTCTGGGCGCGCTTGATGACGGCCACGCAACTGCCGCGAACGGTCTCGCCGTTGAGTTTGACCGCGGCGCGCGGGTCGAGCGGCTTGTCGATCGCTTCAAGCGCGGTCGCTTCCTTGTATTTGGTGCCGGAGGAAATCACCGAGCCCGAGCGGTAGATGTAATAGAGGTGCTGATCGCCGACGATGGTGGGAACGCCATATTTGCCCATGATCTCCTTGATCATGTCGGCTTTTGCCGGCTGCTGGTCCGCTGCGAAGGTCAGGTTGCGGGCGATGAAATAGGCGCGGTTGCCGCTCGCCGGTGAGGAGAAGCTGCCCGACAGCAACTCGCCGGTCTGCTTGGGGCCGGCGGGGAGGTTGAAATTCACCGCGGCGACGAAGCTTGTGCCGCTGTCGCCGAGTTTCTGTTGCTGAATGTCTGCCTTGGCATCGGCATGTCCCTTGAAACGTGTCTCGAAGGCAGCGCGCGCGGATTCGGCCGTCGCGTCGGTGGAGACGCCCAGGATGTCCGGCCGCAGTTTCCCGCTGAATGCCGTCTCGGGTGGCTTCGGCTTGGCGTCAGAGGCCAGCGACGCCGCGGGCAGGGCGGCCGGCGCCATGGCGAGAATGAAAAGCAGGGCACGGCGAAGCATGAACCACCCCAGAAAACGAAATGAAACCAAGGGATAATAGGGGCGATTACGTCAAGTTTTGAACGGCGATGTCAACATTCCCAAGACATTCATTCCCAAGTCATTCTGCAGGGGACCGCGTGACGCAGGCCTTAAGCCGCACCGTTAACGCTTTGATCCGGCTCACTTTGCCTTGCCACCGCCATATCGTTAGGGTAACGCCGCGGCCATGCGGGGATTGGGCGCGTGGCGCCGCTACCTTGATCGCGTTTCCCTCGGGGATGGGATAGCCTTAAGTGTCTGAATTATTTGATGAAGTAGACGAGGACGTCCGTCGCGACCAGCTTAAGAAGCTGTGGGAGCAATATTCGATCTATATCATCGCGGGCGCGCTCCTGATCATCGCGTCTGTGGGCGGCTGGCGTGGCTACGAGTATGTGGAAGCCAGGAAGGCCGCCGAGGCCGGGGCAGCCTTCGACAAGGCTGTGGAGCTCTCGGAAGCCAGCAAGCACACCGAAGCCGAAGCGGCGTTTGCCGATCTGGCCGCCAGGGGACCGGCGGGATACCGCGTACTGGCACGGCTGCGCATGGCGACGGAGGTCGCGAGCCGCGATGCGCCGGCCGCAGCGAAGTTGTTCGACGAGATTGCCGCCGACCGCAGCGTCGGCGTCGCAGCGCAGGATCTGGCGCGGATTCGCGCGGCCCAGTTGTTGCTGGAAACCGCGACCTATCCCAACATGAAAGAGCGCCTCGAAGCCGCCGCGGCACCAGGCGCGACGTTTCGCCATACCGCGCGTGAATTGCTGGCTTTGTCGGCCTGGCGAGCCAACGACGCCGCGGCAACGCGGCAATGGCTCGACCTGATTGCCAATGACGGCGAGACGCCGCCGAGCCTGCGTTCGCGCGCCGAAGCGCTGCAGGCCCTGCTTCCGCCGGTTGCCAAGAGCTGATCAAGAGCTGAACGAGAAACAACCATGCGCCGCCCGCAACGTTTGATCGCAGCCACCGTCCTTGTCGCGCTCTCCAGCGCGCTGGCGGGCTGCGGCAGCATGGGCAATTTCGATCCGTCCGATTTGCTCGACTTCCTCGACACCAAGAAGAAGCTGCCGGGCGAACGTAAGCCGGTTTTCCCCGAGGGCGTGCCGGGCCTTGAGCAGGGCGTGCCGAAGGATCTCTACAAGGGCAGCCGTCAGATCGACGATCAGAGTCCGCAGGTAGCTGTCGCTCCGGCCGCCCCGCCGGAAGAGCCGAAATCGAAGCGTGGCGCTAAATCGAAGGGCAAGCCGGCACCTGCCGCCGCCAGCCCCGCGCCGGCGGCTGAGCCTGCCGCGGCTGCCGACCCCGATGCCGCTGCGCCTGAGGAAGAGGGCAGCACCACCGCGGCGCCGCCAGCGCCCAAGCCCAAGAAGATCGTGCGCAAGCGCACCACCGCGCCGCCGGCGGAAGCGCCCGCCGGCCAGTCGACGGCGCCCGCGTCAGCCACGCAACAATCCGCCGCACCGTTCCCGGCCCCGATGCCGAGCGGCACCTTCACGCGCTGAGTTTTCATTTTCCTTCGATTGACACGCCCTTCAAAAGAGGGCGCTAGGATCATTTATGTCTTTCACGATTGCCATCATCGGCCGGCCGAATGTCGGAAAGTCGACGCTGTTCAACCGGCTGGTCGGGCAGAAGCTCGCGCTGGTCGATGACGAACCCGGCGTGACCCGCGACCGCCGCGAGGGCGAAGGGCGCCTCGGCGACCTCGAATTCACGTTGATCGATACCGCCGGCCTCGACGAGGGCGCCAAGGGCTCGCTCACCGCGCGGATGCAGGAGCAGACCGAAGTCGCGATCGGGCTCGCCGACGCACTGATGTTCGTGTTCGACGCGCGCGCCGGCCTGACGCCAAACGATCGCGCCTTCGCCGATTTCGCCCGCCGCGCCAACAAGCCGGTGGTGCTGGTCGCCAACAAGAGCGAGGGCAAGCACGGCGAGCTCGGCGCCATGGAATCCTACGCGCTGGGCTTAGGCGATCCGATCCAGATCTCGGCCGAACATGGCGAAGGCCTCAGCGATCTCTACGACGCGCTGCGGGTGCTGATGCCCGAGCCGGTCGAAGAGGAGGAGTTCGACGACGACGATGACATCATCGAAACCGATGAGGAAATCGCGCAACGTCCGATCCGCGTCGCCATCGTCGGCCGGCCCAATGCCGGCAAGTCGACGCTGATCAATCATCTGCTCGGCGAGGAGCGGCTGTTGACCAGCCCCGAGGCCGGCACCACCCGCGATTCCATTTCCGTGGAGATCACCTGGCAGGGCCGCGAATTCCGGGTGTTCGACACCGCAGGGATCAGGCGGCGTTCGCGGATCGAGGAGAAGCTGGAAAAGCTGTCGGTCGCCGACGCGTTGCGGGCGGTCCGCTTCGCCGAAGTCGTCGTGCTGATGATGGACGCGCAGAACCGGTTCGAGGAACAGGATCTGCGGATCGCCGACCTGATCGAGCGCGAGGGGCGCGCGCTCGTGCTGGCGGTCAACAAGTGGGATTTGATGGAGAAGAAAGGCAGCCTGATTTCGGATCTTCGCATCGATACCGATCATCTGTTGCCGCAAGTGAAGGGCGCGCCCATCGTCGCGGTATCCGGCCTGATGGGTGAGGGCATCGATCGGCTGATGAAGGCCATCGAGGAGGCCTATGCGGTGTGGAACAAGCGCGTGCCGACGGCCACCCTCAATCGCTGGTTCGAGCAGGCGGTCGACGCCAATCCGCCGCCGGCGGTGTCGGGCCGGCGGCTGAAGCTCAACTACATCACGCAGGCCAAGGCGCGGCCGCCGAGCTTCATCCTGTTCTGCTCGCGCGCCGATGCGGTGCCGACATCCTACCTGCGCTATCTGACCAACAGCATGCGTGAGGCTTTCAACCTGCCGGGCACGCCGGTGCGAATTTCGCTGCGTGAAAAGGCCAATCCGTTCGCCCACAAGCGCAAACGGCCGTCATGAGCGAACAGGCGTCCGCGCCCGCCGCCGACATGCCGCCGGTGCGCAACGCCGCGGCCGCCTTCATTTTCGTCACCATCCTGCTCGACATGCTGGCGCTGGGCCTGATCATCCCGGTGCTGCCGAAGCTGGTCGAGAGCTTTGTCGACAACGATACCGCGAGTGCGGCGCGGATCTTTGGACTGTTCGGGACTGCCTGGGCGCTGATGCAGTTCCTGTTCTCGCCGATCCTCGGTGCGCTGTCGGACCGGTTCGGCCGCAGGCCGGTGGTGCTGCTGTCGAATTTCGGGCTGGCGCTCGATTACGTGCTGATGGCGCTGGCGCCGTCGCTGAGCTGGCTGTTCATCGGCCGGGTGATCTCAGGCATCACCTCGGCCAGCATCTCGACCGCCTTCGCCTACATCGCCGACGTGACGCCGCCGGAACGGCGCGCCGCGGTGTTCGGCAAGATCGGCGCGGCGTTCGGCGCCGGGTTCATTCTGGGGCCGGCGCTCGGCGGTCTGCTCGGCGGCATGGATCCGCGGCTGCCGTTCTGGATCGCCGCCGGTTTGAGTTTTACCAACACGCTGTACGGCTTTCTGATCCTGCCGGAATCGCTGCCGGCCGAGCGGCGCTCGCCGTTTCGCTGGAAGAGCGCCAATCCGCTCGGTGCCTTGCATTTGCTGCGCTCCAACAAAATTCTCGCCGGGCTGTCGCTGGCGAACTTCTTCGGCCAGGTCGCGCATGTGGTGCTGCCCTCGACCTTCGTGCTCTACGCCACCTATCGATACGGCTGGAGCACGACCACCGTCGGGTTGACGCTGGCGCTGGTCGGTGTCTGCTCCATGGTGGTGCAGGGCGCAGGCGTCGGCCCGATCGTCAAGCGCTTCGGCGAGCGACGTACGCTGTTGGTGGGGCTCGCTGCCGGAGCGCTCGGGTTTCTGATCTATGGTGCTGCCCCGACCGGCGAATTGTTCTGGGTCGGCATCCCCGTGATGTCGCTCTGGGGCGTCGCCGGCGCGGCCATCCAGGCGTTGACGACGCAGCTTGTGGCGCCGGACCAGCAGGGGCAATTGCAGGGCGCCACCAACAACGTCAACAGCATCGCCCAGCTTGTCGGGCCGTTTCTGTTTACGCTGACCTTCGCCTGGTTCATCGGCGACCACGCGCCGCTGAAATTGCCGGGTGCGCCGTTCCTGCTGGCATCGGCCTTGCTGCTGCTGGCGCTGTTGATCGCGTGGCGCACGATGGCTGCGCAGAAAGCGTAGGGCGGGTTAGGCGCATGCCTAACCCACCCTCTTCTTTGCTGCGACGATGGCGGTGGGTTACGCTTCCGCCTTCGCTCTGCGAGCTACGGCGGACAAGTCGCTAACCCACCCTACGGCAGTACGTTCTCACATCGTTACTTCTTGACCAACGGACACTCGCTGGCCTCGAGCGGTTTGGCGGCGTCTTCCGCCGAGATCGTCGCGAGCAGCTTGTAGTAATCCCACGGGCCCTTCGACTCTTCCGGCTTCTTGACCTCGAACAGATAGGCCGGGATCAGGCGGCGGCCATCGGCGCGGATCGGGCCGTTGCCGAACAGTGGATCGTCGGTCGGCAGTTCCTTCATCTTGGCCACCACCTTGGCGCCGTCATGCGGATTGCCGCCGAGTGCTTCCAGCGTCTTCAGGTAGTGCGAAATCGCCGCGTAGTTGCCGGCCTGCGTCATCGACGGCTTGGCATGGTTGGCCGCCTTTTCCTGGAAGCGCGCCGACCAGGCACGGGTCTTGTCGTTCAGATCCCAGTAGAAGGACTCGGTGAAGGTCAGTCCCTGGGCGGTCTTCAGGCCGAGCGAATGCACGTCGTTGACGAACAGCAACAGCGCGGCGAGCTTCTGGCCGCCGGCGACGATGCCGAATTCGGCGGCTTGCTTGATCGCGTTGGTGGTGTCGCCGCCGGCATTGGCAAAGCCGATGACCTTGGCCTTCGACGATTGCGCCTGCAGCAGGAAGGACGAGAAGTCCGAGGTGTTGAGCGGATGCTTGACGTTGCCCAGCACCTTGCCGCCGTTGGCCTCGACCACGGTGGCTGCGTCGCGCTGCATCGCCGCGCCGAAGGCGTAGTCGGCGGAGACGAAGAACCAGCTATCGCCGCCGGCCTTGGTCAGCGCCTTGCCGGTACCGTTGGCCAGCATGTAGGTGTCGTAGGTGGTGGAGATGGTGTTGGCGTTGCAGGCCTTGCCGGTCAGGTCGGCACTGGCCGCGGCCTGATTGAGCAGGATGGCGTTCTTTTCCTTGACGAGGTTGCTGATCGCGAGCGCCACGCCGGAGTTAGGCGTATCGGCGACGACATCCACCTTCTCGGTGTCGATCCATTGCCGCGCGATGTTGACGCCGACGTCCGGCTTGTTCTGGTGATCGCCGCTGACGACGTCGATCTTCCAGCCCTTGGCGCGCAGGCCGGAATCCTCGATGGCCATGTTGACCGCGGTCACGGCGCCGGGGCCGTTAATATCCGCATAGAGGCTCGACATGTCGGTGAGCACGCCGATCTTGACGTTCTTGTCCTGGGCGTAGGCGGGGGCGGCGAAGGCAATACCGGCGACCGTGAGCAACGCGGCAAGGCGCCGCGCGTTAATTGTAGTCATCTATTTCCTCCATCAGGGGTAGCCGGGCGGCTTTCTTGTGGAAGCCGTCCCGGGACGCGAATGCGGTCGTGTCTAGTCGCTCCAAACGCCTCCGGCAATGCACCTATCGTAGCGCGTCCGAGGTCAGCTTGAACTTCTGGATGCGCTTTCCGGTATCGACCTCGCCGGTATAGAGGTTGCCCTTGGCATCCACCGCCATGGTGTGAACCCAGTGGAATTGCCCGGCGCTGCGGCCGTTGCTGCCGAAATGGCCGGCCACGGTGCCGTCTTCGCGTTTCAGCACCCGGATTTCGTTGTTGGCGCCGTCGGCGCTCAACAGCCAGGTCTGCTTCGGATCGGGCCAGATCACGACGTCCCAGACGGCGCCGTTGGCGAGCGTATTCTTCTCGTAGAACCACTCCTTGACGAAGCTGCCGTCCTTCTTGAAGACTTGGATGCGGTTGTTGGTGCGGTCGCAGACGTAGACGAGCCCGTCATTGGCGATCTTCACGCAATGCACGGGATTGCCGAATTGCTGCGACACCGGCGCCTTCGGATCGTAAGGCGCCTGCTTGTCGTCGTTCGGCGGCTTGCCATAGGCGCCCCAGTGCCGCTTGTAGGCGCCGGTGGTGGCATCGAACACGATGACGCGCCGGTTGCCGTAACCGTCGGCGATGTAGACCTCGTTGGCGTCCTTGTCGACGGTGACCTCGGCGGGCCTGCCGAGCTGGGTGGTGTCGTTGCTTCCCTTGGCCGGCGCGATCTTGCCGATCTGCAAAACGAATTTGCCGTCGGGCGTGAACTTCAGGATCTGGCTGTCGTCGTTCGCATTCCCCGTCAGCCAGACAAATCCGCCGCTGACTTCGATGCCGTGTTCGTTGCCGAACCACTGATAGCCTTCACCGGGGCCGCCCCACGAGCGTAGCAGATTGCCGTCGGCATCGAACTCCAGCACCGGCGGCGCCGGGACGCAGCATTTGGTGCGCGGCGGGTCGAGCGCTGCGGCTTTCTCGTCGTCGGTCAGCGAGCGCGGACGCTGAAACACCCAGATGTGTCCCTCCGCGTCGGCAGTGATGCCGCCGACCTGTCCCATGATCCAGTTGTTCGGCAGCGGTTTTGGCCATGATGCGTCGACCGCGAAAGTCGGGACATCGCCGGCCTGCGCGCTGCGCAGCGACAGCGGCGTGCCGATCAGCACGGCAGCGGCGGCGCAGGCGGCAATGGTTTTGGTGAAATGCTGGACGGCAGGTATCGAGCGCGCGCGATGCTGCATCGGCATGATGGCTTCCTCCCTTTTTTATTAACGGGTTTTCCCGCTTGGCAGGCAGTCAATCGCGGGGAGGGGCTGGTGTCAACGGCATGACGCCGTCTGCTGTCATTGCCTGCGGCAAACGCGAAGCGTTTGCGCAAGGGAGCACTTGCGACGACCTGTCCGCCGTAGCTCAACGAGCGAAGGCGGAAGCAATCCATAATTGTCGCGACAAAGAAGCTGTCGTTGCCCGGCTTGACCGGGCGATCCAGTACACTGCGGCCTATCAGTTTAATCATCGGCGTCTCTGGAATACTGGATCATCCGCCTTCGCGGATGATGACAGCGGGAATTGTTCTCGCGGCATCATCTGCCCGAAGTTTTACATTCCGTTTGCCCTCCGAAAGTAGAGGGCGCAGGGAAGACCGGGTGCGCGCCGCACCCGCGGTCTTGCGTGCGATAGTTGCAACAAAATGGTGCACGCAAGCATACAGGTTTGGCGGAAGCCTCCGGCCTTCCCTGCGCAATGGCTTTACGGCTTATACGAGATCGTCCTGGTGACCCTGCTTTTTGTGACACCATCGCTCTCCGGCAGCGTTGGCTGCCCTCGAACTTGACGCCTGCATCGGGGCGTCGGACCCAAACGATTTCACCGTACGCAAAGGCCACGCTCGTCAGTCGTGACCCTGCGTCCACCGCATCTCTCCGCACGTCGTGACGATCGCGAGCGCCCCTTGTGTCGGCAAAAACTGGCAGAATGTGCGAACGGGCGGTTGAAGCAGAACCGCCCGTTGCTGGAACTGAGCCCGTAACGCCCCAAAGCGGCAGAGCCTGTATGAGAGCGAGGGACAGCTCCGGTGTCTTCCTCAACCCGAACAGTTGCAAGGGCCGTTGAGCCCGTACCGAGCAAGGAAGGGAGTGGATGATGGCACAAAATGGTCTCGTTGTCGTCGGCATCGATGTAGCAAAGGACAAGGTCGATGCGTGCATTCGCGAGTTGGCGCTGCGGCAGACGTATCCGAGCACTGCCCAGGGTCATCGCAAGCTGGTTGCCTGGCTTCGCAAGCACAAGGTGAACAGGGCGGTGATGGAGGCCAGCGGCGGCTATGAGCGCGATTGGGGGAAGGTGCTCCGTCTGGCCGGCATCGCCGTACGGATCGTCGACCCCAAGCGAGTCCGCAGCTTTGCGCAGTCGGCCGGACGCCTGGCCAAGAACGATACGATTGATGCAGAGATGATCGCTTGGTTCGCAGAGACGTTCAGCGAGGCGCCGGGCCAAGTGCACGATGCCGCGCGCGAAGAGCTGCAGGCGCTGGTGAAAGCTCGTCTCAATCTGGTCGATCTCAAGATACGACTGGAAGCTCAAAACGAGCATGCTGCACCAGGACAGGCTCGGAAAGCGCGGACCCGTATCTTGAAGAGCTTGCTCGAGGAAATTGCCAAGCTCGAAGTCGCGATCTCGGCCCAGGTCAGGGCCACACCTCATCTTGCCGAACGCGCCGAGATCGTCGAGAGCGTGCCAGGCTTTGCCGAAACGAGCTCAGCGAACCTCATTGCTGGAATGCCGGAGCTTGGCCAAGTGAGCGACGAGATCGCCGCGGCGTTGTTAGGCGTTGCCCCTTATGACGATGATAGCGGAAAGCGCCGCGGCGAACGCCACATCAAGGGCGGCCGCCGTTGGGTCCGAAACGCCCTCTACATGCCGTGCCTCGGCGCGGCCACACAGAACAATCCTGTCTTCAAGGCCTACTATCAACGGCTACTTGCCAAGGGGAAGGAGCCGAAGGTTGCGCTCGTCGCCTGCATGCGAAAGCTGATCATCATCCTCAACACAATGATCGCACGCCGGCAGAAATGGGATCCCAGCCGTTACGCACTGAATTGAGCGAGCGCACTTCACCGCGCTCGGTCCTCGACCGAGCGCATGCCTAGCCAACAGACCGGGGAGCGGACGGCGTCAAGGCCGTAAGCCGCCGAAGGCGGGGGCGCGCCTCGCGCCAGCCTTGAGGCCAGCCGATCACCGGTCTACTTCAGCACAGTTGCTCTCATCGCGGGAGACGGGCGGAGTTAAACGTCTGATTTGCCCGACGCTGCAACGGAAATATTTTTAGCGGAAGGGCTGGACAGACTTTTGGTGATTTGCCCGTCGGGTTGATTTGTCGCAGGCGTTGCCGCAAGATTTCGCTTGCGCGGGAGGCGACGCAGTTCTCGCGGGCGGGTGGAGCTACGAGCTGCGCCAAATTCGTGCGGCCGCGAAAGTTGCAGACTCATATGCGGCCATTCGGTGATCATTTATTGGACGAGGAACTCGCGGCGTTTGTTCCGCTGCCGCATTTTTGGCAGTCCTGACAAAAAATGACATAGCCACAATTGGCAACGGCATCGCCGAAACACAGAACCGCCAAAAAAAACTGATCAGCTGATCGTTGATGTTTGCGCGCCGTGCGCTGCAATCGAGCACGCGGCCCAGGTGTCGGTGGCGCGCCTTGTCGTCTCGTCGCGCCGTTACTGCGTAGTTCGCGTAATCGCGATGATGCGTCTACGTGGGATACGCAATTGACCAGCGTTGGACCATTTGAAGCAACGAGAGCACGCAACGCGCCGCGTCGTGCGCTGTCACAAACTCAATCGAAAGGACCGAGCAATGAAATTGAACGCTGCACAGCTCGAGCGAACCATGAACCAGTTCGAAGCCCAGGCTCTTCCCGATAGCCACCCCGCGATTCAGGAACTGAGCAGTTTGTTTGGAGACCACACCTTCCTGCTCGACGGCAACGGACTGAACATCCTGGAGCCGGCCGAGGGGATGCCGCAGGGTGGCGTTCAGGCGGCCAGAGTCATCAACCTTG
The DNA here is from genome assembly GCF_900099825.1 of Bradyrhizobium ottawaense. Classification (NCBI taxonomy): domain Bacteria; kingdom Pseudomonadati; phylum Pseudomonadota; class Alphaproteobacteria; order Hyphomicrobiales; family Nitrobacteraceae; genus Bradyrhizobium; species Bradyrhizobium ottawaense. The sequence goes on along the minus strand of NZ_LT629693.1, from coordinate 171,939 downwards.
CAAACTGGAGCGACGAGAATCTCAACAAGCTGTCGCCGCACGAGCCGGAGCCGACCGGCGCCATCGTCGAGTTACCGGTGTCTAGACATTGATGGAGACGGTTCGGCGCCATGACGACGGCAATGAAGCCAAGAAATCAAGCCGAGGCATGACGGTTTGAACTATGGCAATCTGAAATTACGGTGACAGTGCACATAACTCACCGAGTTAAGTGCACTGTCACCGTAACCGCCTGCGAGATGCCGGCGTCATTGCGAGGAGCACTTGCGACGAAGCAATCCGTACTGGCTTTGCCGCGCGATGGATTGCTTCGCTTCGCTCGCAATGACGAGGAGGTGCTACGCCGGCGGGCGAAAACTCATCAGCGTGCGGGTCTTGAAATCGTAGAACTTGCCGGTTGCGTCCCACCCAGGCTCACACATCGGCACGATGAACTCGGCGACCTGTTCCGGCGTGTCCAGCGTCGCCGGATCTTCGCCGGGAAACATCGTGGCGCGCATGCGGGTGCGGATCGGGCCGGGGTTGAACAGATTGACGCGCATCCTTGTGCTCGCGGTTTCCTCCGCCCAGACGCGCACCAGGGCTTCGAGCGCGGCCTTCGAGGCGGCGTAGGGGCCGACATAGGCCGGCGCCTTGTTGGCGGCGCCTGAGGTCACGAACACGGCGCGGCCGGCGTCGGACTGCTTCAGCAGCGGCTCCATGCAGCGGACCAGTTGGAAATTCGCGGTCACGTTGACCGCCATGACGTCGTTCCAGGGCTTCAACTCGATATGGCCTAGGGGAGACGAGGGGCCGGCGACACCGGCATTGCCGACGAGAATGTCGATCTTGCCGTGGCGCTCATGCAGCGCCGCGCCGAGCCGCGCGATGCCGTCGAAATCGGTGAGGTTGAGCGGCACCAGCGTGGCGGCGCCGCCGTCTTTGCGGATCTCATCGTCGAGCTCTTCCAGGCCGCCTTGCGTGCGCGCCACGGCGACGACATGCGCGCCGGCCCTGGCGAGCGCCAGTGCGGTGGCACGGCCGATGCCGCGCGAGGCGCCGGTGACGACGGCAATACGGGAAGCGAGGGGTTTGGTCATGGAATACACTCTAACGTCGTCCCGGCGAACGCCGGGACCCATACGCCGTGGCGTCTATAGTGGCGGAAGGTGGTTGTGTCTAATGCCGTCCGAACCACGCAGTGCCGGTGGCTATGGGTCCCCGCTTTCGCGGGGACGACAGTGGCCTCAGCTCGCCTCCGCCAGCAGCGACAATTGCCGGGGCTGCGGTTCGACCTGGGTCTGGTCGGTGAGGTGGGTCGGATAGGCGCCGGTGAAGCAGTGATCCGAGAATTTCGGATTGGCGGGATCGCGGCCGGGCTCGCCCATGGCGCGGTACATGCCGTCGATCGACAGGAACGCCAGCGAATCGGCGCCGATGATCTCGCGCATCTCCTCCAGCGAATGGGTCGCGGCCAGCAGGCCGCCGCGGTCCGGCAGGTCGATGCCGTAATAGTCGGGATACAGGATCGGCGGCGAGGCGAGGCGGAAATGCACTTCGCGGGCGCCGGCGTCGCGCATCATGCGCACGATCTTCTTCGACGTGGTGCCGCGCACCAGCGAATCGTCGATCAGGATGATGCGCTTGCCCTCGATCGCGGCGCGGTTGGCCGAATGCTTCATGCGCACGCCGAGTTCGCGCACGCTCTGGGTCGGTTGAATGAAGGTACGGCCGACATAATGGTTGCGGATAATGCCGAGTTCGAACGGCACGCCGGAATGCTGGCTGTAACCGATCGCGGCGGGCACGCCGGAATCCGGCACCGGCACCACGACGTCGACCTCGACATGGCTTTCGCGCGCGAGCTGGGCGCCGAAGGATTTTCGGACTTCGTACACCGAGCGGCCGCCGACGATCGAATCCGGCCGCGAGAAGTAGATGTATTCGAAGATGCAGGGCCGCGGCGGCTTCGGCGGAAACGGCTTGTGGCTGTGTGCGCCCTGTTCATCGAATACGACGATCTCGCCGGGTTCGACGTCGCGGACATATTTGGCGCCGATCATGTCGAGCGCGCAGGTCTCGGACGCCAGGATCGGACAGCCGTCGAGGTCGCCGAGCACCAGCGGGCGGATGCCGAGCGGGTCGCGGGCACCGATCAGCTTCTTATTGGTCAGGGACACCAGCGAATAGGCACCCTCGATCGTGCGCAACGCCTCGATGAAACGGTCGATGAAACGGCTGCGCTTGGACTGCGCCACCAGATGCAGGATCACTTCGGTGTCGGTGGTCGATTGCATCATGGCGCCGTGGAGAACAAGCTCGCGGCGCAGCGTCAGGCCGTTGGTGAGATTGCCGTTATGGCCGACCGCAAAACCGCCGGCATTGAGCTCGGCGAACAGCGGCTGCACGTTGCGCAGGATGGTGGCGCCCGTGGTGGAGTAGCGGACATGGCCGACGGCGGCGTTGCCGGGCAGGCGCTCGATCACTTCGCGGCGGGAGAAGGTGTCGCCGACGAGGCCGAGGCGGCGTTCGGAATGGAAGCGGGCGCCGTCAAAGGAGACGATGCCGGCGGCTTCCTGGCCGCGGTGCTGGAGGGCGTGAAGGCCGAGCGCCGTGATGGCGGCGGCCTCGGGGTGGCCGAAGATGCCGAACACGCCGCATTCCTCGCGGAGCGTGTCGCCTTCCAGGTCGTCCTGCAGTTCGATGCCGAGATTTAGATCAGGGTTGGAGTCAAACTGGTGGGCGGGATTGGAAGGGTTTTGCATCTCGTCCATCGCCTCTCTTCTGGCCAGAATTATTTGCCCGCGGGTTTCTCGATCAGCTTTTTAAGGCTGTCACGGGCAGGTTTACTGTAGCCATCACCGGACGCAGGGGCTGCCTGGTCGGTGTCAGTTTGATCGTCTTCGGGTTTATTCTTCTTGAATCTCTTTAAGATGGTGTTCTCGGGGTCGTCAGGCAAGAGCGACATTAACCAATCGCCGGTTCCCTGCAGCACCACCCGGGACTTCGCCCCGGTAATCCAGTCGGGGCGCTGCTTGTCCGGAACCAGCCAGACGAAGAACTGATAGGCCACCACCACGATCAAAAGGCCGCGGCCGAGCCCGAACAGGAACCCGAGCGTGCGGTCCAGCGCGCCGATCCGGGAATCCAGGATCATGTCCGAAATCCGCACGGTGATGATGGACACCACGATCAGCGTGCCGATGAAGGTGCCGGCCACCACCACGACCGAGGCGACGGTGTCGTTGTTGAAATAGGTTTTTGCGGTCGGCAGCAGTTTTGCGAAGGCATAAAGCGTGACCAGCGCCGCAGCGCCCCATGCCGCGATCGACAGGATTTCGCGCATGAAGCCGCGCACCAGGGCAAGCAGCCCCGAAATCAGCATCACCCCAAGCAGGACGAGATCGAGTATCGTTATCGGCATCGGCTGGTCAGGTCCGCTCAAAGGTTCTCAAGCAGCGAATCGTCATGTCAGGACACCCTAGGTGACGGGCATATGGCATATCCCGCAAGGCCAGATATCGCGCCATCCCGCTCGCCCTTCGCGCGCGTTGTATAGCGGCGAGGGCGGGGCGCGTCACGCCGCTTTAGCCGTTCTCGCGCCGGAATCGCGCCGGTGTGGCATTTTTCTCAGCCGCGCCCTCGCGATTGGCCTCTTTGTTCGCTCTGGGCGTGCCGCGCGCGGCAATGTCCGCGACCAGGCTGGTCAGTCCGCCGACCGTGTTCAGCACCAAACCAGCATCGCCACCGACGTCGCCGCGTGTCGATTCGGGCAGCACGGCGCGGCCAAAGCCGAGTTTGGCAGCCTCTTTCAGCCGGGCCGAGGTTTGCGCCACCGGCCGGACCGCGCCGGACAGCGAAATCTCGCCGAAATAGACCGCATCCGTCGGCAGCGGCGCGTTCACCAGCGAGGATACCAGGGCTGCGGCCGCGGCGAGATCGGCGGCCGGCTCCTGGATCCGCAGGCCACCGGCCACGTTCAGATAGACGTCATAGCCGGACAATTTGACCCCGCAATGGGCCTCCAACACCGCCAGCACCATCGACAGCCGGCTTGGGTCCCAGCCCACCACGGCGCGGCGGGGGGTGCCAAGCGTGGTCGGAGCCACCAGGGCCTGCAATTCCACCAGCACCGGGCGGGTGCCTTCGATCCCGGCAAATACCGCCGTGCCCGGGCTGCCCAGATCGCGCTCGGACAGGAACAGTTCGGACGGGTTGGAAACCTCGCGCAGGCCGAGGCCCGTCATCTCGAACACGCCGATCTCGTCGGTCGGGCCGAATCGGTTCTTCATCGCGCGCAAAATCCGGAAATGCTGCGAGCCTTCGCCCTCGAACGACAGCACCGCGTCGACCATATGCTCGACCACGCGGGGGCCCGCGATCTGGCCGTCCTTGGTGACGTGGCCGACCAGAATGATCGCAGCGCCCGACTTCTTGGCAAACCTGATCAGCGCCTGCGCCGAGGCGCGGACCTGCGTCACCGTCCCGGGGGCCGATTCCACGGTGTCGGTCCACATGGTCTGGATCGAATCGATCACGATCAGGCGTGGGACTGCGCCTTCCGACAGGGTCGAGACGATGTCCTCAACCGAGGTTTCAGCGGCCAGTTGCACCGGCGCGTCGGCCAGTCCCAGCCGCTCGGCGCGTAGCCGCACCTGCGCCACGGCCTCTTCGCCGGAGATGTAAACCACGCGATGGCCGGCGCGGGCCATCAGGCTGGTCGCCTGCGTGAGAAGGGTCGATTTGCCGATGCCGGGATCGCCGCCGACCAGCAGCACCGAGCCGCGGACAAAGCCGCCGCCGGTGACGCGATCGAGTTCGCCCATGCCGGACGACAGGCGCGGGGCGTCGGTGCTCTTGCCGGTGAGGCTTTCCAGCGCAAAGGTCCGCCCCTTGCGCTTGGAGCGGATCGAGACCGGCATCGAGGTGGCGCCGGTGGTGTCCTCTTCGGCGAGCGTGTTCCACTCGCCGCAGGACTCGCACTTGCCCTGCCAGCGGTTATACGCCGCGCCGCAGTTCTGGCAGACAAAGGAGAGGGTGGATTTGGCCATGAAGGGTGAGTCGCGCTTTCGCGCAGTGTCCATAGCACGGTTAGGCCACCGGGTACGATCCATCCATTATTGAGCGAATCATTGAGCGCTTTGGCGCGGTCGCCGTTTCTGGCCCCGCAAGGCACGGTCTATTGGAGATAAGGGTGGTCAGCGTGAAAATACGCGCGTTCCGGACGGCCATCTTCGCTTGTCCCCCACGGGGCTCGCGCCAATTTCCCACCCCACGCCTCCCCAGATCGCGTCTACGACGCCAAGCTCACCCGCGAGATCACGGACAAAAAAGATGTTGGGATTGGAACTGGTTTGCAGTGCGCCACTGTCACCGCCGGGCTGCTGTCGCAACAGGCACCAGACATCGACCAGGCTGCTCTCATGGCCTCGGCCGAGTTCCGCCAGGATCTCCTGATCGCTGGAGGATGAGTTCAGGACGTAAGTTCGAAACGATGTGCCGCCCGCATCGCCCTCGACCTTGCCCGTGAACCGGCGCGCGAATGTCGCGCCGAGCCAGGAAATCCTGACGGCGGCGCCGGACGAGATGTCTTCCTTGAAATGTTCCCGAGCGACGAATTTTTCGGCGTGAGGGATTGCCGAGGTCGACGATGGATCGGATGGTTCCTCAGCTTTGGGGTGCAGGGAACACCCAACGCGAGCAGTTGCGATAACCGAATTCGGTCGGTCTATTTTGGTATCATCGGCAGCTACGCTGAAGGCCGGTGCGGCCAGAAAGAAAACCAGCGAGAGGTTGAGGCTTAACCGGTGCATTTTGTTGTTGTCCCTGATTCCGCTTTGGTCGCGGAGGCAAGGTAAACCGCATCCTCCAGATGTAAATCAAAGAGCAGGTTTCTGGTTAAGGATAAAAAGTAACATCAACTGCAATCCAAATTTGAATCAAATGCGGTTGCTTCTCTCGACGCTCAACTGATCCGGACTGCCGTCGGATGCGCTGCTGTCTACGGTACGCCGGAGCCGAGCAACCAGGTGAGGCCATCGGCAAGCGCGCATCTAAATTCGTATCTCGCGCGTTGAAAGCAGCATTGGCGGATTATCCCGCGGCACGGAACCGGTCGGCAATGCCCGGCAACATCTCGCTTCCGCCCGAAGTGGATCGCTCCAACTCCAGCGAATGCGCCAGGACGGATTGTTCGCATAAGCCGGAATTCGCCATACCCAGATCGTCTCGTAAACGCTGTCTCCGAAACGTTCGACATCGGGCTTTGCTGTCGGCCAGAAAGCCGAGCCAACGAGCACGACGGTTAACATCATCGTGGAGGTGATAATCACCTTGCGCATCACGCGCCTGCCTTTCCTGCCCATCGGGCCTTGATGACCCGCGGCTCCCCTTGCTCCGACTGCGACACGAAGGCTTCAGCTCCAGGGCAACATCGACCACAACGGCCGCCTACTTGCGGCACCAAATGCATGCGGCGCCGTTGAAGCAAGATGTGTCGCCCGGGTTCTCGAAGCTCGCATCCGGGTCGCTGAGCGACCCTGTGATGCTTGCTTGCGCAAAGTCCTTTTTCCGCAAACGTCGAATTCAAGCAATACGATTGTCATAGTCGTAATGACGAGGTGTAGGCAATTCGCCTAACAACCAAAAGTGAGTGCGCAACAGAACTCTTTCGTGTTTTTCAACACGCAAGGCGCAAAGCCCCGTAAATTTACGTCGTTCAAGAGGATTATCTCGTCCGGAGGTTGGCTGCGCTCTCAACTAAAATCATCAACGGCTTCGGCTTCGCCTGCGATGCGGATACTTGAGGCTTGGCCTTGCCCGCGAGCCGCGTCGCGCCGGCGTGGGCCTTCTCGCGCTCGGCATCATCGCGCGGCTGCTTTGTCGGCGCCGCGCAATGAAGTGGGACCCTATTTGACCGACACGAACGGCACCGACGAGCCCGGCACCATCGTGGTCGGCAGCACGCCGTTCCAGCGTTCGGCCTGCACCAGGGTGACGAGGTTCGGATTGTTGCCCAGCGCCTTGCCGCGCGCCTCGATGGCGGCGGCTTCGGCTTCGCCGGTGATCTTGATGTTGGACGCCTTGGCTTCGCCGTTCAACCGGGTGGCTTCGGCGTTGGCTTGCGCTTCGGCGCGGACCGCGTTGGCTTTCGCGGTGGCCTGCGTCACCGTGATCTGGGCCTGGACTTTTTCGCGCTCGGCGTTCTGCTGCAGCTTTTGCACTTCGACCTCGGCCAGCATGCGCTGCTCGATCGAGTGCAGATAGTTCTGGCTGAATTCGATATTTTCGAGCTGGACGCTCTCGATGATGATCATCGGGTCGTCCTTCAGTGTCGCGGTGATGGCGTCCTTGATCGCGCCGTTCAGCGGACCGCGGTCCTGAATGGCCTTCACCGCGGTGTAGCGGCCGAACACGACCTTGACCTGCTGGTTGACGACCGGGCTGACGACCTGGTTGACCGCCGTCTGCAGCGATCCGAATTTTGCATAGAGGTCCGAGACCTTGTCCGGCGATGCACGCAACGTGACACTGATCTTCAGGTCGGCCGGCTGCTGGTCGTAGGAGTAGGAGTTCATCTTGTCCCACGTAAAGGTCGTGGTTTTGACGCTGACCTTCTCGACGGTGTCCATCAGCGGGACCTTGAAGCCGAGGCCCGGCTGTGCGGTGCCGACCACCGCGCCATAGCGCAGCAGCACGCCGCGCTCGGTCTGATCGACGGTGTACCAGCTGCCCGCGGCAATAATCACGGCAATAACGACGGCGACGATGGCGCCGATAATTCCCCGGTTCATCTTGATCCCTCCAGGCTGGGGCGGTTGAAATGCAACCCCAGCCAATATCTGTGGTCACTAACCGAAATGATGTGACTCGCGTCACTTCGTCGGGCTTTCGCCGCGATTGGTTCAGATTGACCGGCCGGGTTCAGGGAAATTTTATGAAAAGGCCGCCGACCACAGCAGGGACAACCCGGCTGCGATCATGATGCCGTCCATCAGCAGGCGGAACACGTTGGGATCGAGCCGCAGCACGAAGCGCTTGGCGATGAAGGCGCCCGACATCAGCGAGGCGCCGGCGATCAGGCCTTTCAGCGCGACGTCCGAGGTCAACGCGCCGAACCGTTCGAAGGTGACGGACTTGCTCAGATAGAGCCCGAGCGAGCTTGCGGCTTCCGTCGCCAGGAACGCGCCCTTGGTTAACCCGTAAAACAGAAACAAGGGAACGCTGAGCGGACCGGTCGAGACCACGATGCCGGTGAGGTAGCCGATCACGGCGCCGCCGACGGCGAGGTGCCAGAGCTGCGTTTTGAGCTGGTGCTTGGCCAGCCAGTGCCGCACCGGGACCATCGCGATCAGAAACAGGCCAATCGCGAGATCGACGGCATGCGAGGGGAGCGCCAGCAGCGTCCGCGCGCCGAGTGCCGCCGCTGGAATCCCCGTGACCGAATAGGCGAAGCAGGCGCGCCAGTCGACTTCGCGCCACCAGGCCAGAATCCGCGACAGGTTCGCCATCACCGCCGCGACCGCCATGATCGGGACGGCTTCCTTCGGCCCGTATTGATAGATCAACACCGGCATCAGCATGATCGATGAACCGGTGCCGACGATGCCCGAGATGGTGCCGGCGACAAGCCCGACGATGAGGACGAAGAGGAAGCCCAAGAAACCTGATCTCCGCGATTCGTTCTGACGGGAACGGAAAGCCTAGCAATTTCCGCAGATCAGCGGCAACGCCATCCGGATGCATCGGTCGGCGTCAACCGGCCTGCGCCGGTCATCTACTGCTGACACCATGCTGTCAGCGGGCCCCGGTTATGACATTGGCCATATCGGGTCACTGGGAGGGAGCGGATCGTGCCAATCAAGGGAAGCTGTCATTGCGGCGAGACGCAATTCGAGGTGAGCGAGGCGCCGGCCGGCGTGACCCGTTGCACCTGTTCGCTGTGCGCCAAGCGTGGCGCGCTGTGGGCCTACTATACGCCGGCGCAGTTTCGCCTGACGTCACCGCCCGAAAACGTTGCGACCTATCGCTGGGGCAGCCGCACCGTCAAACATCATTTCTGCGCGAATTGCGGTTGCGGCACCTATTCGGAATCGCCGGACTGGTCGACCGGCAAGCCGGATTTTGACAATCCGAAGGTCGGCATCAATGCGCGGCTGTTCGACGATGTCGACCTCGACGCGGTGCCGGTGACGGTCATTGATGGCAAGAACCTGTGGTGATTTCTTCGAGATGACCGGTCAGGCGGCGTAGAGCTCGGTCGGGGTATCAAACCCCTTGAGCTGGAATGTCCTGGGCTGACTATCCTGCAAATCCGATCGGGCGCGCTGATAGACCGCCTCGGTCACCAGAATCTGGTCGGCTTCGGCGACGGACTGGGCGCGCGACGCCTTATTGACGACGTTGCCGATGGCGGTGAGATCGCGGTGCGACTGGCCGAACTCGCCGAAGCTGAGTTCGCCGGCGTGGATGCCGATGCCAATGCCCAGCTCTCCAGCGGTCAGCCCAAGGGTGCCGGCAAGACTGTCACGCCGCTCGCGCCAGTTATTCTGAATCTCGCGCGCCGCCAACAACGCGTTCCTGGCGTGGTCGTCGCGCTGCAAGGGAAAGTTGAAGACGGCCATCACCGCATCGCCGATCGTCTTGTTGAGGAGGCCGTCATGGGCCCAGATCGCGTTGGCGCATTCATCGTAGAAGGCGTCGAGCAGCCCCGAGATGGCATCCGGTGACCGGGATTGGGAAAGGCTGGTGTAGCCGCGCAAATCGGCAAACATGATGGTGGCGTCGATGGTGATCTTGCGGGCGCGCATCACCTTCGTGAACATCAATTCGCAGATGGTGCAGGTATTGGGATTCATTCGGCTCGGGCGGACGCCGAACGCCCGAAAGGGCGCAGAGATCACGCCGCGGAGCGGCACCGGCAGATGCATCTGCTCCCAGCACCCCTTGCAGAATTTCGAATGTTGCAAGGCCGCCATGTTCAACCCGTGATCCACAAGCGCGCCAGATGTACCGATCGGACAAGCGGGAGCGGCGGCGGACAAGACGGGATCCGGCGTCGGTCCAGGCCTCGTCAGTCCAGGCCTTGCCGGCTGACGTCCTTGGCCAAAGCTGCTACTGTCGCCGCAAAATGCATCGGGAGGATTGCCATGGACGCCGTGACGCCGCAGAGCGCGACCGCAGACACCCATTCCCACCTGGTTCGTCCCGACAGCATGGAATGGCAAAAGACGCGCTTTCCCGGCTGCGAAGCCAAGACGCTGCTGTTCGATAAAAAGACCGGGCTGATGACCGCGCTGATGCGTTTTGCACCGGGCGCTGTCTTGCCCGACCACGAGCACGTCAACATCGAGCAGACCTATGTGCTCGAAGGCTCGCTGGTCGACAAGGAGGGGCCGGCGCAAGGCATCGAATGCAAAGCCGGCGAATTCATCTGGCGCGAGGAAGGCAGCCGTCACGTTGCCTGGTGCCCGCAAGGCGGGCTGATGCTCGCGATCTTCCAGGTCCCGAACAAGTTCTTCGAGGCCGACGGCCGTGTCATCGACGCCGCGGGCGAGGATTGGGATGCCGCCTGGGGCCACATCGGCAAGGGCTGATTTCGGGGGGGCGCACCGACCTCAAGGCAACGGTTACCCGTGGCTCATTGCTGCGGAATCTTTGCAGCGCCGATCACCTGCTTCCAGCGCGTGATCTCGGAGGCGATCATGGTCCGCATCTCCTCGGGCGAGGTGCCGCGGACCTCGTTGCCCATGGCCTCCAGCTTGCCTCGGACTTCCGGCATATCGAGCACGGCCCGCACTTCGCGATTGAGCCTCTCGACCACAGGCGCGGGCACGCCCTTGCTGGTGGCAAGGCCGAGCCATGACCGGACCTCGAAGCCCGGAACGGTCGCGGCGACCGGCGGCACGCCGGGAATCGAAAACCACGGCTTTGCGCTGGTCACGCCCAGGCCGCGGATCGTGCCGGCAGCAAGCTGCGGCGCTGATATCGTCAGCGTATCGATCAGGATATCGATCTGGCCGCCGAGCAGGTCGTTGATCGGGCCGCCACCGCCCTTGTAGGGCACATGGATCATGTTGATGCCGGCCATCGATGACAGCAGTTCGCCAACCAGATGCTGGGTCGATCCGACGCCGACCGAGCTGTAGGTCAGCGTGTCCGGCTAGGCTTTGGCTTCCGCGATCACATCTGCGAGCGTCTGAAAACGCGAACCCGCCTTGACCGCGACGACGAAGGGAAAGAACACCGTCGTCGAGATCATCCGAAAATCGTCGACGGGATCGAACGGCAGCGTCTTGTACATCGCGGCCGATACTGCGTGGCCGCCGGTCAGCATGATCAACGTGTAGCCGTCGGGCGCGGCTTTCGCGACGCGGTCGGAGGCGATGTTGCCGCCGGCGCCGGGACGGGCCTCGACGATGACCGGCTTGCCGAGCCGGCGGGAGAGGCCGTCCGCGACGATACGCGCGATCGCGTCGGCATTGCCGCCGGCGCCAAATCCATGCATCAGCGTGATCGGGCGGGAAGGGTAGTCTCGTCGTCGGCGCGGGCGGCAAAGGGTAGGGCACACAGCAGCGCTGCGACCGCAGCGATCGTTCTCGAAAATCTCACGCGCATTCCTCCGTCCGACGTCTTTTAAAGTTTCCATAGCAGACGTTGGTTCGCAGCGCGAAACAAACCGGCTTTGGGTGCGGCATTTTGCGCGTGCAGGATGTTTCGTGCCGTGCTTCATTTTGCGCGAGAGCGATTGCAGTCGCCGACACGCTTGCAGGGAGATCGACCATGCCAGGGGCCAGGATCGACCGTCGTCGTGTGCTCGCTTTGATTGGCGCATCACCTCTGTTTCCCCACCTCGCATCGGCGCAACAGACCTGGCCGACGCGTTCGGTGCGCTACGTGCTCGGCTTCGCCGCGGGCGGCGCCACCGACAGCCTTTCGCGCGTGTTCTGCCAGAAGATGAGCGCGCTGACCGGGCAGCAGTTCGTGGTCGAGAATCGTGTGGGCGCCGGCGGCGTGATCGCCAACGATGCCGTCGCGAAATCCACCCCGGACGGTTACACCGTCGGCATGGGCGGAATCGCGAACAACGTGATCGCGATCGGTACCTATGCGAAACTGCCTTACAGGCCGGCCGATGACTTCACGTTCGTCAGCGGCCTGTGGCAGTTGCCGAACATCCTGGTGGCCGCGAAGGACTTTCCCGCATCCAATGCCAAGGATCTGCTCGCGTTGCTCAAGCAAAATCCGGGCAAGTACAACTACGCCTCGGCCGGCATCGGCACCACGCTGCATCTGTCCGGCGAGATGATGAAGAGCATGGCCGGCGTCGATGTGCAGCATATTCCCTACAAGGGCGGCAATCCCGCGCTGATGGACCTTTTGGCCGGACGGGTGAACATGCTGTTCGACAATCTGCCGGGCTCGCTTTCCGCGGTGCGCGAAGGATCGGTCAAACCGATTGCCGTTACGGGGCGAACGCGGAGCCCGGCTCTCCCGGATACGCCGGCGATGGCCGAACTGCTGCAGGGCTACGAGATGACGTCATGGGCCGCTCTGTGCGGTCCGGCCGGCGTGCCGGCGGACATGGTTGCACAAATCAACGCACAGACGCTGAAGGCGTTAGGCGATGCCGATCTGAAGCGGCGTTTCGAGGAACTGGGCGCGACCGCATGGCCGACGTCGCCCGATGAGGTCACCGCGTTCCGCGCCAGCGAGGAGGCGCGTTTGTTGCCGCTCATTCGGGCGGCGGGCATCGTCCCGCAATAGCTTCACTTCAACACGATCCACGCCGGCGCGTGGTCGCTGGCGCCTTCCTCGCCGCGCACCTGCCGGTCGACGCCGGCCTTGGTCAGGCGCGGCGCCACTTCCGGGCTCAGCAAGAGATGATCGAGCCGCAACCCGGCGTCGCGCGGCCAGCGGTTGCGCTTGTAGTCCCAGAACGTGAACATCGGCTTGGACGGATGCAGGGTGCGGATCGCATCGGTCCAGCCTTGTTCCACCAATGTCCTGAAGGCGGCGCGGCTCTTCGGCTGGATCAGCGCGTCCTTGTCCCATGACTTCGTCGGATAGATATCCATCGCCGCCGGCGCGACATTGTAGTCGCCTGCCAGCACCACCGGGATATCCTGCTTCAGGAGCTTGGCGGCGTGCGAGCGGAGCCGCCTGAACCAGTCGAGCTTGTAATCGAATTTCGGCCCCGGCTGCGGGTTGCCGTTCGGCAGATAGATGCTGGTCAGGATAATGCCGTTGACGGCGGCTTCGATATAGCGGGCCTCGTGGTCGTCGCGATCGCCGGGCAGCGCGGTGCGGGTCAGCACCGGCTCGGTGTTTCGTGCCAGAATGGCGACGCCGTTCCAGGTCTTCTGGCCCTGGCACACCGCGCCGTAGCCGGCTTTTTCGAACGCCGCGACCGGAAAATCGGCGTCGGTCGATTTCAGTTCCTGCAGCGAAACCGCATCCGGTTTCGCCGTGCGCAGCCAAGCCAGCAGGTTCGGCAGGCGCCGGTTGACGTTGTTGATGTTGAAGGTGGCGATCTTCATGCGGGCATGTGACCGCAGACCTCGTTATTCCGCTAGGCGGTGAACCAATATATCTGCCGGGCGGCAGGCCCGCCTAGGTCCGCAATGCCCGCATAGCGGACCAAATTCCGTATAGCAGCGAAATAACGCGATGTGCCACAAGCAGACTCGGCACCTGATCGACCAGCTCATTAGCGCGCAGTAGGAACGATCCGAGCGCGTCGTTGACGACGTAAAGTGCGTCCGCGCGACCATTGAGCGATGAGCGGCACCACGTGCCGCAGCGGCGGTGATGTCCCCGCTGGGCCCGCGGGTGCGGCAACTCCTGCCAACCACTCAACGGAAATTACTGGTTCGCCCGTTCGGCGGCGGCGGCGGTGGCCATGTATTTCGAGTAGAATTCAGCAATCCGCGCGCGCCACATTCCGACGAACGCCTCCGATGTCAGCTTGTCGACCGATTTCCACGTGTCTTTGACGGCCGGAAGGGTATTCCCCCAGATCGCCCGTCTGCACCATTTTTCGCCTTTCTCCCTGCCTTCGCTGGTGGCACACATCGATTTCCAGGCGACGCGATTGGGTTGGCTGATGTGCTCGGCGGCGCCTTCCCAGCCCTGCTGATGGATCAAGTAAAGATCGTTCAAGTCCGGCTTCCTGTGCGTCACCCACTGGAACAGAATGCCTTCGGTGATGACCTTGTAGGCTGCCGCAACCGCATTATCGCGGGGATTAAGAATGTCTCCGGAGCCGAATTTGCTGAACTCGTATTTGCTCAGCTGGAACAGCCCGATATACGACCCGGTGCGTTGCTTGGGGTCGAAACCGGACTCGATCCTGGCGACCGCTTTCATGAAATTGAAATCCAGACCGAAAGCGTCGGACGCGCGCTTGATCTCCTCGACCGGCGTTCCGACCGGGGTGTCCTTGAACGAACGCAAGACGATCGCCGCCGGCTTCTCGGCAGGCGGCAGTTCGGACCAGACATAACAAATGAGATACCGGAAATCCTGCGGCCCCGTGCTGGAGGCACCGCCGGATGCATCGCACGTTGTCGGCGCCGGTTGGGCGACATCATGGTGGCCCAAGTCCACCGATTCCTGCACAGGCGGTAAATCGGCCGACAGCGTCTGCGACGGATCGGGCAACGCGGCCACGACGATCGATTCCGGCTTATCCGAGGCCGCCGTCGTGTCGGTGGCCGTCCCCGCCGCGGGTTCGGCGGCCGTCGCCACTTCGGCGCTAGCGACAGCGGCGTTCGCGACAACGATGTTAGCGACAACGGCGTTGCCCATTGCGATTGCCTGCGGTTCATCCGCGAGCCTGGCGGTGGCGGCGAGAGATGTTGCGCGGTCCTCGATTGGCACTGCGCGGGTGTTCTCGATACTGGCCGTAGCGAAGCCAGGAAGCCGAGCGACGACCCAGCCTGCGAGAACGACCGTTCCGCACAACGCCGCCGCCATTTTCGCAAATCGCCGCGTGTTCATGATGCCGTCGCCTCCATAGGCTCCACCGGAGCCGTGTAGAAAAGCCAAGCATGCGAAGAGGCTCATTCTTGGGATCAATGTGGGTCGCGCAATGGCGCAAACGGCCGCTCGTCAATTTTTCCAAAACATGTTGCCCGATTGCAACGCGTCGATCGCAAGCAATTGCGCCCGTCTCAACGGTAACTCACACCGTAATTGTGAGCACGGTCCAATTTTCGACCTACTGCGACCAGATTTGGAGGAGAGGCTTGGTGCGCTGTCGGGATGACGCATCAGGCGTCGGCTTCGCGCATCGTCTCGAAACGATGGAATCGCGCCTATGGCACCGGGCGATGTTCGTTAAGGGATTACCAGCAATGCAGCGCGCGATAACAACGGCTGTATTCGCCATTTTCATGCTTCCTGCGGGGATCGCACACGCTCAATTTCTGTTTGGACCCCAACACACGTTCTGGCCAAGCCAATACGCTCCGTACAAACACAAGCACCACCACCGGCAGACAAACTCTGAATCTGCGAAGAACGCTCGGCCGGAGGACCCTCCGAAGGGGCCGCTCCAGATCATCATCTCGATCGCTGACCAACGGGTCTCGCTTTTTGACAACGGGGCCCTGATCGCACGCTCATCGGTGTCCACGGGAACTCAGGGACATCCTACGCCCCTCGGCGTGTTCAGCGTGATCAGCAAACAACGATGGCACCGTTCAAATATTTATAGCGCTGCCCCCATGCCCTACATGCAGCGCATCACCTGGTCAGGGATTGCGTTGCATGCCGGTGTCGTGCCTGGGCATCCGGTGTCACACGGCTGCATCCGTTTGAAAAATGACTTTGCCATTCGACTCTGGCATCTCACGAAGCGCGGCACGCGCGTGATCATTGCGCACGACGATGTCCAGCCGGTCGAGATAACCAATCCGCACCTCTTTAAGCCGAAAGCCGTGTCCGGTTCGTCGGAATTTCAGGCTGCCACAGTCGCGGGTAAGAGCATTAGCACAGCCGCGGCAACGCATGGATCACTGGTGTCCAAGGCCGAGACTCCAGAAACCACTAGTCTCCAGGTTCCAAGCTCGGCTCCCGCTGAAGGCGCACCTAGAAAGATGGTTCCGATCTCCGTCTTCGTGAGTCGAAAGTTGAGCAAGCTGTTCGTGCGTCAGGGCTTCTCGCCGTTGTTTGATGTCCCGGTCAAGATCGAAAATCCGGAGGAGCCCCTGGGAACGCACGTGTTTACCGCAATGGAATTCCAGAGCGAGGGAGCGGCTATTCGCTGGACCGTCGTGTCGATTCCGGACGAATTTCCTCGCATCGAGGGTGCCATGAAAGAGCGCGAAGCACCCGTGAAGCAAACCGCCCCATCGGTACCGTCGCCCGATAAAGCCAACGCTGTCCTCAACCGCATCGAAATACCGCAGGATACCGTTGAGAGGATCTCTAAACTTCTGACGCCGGCCTCTTCATTGATTATTTCCGACAACGGATTTAGCCATGAGACGGGAAAAGACACGGATTTCATCGTGGTAACGCATTGATGCGGCGGCGCGACCCACCAACACACGATCCCGCTGCGCAACCCGCTGGAATTGTTCGACCGCTTCTGGTGCAAAATTCTTGATGTCCGCACCTAAGCCAAAGCAGCGCGAGGTCCGTTCTGGGTCATTCGCTACCGAGTCGGATTGGCAGCGAGTCCGGCCATGGCCGTTATCGCGCCGAGAGCGGAGGTAAATCCAGAGCCTTAGCGGTCCTGCGGCCAGCTAGATCGATTCTCGATCGCGCGCGCAACCCGGTCGAACGGTTCTTCAACGACATCAATGTCGGCGTGTCGCGACCCGATAAGATAAACTCGCGGCAAAATATCTGGCGTTCATCTTAGTTCGATGGAGCGGCAGGATCTGCCGCAGCAGGCAGCGGAGCGGCCGGCTCCTTCGCCGGCGCGTCACCGCCCTTGTAGATCCGCGCATAGCGCTTGCCGAGACTGGTCAGCACCTCGTAGCCGATGGTGCCGAAGTGATGGGCGAGTTCATCGACCGTGATGCCTTCGCCGATCAGTGTCACCATATGACCGCGGCGGGCCGCGTTCTTCTCGATATCGGTGATATCGACCGCAATCAGGTCCATCGAAACCCGGCCCGCAATCGGGCAGCGCTTGCCGGCGACCACGACCTCGGCGCCGCGGGTGCCGTCATTGGCGCTGGCCGCGCGGAAATAGCCGTCGGCATAGCCGGCGGACACCAGTGCGATCCGGGTCGGCCGCCGCGCGGTCCAGGTGCCGCCATAGCCGACGGTCTCGCCGCGCTCGACGTTGCGGATCTGCACGATGCGGACCTTCAACTCGACGACCGGCTGCATCGGATTGTCGGCTTCGGGCGTCGGGTTGATGCCGTAAAGCGCCGCTCCCGGCCGCATCAGGTCGAACTGGAACTGGGCCCCGAGGAACACGCCGGAGGAATTCGCCAGCGACGCCGGCACGCCCGAGAACAGGCTCGCGATTTCGCGGAAGCTCGTGAGCTGCCTGGCGTTGAGCGGACTGTTGACGAGTTCGGCGGAGGCGAGGTGGCTCATCACAAGCGTAATGCCGTGATCGCCGGCATTGATGCGGGGGATGATGCCCTGCGCCTCGGCAACCGTGAGGCCAAGCCGGTTCATGCCGGTGTCGATGTGAATGGCGGCGCCGCCCGACCAGCCCGAGCGCCGGCAGAACACGTCCCATTCGGCGAGTTCGTTGAGGTCGCCGATCACGGGCTTGCAGTCGATCGCGGCATAGATATCGCCGGTGTTCTGGAAGAAGCCGTCGAGCGTATAGATTGAGGCCGCAGGTGCCGCGGCGCGGACTACGCGCGCTTCATCGACGGTGGCGACGAAAAACGTCTTGCAGCCGGCATTGGCGAGCGCGCGCGCGACCTGGTCGGCGCCGCAGCCATAGGCATCCGCCTTCACCACGCCGGCGCATTCGGCCGGAACCGAGATCTTCTCGAGCTTGCGCCAGTTGGCGACGATGGCGTCGAGATCGACCGTCAGCACGCCGGTGGCGCTTGCCAGCGCCGCGGCCCGGTTGGCCTCGGGCGAGAGCAGGGTGCTGGGCGGGATCGATTTGGGATCAGAGGCGATGTTCATGCCGCATTTTACGCGGGCCGTCGCGGCGGTTCAACCGCAGAGCCGCCTCAATAGAGGTTGCGGTCCGGCAAATTGCCGTCATGCGCAAGGTCGCTGAATCGGGTGAACTGGCCCTCGAACTGTACTTCCACCGTGCCGGTGGGGCCGTGGCGCTGCTTGCCGATGATGATTTCGGCCTTGCCGTGCACCAGCGACATGTCGAGCTGCCACTTTTCGTATTCGGGGGTCCCGATCCGGGGCTCCTTGTTGGCGAGGTAATATTCCTCGCGATACACGAAGATGACCACGTCGGCGTCCTGTTCGATCGAACCGGATTCACGTAGATCGGCCAGTTGCGGGCGTTTGTCGTCGCGGTTTTCGACCTGACGCGAGAGCTGCGACAGCGCGATGATCGGTACGTTCAGTTCCTTGGCCAGCGCCTTCAGGTTGGTGGTGATCTCGGTGACTTCCTGCACGCGGTTGTCGTTGCCGCGTTTGCCCGATCCCGACAGCAGCTGAATATAGTCGATCACAATCATGTCGAGACCCTTCTGCCGCTTCAGCCGCCGCGCCCGCGCGGTCAGTTGGGAGATCGACAGGCCGCCGGTTTCGTCGACATAGAGCGGCAGTGATTGCAGCTCGATCGAATAGTCGCGGATCTTCTCGAAGTCGGCTTCGGTGATACCGCCGCGGCGGATCATGCTTGAGCCGATACTGGTCTGCTCGGCGAGAATACGCGTGGCGAGCTGTTCGGCCGACATTTCGCAGGAGAAGAACCCGACGATGCCGCCGTTGACGGATTTCATGGTGCCATCGGGCTGCACCTCGGCGCGATGCGCTCTCGCGATATTGTAGGCGATGTTGGTCGCAAGCGCGGTCTTGCCCATGCCGGGGCGGCCGGCGATGATGATCAAGTCGGACGCCTGCAGCCCGCCCATCTTGGTGTCGAGGTCGCGCAGGCCGGTGGCGATGCCCGACAAACTGCCGTCGCGCTGGAAGGCCTTGGCCGCCATGTCGACGGCGGTCGTGAGCGCCTGCGAAAAGCGCTGGAAGCCGCCGTCGTACCGGCCGGACTCCGCCAGTTCATAAAGCTGGCGCTCCGCGTCCTCGATCTGCGCGCGCGGCGCGAAATCCACCGGCGCGTCGAAGGCGACATTGACCATGTCCTCGCCGATCCGGATCAGGTCGCGGCGCAGCGCCATGTCGTAGATCGTCCGGCCGTAGTCCTGCGCGTTGATGATCGTGGTCGCCTCGGCCGCGACGCGGGCGAGGTATTGGCCGACCGTCATGCCGCCGATATCGGTATCGGCCGGCAGGAACGTCTTCAGCGTGACGGGGGTCGCGACCTTGCCCATCCGGATCAGGCTGCCGGCGGTCTCATAAATGGTCTGATGGAGCGGCTCGAAGAAGTGCTTCGGTTCCAGGAAGTCCGAAACCCGGTAGAACGCGTCGTTATTGACCAGGATGGCGCCCAGCAGGCTCTGCTCCGCCTCGATATTGTGCGGTGCGCTCCGATAGGCCGGAGTTCCCGCGTCGGGGGCGAGCTTGAGGACGTTCGAATCAGTCAGGGCCATAGCTTGTGATGTTCTTCGGATTTTTGGCTTTTGTCAGGATTCCCTGCGGGGCGGCGATAAAGCGCTCCCTCTGTGCAATCCGAAAGTCCGAGTAGGCCTTATGCCCGATTCACACAATGCGATTTGTGAATCGTGACGGCGCTTGCGCATTCCGCTTGACGGGGGTTGGCCGGAACCGAGCGGCAGCGGGAGGCGTTGCCGAAGCGCATTCGATAAAATGCCATACAAAATCTTGGGGCGGCCTGAACCTAATCGCCACATGGATGGACTTAATCCAAGGGCGAGGGTGTGTCGCGCCGCGATCTTAAGCGTTGATCAAATCAGAATGAGATAGATCAAGGCGATCAGGGCAGCACCCACGCCGGTTGCGATCAAGGCGTAGTCGGTCCTGAGGTCGGCTTTCGGATCGAACGATGGGTAGGATTTCTGGTCCATGTCCGGAGGTCTACGCCAGACCGCCAGGGGGCTCTGTGAACTAGATCACATCAGCCCGTATTTCTTCGGGCATGGGTGCGGTCGAGGGAACCGGGCGGAAATCGGGAACGGGCCGCCGGCTTGCGGGTTGGTAACGGCGACGGACTTGAACGGTCAGGAACTTGGACGGTCAGGAAACACGATGGGTCAGGCATTCCAAACGTGGCGATCGGCAAGCGAACAGCGCGCGTGGCTGTCGATGCTGATCGATACCTTTGAAGAAGTGTCGCGCCCGGAAGCGCTTGCGGTTCCCTGCGATAGCCATGTGCTTGCCGCCTTGCGCGCGCAGCTTGCCAGTCCGGTGTCGGGTCTGCCGTACGCCTCGCCTTACGGCCTGCGCCACTGAAACATCCGCCTTTGCGGGTCATTCCCCGGCCAGTTGCAGCCGTGGTTGCCGGCGGCTCTCGATCCCGCGCAGCTTGGCTTCTTCACGCGCGACGTAATCGCGGGTGATCGGTACTACGCCCTGGCGCTTGGTGAGCTGGATCTGGAAGTTCATCAGGTTTTGCTTGCGGAACGACATTTCCGAACCCGCCAGATAGAACTCCCACATTCGCGCAAAGCGCTCGTCATACAGGCGCACGGCCTCTTCGCGCCGCGCCAGGAACCGTTCGCGCCAGGCCTTCAGCGTCTCCGCGTAATGCAGCCTGAGAATCTCGATGTCGCATACCAGGAGGCCGGCGCGTTCGATCGCGGGGATGACCTCGGAGACAGCGGGGATATAGCCGCCCGGAAATATATACTTGGTGATCCAGGGGCTGGTCACGTCGGGGCCCGTCGAGCGGCCGATCGAATGCAACACCATCACGCCGTCATCGCTGAGAAGCTCGGCGCATCGCCGAAAGAATTTCTCGTAGAAACCGATGCCGACATGCTCGAACATGCCGACCGAGACGATCCGGTCGAATTGGCCGGGAATATCGCGATAGTCGCTGAGGAGAAATCGCGCCGATCCCGTCAGGCGCTTCTCCGCCGCACCCGCGTTCGAGGCCTGCAACTGTTCGGTCGAGAGCGTGATGCCCGTAACGTCGGCGCCGGTCATCTCAGCGAGATAAAGGCCAAGGCCGCCCCAGCCGGAGCCGATATCGAGTACGCGGTTGCCGGACTCGATCAGCAGCTTGGCGGCGAGGTGACGCTTCTTGGCGAGCTGGGCATCGTCGAGCGTGGCGTCCGGCGCTTCGAAATAGGCGCAGCTATATTGCCGGTCGGCGTCGAGAAAGAGGGAGTAAAGCCGCCCGTCCAGATCATAATGATGGGCGACATTGTCTCGCGCGCGGCCGCGCCAATTGAATTGCCCGATGTGCCTGCTGAAATAGCGCAGCCACCATTGCAGCCCGGCCCAGCGCGGCACCATGTCGGGCTGATTGAGCAGGATTTCGAGCGCATCCGCGATCGAGCCGTTCTCGACCACAAACGTGCCGTCCATATAGGCTTCGCCGAGCGCCAGTTCCGGATTGAGCAGGATCCGGCGTTGGGTCCGTTCGCTCAGGAACCGTGCCGAGACCGGTCGGCCGGTGCCGTCGCCGCAGGTAAAGCTCGCCCCGCTCGCGGCCGTGAACGTCATCGTGCCGCGGCGAATGAACTGACCTAGGAAATAACGCAACAAACCATCCATGGAAGCACCAATGGAACGACCTGCCATTACAACCGACGTACTGGAAAGTATGGTTCCATTGTACGTCAACAAGATCATAATTGTGATTATTTTGGCGGGTTAGTGCATTGTCCTCAAAGCAGATATTCCCAATTCGCGCGATCACGCAGATGCGTCATAAGTGCGCTTCCATTCGCGGGATAATCGGCTAAAAGGTGACCGCCGCCGGCCGCGCTGTGTGACGCCGGCCGCGATTCCATATCTGGAGAAGCAGGAATGTTGAGCCGAGCGCTCAGTTTAGCGACGGTGACGCTTCTGATCGGCTGTTTTGCGGCGGGATCTGCGTACGCTCAGGCGACCAACCTCGAAGCCGGCAAAACCCCCTCCCAGATTTTTGCCGGTACCTGCAACGCGTGCCACAAGAGCCCGCGCGGCCTGCTGAAAACCGTGCCGGCGTCGTCGCTGCCGGGTTTCCTGCGCCAGCATTATACGACCTCCAGCGACATGGCCTCGGTGCTGGCTTCCTTCCTGGTTTCGAATGGCGCCACCGATACGCGCTATCAGGCAAAGGATGCGCCGAAGCAGGATCCGTCCAAGAAGGATGGCAAGCAGGAGGCGAAGCAGGACGCCAAGCCGGATGGCAAACCCGAAGCCAGGCCGGAACAGCTCGACCGTTCCGGCCGCCGGCTGCATCCGCCCGCGCCGGCGCAAGAGGCCTCGAAACCCGACGCCGACGGACTGGCGCCGCAAGGCGAGGGCGGACGGCCGGGCCGCGACGCCAAGCGACTGGCCCGTCCGGGCCCGTCGCCCGATGGCGCCAAGCCCGAGGATGGCCAGACACCGGCACAGGCAGCGACCGACGGCAAGTTGGGCCACAAGCTGAGGCTGGGCAAGCGCGGCAAGCCCGCGGAAGAGCCGAAGACGGACGAGGCCAAAGGCAACGCCGCGAAGGACGATGCCGGCAAGACCGAGACCGCCAAGACCGAGACCGGCAAGACTGAAACCGGCAAGACTGAAACCGGCAAGAGCGATGCCGGCAAGACCGAAACCGGCAAGAGCGAGGACAAGCCCGAGTCGGCCAAAGAGGTAACCAAGCCTGCCGGTGAGGGCAAGTCCGAGGCGGTTAAATCTGAAACCGCGAAGGTCGACGCCCCCAAGGAGAGCGGCGGCGAGCCGAAGCCGCTGCGCCCCGATCCGGTTCCGGCCGTGACACCGGCGCCCGCGGGAGGATCCTCGACGACCGCCAGCGGCACGCCTGAGCCTGCCGCGAGCCCGTCTGCGGCAGCCCCGGCGGCGGCAGCTCCGGCTGCGCCCGCGGCCGTGACGGCGTCAGCGCCTCCCATGCCGCCGGCGGCCCCCGCGGGTCCGCCTGTCCCGCCAATCTCCCAATAATTCCGCGACGGGAATGACAGTCCACGGCTTCGCTTGACCGTTTCTAGAGTAATACTCTAGAGTAACGATCCAGTGTGAATTCGGGGAAAGACGCGGTGACCACGGCGCGTGAGGATTTGCTGGCGGCGGGCTTGGCGGTGTTCGACCGCGACGGCTTTGAGGGCGCAACGGTTGCCGCCATCCGAACCCGTGCGCGGGCATCCAACGGCAGCTTCTTCCATTTCTTCGGATCGAAGAAGGAACTGGCCGGCACCCTGTTTCTGGAAATCCTCGGCCGTTATCACGCTTCCGTCCTCGCCGGCGTCGCCGAACCCTGCGGTGCGCAGGAGGGGGTGAGGCGGCTGATCCGTGCGCATCTCGACTGGGTCGTGAACAACAGGCGCGAAGCGCGCTATCTGTTCGAGATATCCCGCAGCGAATGGACCGAAGAGGTCCGGGGCGCGCAGCGCGAACAGAATTCGCGGTTGGCGGAAGCTGTCGAGCGCTGGCGGGCGCCGTTGCTCGAACGCGGTGAATTGCTGCCGATGACGGCAACGCTGTTCTTCAGCCAGATCATCGGGCCCGCCCAGATTTTCTGCCGCGCGTGGCTGTCGGGCCGCGATCGCGCCGATCCGAGAGACCAGATCGATGTCCTGACCGCCTGCGCCATCCGTGCGGTGGTCGCACCCGACGCAGGCAACCAGCCGGGAGAAAAATAATGTCGGCAACTACCGATCCTGATTTCGCTCCGATCGAAACCCGCATTCGCGACAATGTCGGACGGCAGGGTTTCATGCGCCATATCGGCGCGGAATTATCCGAATTGACGCGCGGCTCCTGCACGCTGGAGGTCGACCGCCGACCGGAGCTGTTGCAGCAGCACGGGCTGTTTCACGGCGGCGTCACGGCTTTCCTGGTAGACAATGCGACCACGATTGCGGCGGCTACGTCGCGCGGGCAGTCGGCGCTGACGGCGGAATACAAACTGAATCTGCTGTCGCCGGCGGTCGGCGAACGCCTGATCTGCCGGGCGCGCGTGATCAAGCCGGGGCGTCAGGTCGCCGTCGTCGCGGCCGACGTGTACTGCATCACCGATGGTGTCGAGAAGCACACCGCGACCGCGCTGGCATCGATCGCGATGCTCGACGAGAAGGCGGCGGCCAGGATAGCGGGCTGAAATTTCGAGCCCGGCCTGAGGGGCCGGGCTCGAGGTTGTTCATATCGTTCCGAAGAAAGCGCGTTACTTCTCGGTCGCAGCGGCCGGCGCTTCGTCGTCGTGCTGGGCTTCCGGATCGAAGAACTCGCCGGCGGCGGCGATCGCCTCGGCGGCAGCGTCCTGATCTTCCTGGCGGGTCGAGATGTCCTCGCCGCGGTTGATGCGCTCGGCCTCATCGGCGCTGCGCGCCACGGTGACACTGACGCTGACTTCGACTTCCGGATGCACGGCGATCGAGATCGCGTGCTTGCCGATGGTCTTGATCGGCGCGTCGAGCAGAACCTGGCTGCGGCTGATGGTGACGCCATCGGCCTCGAACGACGCGATGATGTCGCGCACGCTGACCGAACCGAACAACTGGCCGGTTTCGGAAGCCTGGCGCAGCACGACGACGTTGCGGCCGTTGATCTTCTCCGCGACCTTGCTCGCTTCGCCCTTGGCCTTGAGGTTGTTGGCCTCGAGTTCGGCCTTCATGCCGTCGAACTTGGAACGGTTGTCGGCGGTGGCGCGCAGTGCCTTGCCGCGCTTGAGCAGAAAGTTGCGGGCAAACCCGTCCTTGACGCGGACGACTTCGCCCATCTGGCCGAGCTTGGCGACGCGTTCCAGCAAAATGACTTCCATTTTCGTTCTCCTTTGATGTGATCAGTGTTTGGCGTGAGTGGATGGGGAAATTTCTAGGAAACGGGCAGAGGCGGCGGTTGCCTGCCGCGCAGATAACGTTGGCGAAATCCGAAAACGGCGTCGGCGAGGCCGAGTGCGATCATCGCCAGCACCGGCCAGCCGAACACCACGACGATGGCGTAGGTGCAGGACAGCCAGATCGCGCGGCCTTTCAGCGCCAGCGTCAGCGTGTGCAGCACGGCAAAACCGGTAAAGGCGTAGGCCATCATCAGCGCCGTGGTGGCGATCTGCGCGAACATGGCGGCAATTCCGCCGATGAAACAGAAGGCCATTGCGACCGACAGCGCCACCAGCGTCATCGGCGGCAGTTCCGCGCTCTTCAGATCCGGCCAGGGCCGGTGCAGCCTGCCTGAGGTCGCCGCGATCTTGCCGGAAAGCCAGAGATTGAGCGTCAGCGTCATCATCGAGACGATCGCCGCCGCCGGCGGCGCGATGAGAGAAAGCGCGGCAACCCAGCGTTCGACGTCGCCCGAAGAGGCGGCATCGCGGGGCCCGAGAATCCGCAACAGTCCGCGGCGCAGTGTGCCGGTGATGGTCTCGGCATCGGTGCCCAGCGTCAGCAAGGCCGCAATGGTCGTAAGCGTGGCAAGGCCCGCGATCCAGAGCAGGATGCGGCCGACCGGATACCATTCGAGCGTGGGGGCGGCGGCCGGCGCGGTACCGGTGGCGGGCGCGGCGGTGGCGATCGGCCGGCCCAGCAGCGCGAGATGGCCGAGCCACCAGGCAGGCAGCGCGACGGTGAGGGCAAAGGCGACACAGTAGGGCAGGCCGAACATCGCGCCGAGGCCGGAGGCGGCTGCAATGCCGCCGATCGTGGCCGCGAGCGGTCCCCATCCGAGCGCCGTCACCATCAGCGGCAGCGGCGACAGATAGAACAGCACAAGCGAGATCAGCGCGCCCGAGACGATCGAGGCGAACATCAGTGCCGACGCAGAGCCGGCCGCAAGCGCAATGAGTGTAATCGCGATCATCAGCTGTCCCGCTCCTTTCGAGCGGTTAGAGGTCGCATGGACCCCAACCATCGGCGACCGGACGACCCGGAAGCCTCTTGAAGAGTGCGGTCCGCGGCGCTGACGCCGCGGACCGGAAGTGTCTATTTGCGCATGATCTTAATCGGAAAACCGGTACCCACTTTTCCGGATCATGCGTTTAGCGAATAACGTAAGGCAAGAGGCCGAGGAACCGCGAGCGCTTGATGGCGCGGGCGAGTTCACGCTGCTTCTTGGCGGAGACGGCGGTGATGCGGCTCGGCACGATCTTGCCGCGCTCGGAAACGTAACGCATCAGCAGCTTGGAATCCTTGTAGTCGATTTTCGGCGCATTCGGACCCGTGAACGGGCAGGTCTTGCGGCGACGGAAAAACGGACGGCGTGCACCAGCTTCAGCCATGATTCTTACTCCTCAACCGCTGCGGTTGCTGCTTCGTCGTCACGCGGCCGGCGCGGGCCACGGTCGCCACGGAAGCCGCCACCTTCGCCGCCACGGAAACCACCGCCTTCGCGATCACCACGGAAGCCGCCTTCGCGGTCGCCGCGGAAGCCGCCGCCACGATCGTCACGTTCGCGATCGCGATCGGCCTTGCGCATCATCGCCGAGGGACCTTCCTCGTGCTCTTCGACGCGGACGGTGAGATAACGGATCACGTCTTCGCTGATCCGCTCCTGCCGCTCGATTTCGGTAACCGCAGCCGAGGGAGCATCGAGATTCATCAGCACGAAATGCGCTTTGCGATTCTTGTTCATGCGATAGGTGAGCGAGCGCACGCCCCAATTTTCCATCTTGACGACCTTGCCGCCGAGACCTTCGACGATGCCGGTCATCTGGGTGGTCAGTTCTTCGACCTGCTGGGTGCTCGCATCCTGACGCGCGAGAAAAACATGCTCATAAAGAGGCATGGGTGTCCTTTCCTGTGTTGGCGCGGTTCCCGGCGGCAAGCCCTTCGAGACCTCCGGAAAGGACTCGATAATGCTCAGAAGGCGGAAGCACGGGACGACGGGCCGACTGGCCCTGCCACATCAACATCGCCAAAAAGGTGAGATTGCTGAGACCGTCCGTTCAGCTCCCGGCCGGGATCCACGGATGGCGCGGTTTATAAGGATTTTCGGCGGAGTGGCAAGGCTTACAACGGCTGCGACCGGCCTATCTTGATTTATTTGTTTGTATGGCATACAAATAACGGAAGAGAGGGCAAAATGGCTCCCAAAACGGTCCAAGCGGCTTCCGAAACCGCCTCGGGCGACCCGAAACACGCCGCCCGCGCGACCCGCTCGGCCGGGCGGCAGATGCGTTCGCGTCTGCTCGACGGTGCCAGCCGCCTGTTCCGGGAGCGTGGTCTGGCCGGCACCTCGATCTCGGATATCGCAGCCGCAGCCGACGCTTTCCCGAGCCAGATCACCTATTACTTCCGCACCAAGGAAGCGTTGTTCGTCGAAGCCGCCTGCCGCGACATGCTGTATGTGGCGCGTGCGGCCGAGCAGGCCGCGCTGCAGGTCCACACGCCCAGGGATTACACGCGCGCGCTGGTCGAGAGCGTGACGGCGACCGATTCGGTCGCGTTCTTCGCCGAGGCGCTGACCTTGACGCGGCGCCGCCAAGACCTCGCGCCGCTGGTGGAGCGCACCATCGAGCGGCTGCACGGCGAGGGGCTGCGCGCCTATTCGAACCAGATCGAACGCCACGGCTGGAATACCCTGCGCGATCCCGACGCGACCTCGCGGCGGTTCTGGGCGGTCGCGATCGGCGTGATGGTCGAAGGCTATGCCATGGGCCGCTCGGCCGAAGAGCTATGCGCCGAGATGCTGCGCGTGCTGGGCGAGCAGGCGACGACAAGTAAGTCCGGCGACCTGACGCGCCTGCGCGTCGTCGATGATCGCGATGCATCCGTTTCAGATTCAGCCGACGGGGAGAGTACATCATGACCGCGCTTCGCATGCGGGCCCGCGATTTTCTGACTGAGGATCAACTGATCGCCGCGCGCGAGCGTTCGACGTGGAAGGGCGCGGCGATGATCGCGCACGCCTGGGCGCTGATATTGGGCTCGATCGCACTGGTCGCGTGGTGGCCCAATCCGCTGACATTTGTGCTGGCGGTCGGCATCATCGGCTCGCGCCAACTTGGATTGGCCATCCTGATGCATGACGGCGCGCATGGATGTCTGTCGGCCGATGAGAAGACCAACCTGACCTTGAGCCAGTGGTTCTGCGCCTATCCGGTTTTCGCCGAGACGCGCGCCTATCGCCGCTATCATCTGCGGCATCATGCGAAGACGCAGCAGGAAGACGATCCCGATCTGGTGCTGTCGGCGCCGTTCCCGATCACCAAAATGAGTTACCGCCGAAAATTCCTGCGCGATATCACCGGACAGACCGGCTATCAGCAGCGCAAGGCGCAATTGCTCAATGCGCTCGGACCAAGAGAATGGCCGCTGGCGCGGCGCGCCGCGCATTTCTGGGAAAAGCTCGGCCCGCAATGTGCCGTCAACGCGGCGCTGTTTGCGGGTCTCGCCGCTGCCGGCGTGTGGTGGGCCTATCCGCTGTTGTGGCTGTTGCCGCTCGTGACCTGGATGATGGTGATCACCCGCATCCGCAACATCGCCGAGCACGCGGTGGTGCCCGACAGCGCCGATCCCCTGCGCAATACCCGCACCACGCACGCCAATTTCCTCGAACGGCTGTTCATCGCGCCGTATTACGTCAACTACCACCTCGAGCATCATCTGCTGTTCTACGTGCCCTGCTACAACCTGCCGATGGTGCACCGCAT
This sequence comes from Bradyrhizobium ottawaense, assembly GCF_900099825.1. Lineage (NCBI taxonomy): Bacteria > Pseudomonadati > Pseudomonadota > Alphaproteobacteria > Hyphomicrobiales > Nitrobacteraceae > Bradyrhizobium > Bradyrhizobium ottawaense. The sequence continues at coordinate 143,198 of NZ_LT629693.1, read as the reverse complement.
CTTGAGCCAAAGCCGGCATGCGGAGCGTATGGAGGTGCAGCCGAATTACGCGACAGTGTTGCGGCTGGCGACGGCGAAGCCGAACCAGCAGGATCGCCCGGGCGAGTTGGCGAGCAGCGTGCGTCGCGCGCGGGCCGGCGCCGAGGTGGGCAGCGATCAGGCGGCAGGCGGCTTCTAGGGGGCCTAAACCGGCCCAGCTATCCCGCGGCGCGGCTTGACATCCCGGTCTTGGTCAGTGACTTACCGCTCTTCTTTGATGAGGGAGCGCCGATGACGGCTGCATTTACATTTCCGGGGCAGGGTTCCCAGGCGGTTGGCATGGGCAAGGCCCTGGCAGAGGCCTTTCCGGCCGCGCGAGCGGTATTTGACGAGGTCGATGCGGCGCTCGGCGAGAAGCTGGCGGCCATCATCTGGGATGGTCCGGCCGAAACGCTCCAGCTCACCGAAAACGCACAGCCGGCCCTGATGGCGGTCTCGCTCGCGACGTTGCGCGTGCTGGAGACCGAAGCGGGCTTCTCGGTTCGGCGGGATGCCGCTTACGTCGCCGGGCACTCGCTTGGCGAATATTCGGCGCTGGCCGCGGCCGGCAGCCTGAGCATCAGCGATACCGCGCGCCTGCTGCGCACCCGTGGCCTTGCCATGCAGAAGGCGGTGCCGGTCGGCGCCGGTGCGATGGCCGCGCTGCTCGGGCTCGACTACGAGGCGGCGACCGCAGTCGCTGCCGAAGCTGCGCAAGGGCAGGTTTGCCAGGCCGCCAACGACAATGGCGGCGGGCAGGTAGTGGTGTCCGGCGACAAGGCCGCGGTCGAACGCGCGCTCGACATCGCCAAGACCAAGGGCGCCAAGCGGGCGATGCTGCTGCCGGTGTCCGCGCCGTTCCACTGCAAGCTGATGCAGCCCGCCGCCGACGCGATGGCAAAAGCATTGGCGGACGTGACGATCAAGGTGCCGGTGTCGCCGCTGGTGTCGAACGTGCTGGCTTCAGCCATCACCGATCCCGACGAGATCCGCCGCCGGCTGATCGAACAGGTCACCGGCACCGTGCGCTGGCGCGAGTCGGTCGCTTACATGGCTGATCACGGCGTTAACAGGTTCTTCGAGATCGGCGCCGGCAAGGTGTTGAGCGGATTGGTCAAGCGCATCGCCGACGGCGCGGTCGGCGTGTCCGTCAGCGGGCCGGGCGACATTGCTGCCGCCAAAGACGCCTTGGCAGCGTCGGCGTAACGCGCGGTAGGGAGATTTTCATGTTTGATTTGACGGGCAGGACGGCGCTGGTGACCGGCGCGACCGGCGGCATCGGCGGAGCAATCGCGCAGGCGCTGCACAGACAGGGCGCGACGGTAGCGATTTCCGGAACGCGCCGCGAGGTGCTGGACACCTTCGCCGGCCAGTTGGGCGACCGCGTCCATGTGTTGCCGTGCAATCTCTCCGACAGCGCCGAAGTCGAGGCGCTGGTGCCGGCGGCGGAAGCCGCCATGGGGCAGGTCGATATCCTGATCGCCAACGCCGGCATCACCCGCGACAACCTGTTCGTGCAGTTGCGCGACGAGGACTGGGACGACGTCATCAAGGTCAACCTGACCGCGACCTTCCGGCTGGCCCGCGCCGCCACCAAACTGATGATGCGCAAGCGCTTCGGCCGCATCATCGCGATCACCTCGATCGTCGGCGTCACCGGCAACCCCGGTCAGGCCAACTACACCGCCTCGAAGGCCGGAATCATCGGCCTGATCAAGACGCTGGGCGCGGAATATGCCAAGCGCAACGTGACCGCCAATTGCATCGCGCCGGGATTCATCAAGACGGCGATGACCGACGCGCTCAACGACAAGCAGCGCGAGACCATCCTGGCCAAGGTTCCTGCTGCACGGCTGGGGACGCCCGAGGACATTGCTGCAGCAGCGGTCTATCTGGCGTCGAACGAGGGTGGCTACGTCACCGGCCAGACGATTCACGTCAACGGCGGAATGGCCATGATTTGAGCGATTTACCGGCCCGGCCGATGCGGCCAAAGGCGGTTTCGGGCGGTTGGGCGAGGCTTGTGGTCAAGGCTTGGGAAGTATGATAACCGAACCCCCGACGGATGGGCAAAGAAGGCCATTGCAGGATTTTGAAACCCTGTATATTGGCGTGGCGACGCCTGCCGTTCGCCGGGCTTTGTCGGCTACCACCGGGCCGAATCAAGACTATGCGCGATAGCGAAGGAAGTTTAACGACCACGATGGCTCGTAGCGTCTCTGTAGCGTCTGGGAGTCAGAGTCTTGGGGTCGGGTCCAATGGAACAAGCACGAGGTTGAACGATGAGTGAGATTGGCGAGCGGGTTAAGAAGATTGTTGTCGAGCATCTCGGCGTCGAGCCGGACAAGGTGGTCGACGCTGCAAGTTTCATCGACGACCTCGGCGCCGACAGCCTCGACACCGTCGAGCTTGTGATGGCATTTGAAGAAGAGTTCGGTTGCGAAATTCCCGATGACGCCGCCGAGACGATTTTGACTGTCGGCGACGCGACCAAGTTTCTCGAAAAGAACGCGAAAAGCTGACGTCCCGGGCGGGGTGCAACAGAGCCGGACGGACCGTGGTTGAGCGGTCCCCCGGTTTCTTGTTTTGGGCCGCCAGTTTCGGGCTGGAGTTTTTGACATGAGACGGGTTGTCGTCACGGGGCTGGGCATGGTTACGCCGCTCGGCTGTGGCGTTGACGCAACGTGGGCGCGTATCCTCAACGGCGAGAGCGGCGCGAGGAAGATCGAGACGTTTGAAGTCGCCGATCTCTCCAGCCAGATCGCCTGCGTGATTCCGCGCGGCGACGGCTCCGGCGGCAGCTTCAATCCCGACCAGTGGATGGAGCCGAAGGACCAGCGCAAGGTCGACGACTTCATCATCTTTGCCATGGCCGCCGCACGACAGGCGCTCGACGATGCCAATTGGCATCCGGAGTCCGAGGCGGACAAATGCGCGACCGGCACCCTGATCGGCTCCGGGATCGGCGGCCTGTCCGGTATCGCCGACACCGCGCTGCTGCTGAAGGAACGCGGTCCGCGCAAGGTATCGCCGTTCTTCATTCCGGGACGGCTGATCAATCTGGCGTCCGGCTATGTCTCGATCGAGCACGGCCTCAAGGGACCCAATCATTCCGTGGTGACGGCCTGCTCGACCGGCGCGCATGCGATCGGCGACGCCTCCCGGCTGATCGTGCTCGGCGACGCCGACGTCATGGTCGCGGGCGGAACCGAATCGCCGATCTGCCGGCTGGCGATGGCGGGCTTCTGCGCCGCGCGCGCGCTCTCGACCGCCTTCAACGAGACGCCGGAAAAGGCCTCGCGCCCCTATGACAAGGATCGCGACGGCTTCGTGATGGGCGAGGGCGCCGGCATCGTGGTGCTCGAGGAATACGAGCACGCGAAAAACCGTGGCGCGAAAATCTACGCCGAGGTGGTCGGCTACGGCCTGTCGGGCGACGCCTATCACATCACGTCGCCGGCGCCGGACGGCGACGGCGCTTTCCGCAGCATGAGTGCTGCGCTGAAGCGCGCCGGCATAGCTGCGTCGGATATCGACTACATCAACGCGCACGGCACTTCGACGCAGATCGGCGACGAGATCGAACTCGGCGCCGTGGAACGGTTGCTCGGCAACGCCGCCTCGAAGGTGTCGATGTCGTCGACCAAATCGTCGACCGGGCATTTGCTGGGCGCTGCCGGCGCCATCGAGGCGATTTTCAGCATCCTGGCGATTCGCGACAACATCGTTCCGCCCACCATCAATCTCGAAAATCCGTCGGTGGAAACCGCGATCGATCTGGTGCCGCAAACGGCGCGCAAGCGCGATATCGACGTCGCGCTCTCCAATTCCTTCGGTTTCGGGGGTACCAACGCCTCCGTGATCGTGCGGCGCGTGATTGACTAGCAAGTGTTTAGCAAGTGATTAGATCGACTCCACCGTTTTGCCGCATTCGGCGATGACTTCTAAGTGTGGGCGTATGCTATTGGCTGGGCAGGGTTTGCCAGCCACGATTGAACCGGCAGGATTCAGGTTGCATCGATGAGTGAGAGGCCGCCCATTTCACCACGGAGCCCGCGCGCTGCGCTGGAGCCCGAGCAGGTGCCGCCGCCGCCGAAGCGGTCGGAGCGCGCCCGCAATCCCTTCGTGGTGATCGGCAATGCCATCATCACCATCCTGATCATCCTGATGATCGGCGCGGGGACCGTGTATTATTACGGCAGGCAATTGCTCGAAACGCCAGGCCCGCTGCAGGAAGACAAAGTCGTCAACATTCCCGCGCGTGCCGGCAAACGCGACATCGCCGACGCCCTGCAGCGCGAGGGCGTCATCAACGTCAATCCGTGGGTGTTCATCGGCGGCGTGCTTGCGCTGAAGGCGAGTTCCGATCTCAAGCCCGGCGAATATGAATTCAGGAAGAGCGCCAGCCTGCGCGACGTCATTGCCACCATCGTCGAGGGCAAGGTGGTGCAGCACGCCGTCACGATTCCGGAAGGCCTGACCTCGGAACAGATCGTGGCGCGGCTCACCGACAACGACATCTTCGCAGGCAGCGTGCGGGAAGTGCCGCGTGAGGGCACGCTGCTGCCCGAGACCTACAAGTTCCCGCGCGGCACCACGCGCGATCAGGTGATCCAGCGCATGCAGCAGACCCAGAAGCGGGTGCTGGCGGAAATCTGGGAGCGCCGCAATCCGGACGTTCCGATCAAGTCGCCGGAGGCGCTGGTCACGCTGGCCTCGATCGTCGAGAAGGAAACCGGCAAGGCTGACGAGCGCAGCCGCGTCGCTGCGGTATTCGTCAATCGGCTGCGGCAGAAGATCAAGCTGCAGTCCGATCCGACCATCATCTACGGTCTGGTCGGCGGCAAGGGCACGCTGGGCCGGCCGATCAAGCGCTCCGAGATCACGCAGCCGTCGCCCTACAACACCTATGTGATCGAGGGTCTGCCGCCGGGCCCGATCGCCAATCCCGGCCGCGCCTCGCTGGAAGCGGCCGCCAATCCGGCGCGTACGCGCGACCTGTTCTTCGTCGCCGACGGAACCGGCGGACATACCTTCACCGAAACCTACGACCAGCATATGAAGAACGTCGCCAAGCTGCGGGCCATCGAAAAGCAGATTCAGAACGACACCGTCGAACCCGCCGACGACGCGCCGCCGCCGGCTGCAGCGGGTGCTGCTGCCGATACCAATCCGACCGCAGCGACGCCAAAGCCTGCGGCGCCGAAGAAGCCGGCGCGTCCCGCGGCGCCCGCGGCTGCGCCCGCCCGCCAGGGCGCCGCGCAATCGACCACAACGCCGCCGGTGGTTCAGCGTTGACATCCTCGCTGCGGATTGGAACCTAATTCCACTTTGGCGGAAATCGTTTTAAGGTTGTGGCGTTCCCAGCGAGTCCCGCACCCCGCCTTTCGGAGAGATTGACGCAATGGCGCTATCGAGCATGACCGGTTTTGCCCGGAGCCACGGCGCCAGCGGTCCCTACACGTTCGAATGGGAATTGAAATCGGTCAACGCCAAGGGCTTTGACCTGCGGCTGCGGTTGCCGCCGGGATGGGACGAACTCGAGGCCCTGGCCAAGAAGCGCGCCGGCGAGGTGCTGTCGCGGGGCACGGTGTATGCCAACCTCAACGTCAAGCGTACCAACGCGGTCTCGACGGTGCGCATCAACGAGGACGTGCTGGCCTCGATCATCAAGGTGGCCGGCGTGCTCGGCGGCAAGATCGACGCGGTGGCGCCGAGCATCGACGGTCTCCTCGCCCTCAAGGGTGTGATCGAGGTCGTCGAACCCGAAAGCGACGAGACGGAAGACAAGGCGGCAAAGGATGCGGCGGCGGCAGCGTTCGAGCGGGCGCTGGCCCATCTGGTCGAGATGCGCCGCCGCGAGGGCGTGACGCTCGGGCAAATTCTGATCCAGCGCATGGATGAAATCGAGAAGCTGGCGAAGAAGGCCGAGGCCGCCCCGGGCCGCAAGCCCGAGGCGATCAAGGCGCGGCTGGCCGAGCAGATCGCGGTACTGCTGGAGACCTCCGAGCGTTTCGATTCGGATCGGCTCAATCAGGAAGCGATCATGATCGCGACCAGGGCCGACATCCGCGAGGAGCTCGACCGTATCGCATCGCACGTTGCGCAAGCGCGCGAGATGATCGGCAAGGGCGGACCGGTCGGGCGACGGCTCGATTTCCTCGCGCAGGAATTCAACCGCGAGGTCAACACCTGTTGCTCCAAATCGAACGATCTGGAATTGACCCAGACCGGGCTCGAGATGAAAAACGTGGTCGAGCAGTTTCGCGAACAGGTCCAGAATCTGGAGTAACCGATGACGGCTGTTGGCTTCGACGGGGTGGAACGGCGCGGGCTGATGTTCGTGCTGTCGTCGCCGTCGGGCGCGGGCAAGACCACGCTGTCGCGCATGTTGATCGAGCGCACGCCGGGCCTGAAAATGTCGGTCTCGGCGACCACGCGGCCGATGCGCCCGGGTGAGGTCGACGGCCGCGATTATTTCTTCGTCGCCAAACCCAAATTCGAGGCGATGGCGGGCCAGGGCGAATTGCTCGAATGGGCCACCGTGTTCGATAACCGCTACGGTACGCCGCGCGCGCCGGTCGAGACCGCGCTGACGGCCGGGCAGGACGTGCTGTTCGACATCGACTGGCAGGGCACGCAGCAATTGCGGGAAAAGGCCTCTACCGACGTCGTCAGCGTGTTCATCCTGCCGCCGTCGGCCGCCGATCTCGAGAAGCGGCTTCACACCCGCGCGCAGGATTCGGACGAGGTCATTCGCGGCCGCATGGACCGCGCCAGCCACGAACTCAGCCATTGGGCCGAATACGATTACATCATCGTCAATCAGAACGTCGATGAGGCCTTTGCCGAAGTGCAGTCGATCCTCAAGGCCGAGCGGCTCAAGCGCGTCCGCCGCACCGGCCTGACCGAGTTCGTTCGCGGCCTGCAGCGCCAGCTGGAAAAATAGTCATAGCGTTTTCAAGGAAGCATGCCCTCGGACTTGATCCGTGGGTGGACGCCGGTTCGCGTCAAGAAAACGCGTCAAAACAAGAGGCCCGTCAGTGCGGCGCGCTTCGGGCCAGCCGCGACAGCATTTCCGTCACGCGTCGGTCTGGATTATCGGGCGCGCGCGGATCGTGGGAATCGTGGGAATCGTCACGATGCCAGATCGGAACGTCCTCGCCGGGCAGCATCGACGGCGAAGGGCGTTCGCTGGGGATCGAATCCCAGATCGCCCGGCGGTCGTGGCGAACCACGGTCCGGCGGGCTCGCGCGCGGCCGAACCGGTAGATCAGGCTGGCGGTGATACCCGCCAGCGCCAGCGCGCCGGCCATCACCAGAAACAGCATCTGCATCGACGCCGACTGCTTCGCCATCGACGAGTCTGCCGCGGCAAGCGCGACCGGCGCCGGCGCGGGCTGGGTTGCTGCCTGGATATTTTCCGGCGGTGCTGCCTGTGATTCCGCGGCCGCCGTACGGAAGTTGTTGAACGAACTCACCTCGGAGGAATCCGGCCAGCGCGTCGCCACTGTCGATGGCGGCGTCGCTGTGTCGGGGAGGTTTGCGGCCGGGCTATTTTGAAACGCAGGCGCAGGCGCCATGCCGACGGTCCGCGGTTCGGGAGCGGCGGCCGATTCCTGTTCGACGCGCTGTTGTGTGGCGGTCAGTTCGGCATGCGCGTTCGCGACCGATTTTCGTACCACCGGGCGCGGTGGTGGCGGGGCCGGTTCGGCCGCCGCGGAATCCGCCGCAGCGTCAGTGGATGAGTCCTGCGGCGCGGCGCGGGCGCTCTTGTCGTTCTCGCCGCGCAGATACCAGCACTGGCGCTTGGTGCCGCGTTCAAACCGATAGTACCAATGGCTGCCCACGGGTGTCTTGTCTTTCGGAGCCGTCAGGCAGTTGTCTGCGGCGGCTTGGGCACGGCTATCCGTCACAGAGGTGAGATTGGCCCCCGCCAGAATGCTGGCGAACAGGGCCGCGACTGATATCGCTGAGCGGTTTGACATCTAGATCCCCGGTAATGACGCAACGCGTGACGCCGCAAATCTCGTTAAAGACTTGGGTGGCAATGAGCCGCAATTCCGGAGCGGGCAGGGCTTAATTGGGGCTCGCAAGCCACACCTCTGAGGCGGGCCGCAGCCTAAAAAAAGGCAGGCAAAATCCGTTATTTCGGTTGAAGTCCGGTGACCAGCACAACCATCGAATCGTCGTTCAACATTCTCTTTTGCGCGAGCTGGTCTCAGTGGCTTAGCGGACATGGCCAGACTTACCGCTGGCTCGTCCCCGTAGCGTCTGACCCATATGTATGGACCGGCCGTGCGTTGCAAGCCGAATGTGAACAAATGGAGGGGGCTGGTCTTGCGCATCTGTATCCGGCCCTTGCATGGAGCGTTTATGCTCCTGGCCATCATGGATATCCGCGCGCACCCGATCTCATTCTGAGAAAGGCCCTGAGAGGCCGCTTGGGTCACCAGATCACGGGTACGACGGCGAGACCGTTTCTCCATTTCCTCCATCCAACTCGCAGACCTCGGCAGGTATCAGTTACGTCAGGGATCAGCGTCGGACATCCCCTCGGCGAGTTCGAACATGTTGATCCTATGCGACCTTTGGCTCGACGCGCGCTTCGTAGCTGCGACCTTGTGCCAACACAGTCCAAGCGATCCGCGCCAGCTTATTGGCAAGTGCGGTTGCCAGGACGTTATGGTGTAAGCGTTGTGCTGCGGCGGTGAGCCATAACCCAAAGCTATGCTTCGCCCAGTTTGCTGGCCTGAGCAAAATAACGCGAGCACCCTGCATTAACATCGTACGTAGATAGCGATTGCCGCGCTTGCTGATGCGCCCGAGGATCGTCCGATCGCCGGTCGACATTTGCTTCGGTACCAAGCCGAGCCAGGCGGCAAAGTCACGGCCCTTGGCAAAGGCAGCACCATTGCCAATGGCCGCTACCATGGCGCTGGCGATGAGCGGGCCGATGCCCGGAGCGGTCATCAATTGGCGGCAACTCTCGCTGCTATTTGCCAAAACCTCGATCTCTTCGGTGATGTGCTGGATACGCTCATCAAGACGCCGCCAATCGCCGCTGAGATCTTCTATGATCCTGATCATGCGAGGTGACAGCACGTCGCCGCGTTTTGCCAGGATGTCTGGAAGCTGTTGGCGGAGGAAGCGAAGCCCCTGACGTACCGCAATGCCATGCTCCAGGAGAAAGCCGCGGATCTGATTGATCACAGCCGTTCGTTGGCCGACCAGGCGAGATCGCACCCGGTGCAGTGCTTGTAGATCAAGCTGATCGTCGGTCTTAACTGGAACGCAGCGTGTCGACGGCCGCTGCACAGCTTCCGCGATCGCGTGGGCGTCTCTGAAGTCGTTCTTGTGGCCTTGCCGGAACGGTTTGGCATAAGCTGGTGGTACCTGCCTTACGTCATGACCGAGCGCAATTAGCTCGCGAGCCACGTAGTGGGTCGCCATGCCAGCTTCGATTCCGATCAGGCACCGCGGCACATTGGCGAACCGGGCTGCGATCCGGCCGCGGGCGATCTTCTCCCGCAAAACGATTGCCCCCTTGTCGTCGAGGCCGATCAAATGCAGGGTGTTCTTGCCCGTATCGATGCCGATGGTGTGTGCGCCTGTAGCGGCTGTCTTATGGGACATAGCGATGTGCTCCTCGTGCTGCTAAGCCCCCCGCTCATTCTCTGAGCGGTTCGGGGCGGGAGCACGGCCGGTCCATCCCATTCTGAGACGTTGGCCCTAGCCCAAGGGCAACACCCTATGCTTTGATATGTCCAACGGATCTACCGATCTCGGGAGGCCGTTTTGACCGACAATCGCGTTGAACGGCGGCTTGCAGCTATCCTTGCGGCTGATGTGGCTGGATATAGTCGCCTAACCGGCTCGGACGAGGAAGGGACACACGTCCGGCTGAGGGAGCGTTTGCGTGGACTCGCTGATCCCAAGATCAGCGAACATCGTGGCAAGGTCGTCAAGCACACGGGCGATGGCGTGCTCGCTGAGTTCGGCAGTGTCGTAGATGCGGTACGCTGCGCCATTGAGGTCCAGCGCGGTATGGCTGAGCAAAATGCTACGATACCGCAGGTCAAGCGGATCGAATTTCGCATCGGCATCCACGTTGGCGACATCATCGTCGATGACAACGATATCTTTGGCGACGGCGTCAATATCGCCGCCCGTCTTGAAGGGATTGCGGAGCCCGGCGGCGTTTGCATCTCCGACGACGCACAACGTCAAATCCGCGGGAAGGTCGATACCGCCTTCGAGGATATAGGGCCGCAGATCCTGAAAAACATTGCCGAGCCGATGCGCGCGTGGCGGTTCAGGATGAATGCGAGCGGTTCTGCGGCGGCGCCGATAGAGCCGCCTGTCGATAGCACGCAAGCTCCGGCACTCCCGGACAAGCCGTCTATCGCCGTGCTTCCGTTCGAGAACATGTCCGGCGACCCCGAACAGGAGTATTTTGCGGACGGGATGGTTGAAGAAATCATCACCGCGCTCTCGCGGTTCAAATGGTTGTTCGTGATCGCTCGGAATTCGAGTTTCACCTTCAAGGGGAAGGCCGTCGACATCAAGGAAATCGGACGCAGGCTTGGCGTGCGCTATGTCCTTGAGGGGTCCGTGCGCAAGGCGGCGGGTAAAGTCCGGATCACGGGACAGTTGATCGATGCGGTAACAGGTGCGCACATTTGGGCGGACAGGTTCGAGCGTGACCTGACCGACATTTTCGCTTTGCAGGACGAAGTAACGCTCGCCGTTGTCTCAGCCATTCAGCCAAAGCTGTTTCAAACCGAAATTGCGATAGCGACGCGGCGACGACCAGAGAACCTCACTGCCTATGATCTTTTTCTCCGGGCCATGCAGCAGTATTACGCGACCACCCGCGAAGGGCTGGCCGAGACGATAAGGCTGGCTCAGCGCGCTCTGGAGCTGGACCCGCGGTTCGCCTTCGTCGCGGCTCTGGCAGGTCACTGTCACATGCTCAACGTCATTTTAGGCTACGCGATCGATCCTCAATTCGACCGCAAGGAAGCAATTCGGCTTCTTCGCTTGGCATTGAGCCTCGACGATAGTGATCCAGAAACCCTGGCATTGGCCGCCGCAATCTCAGCCTTCATGGTCGGCGATTGTGAAAATGAGGTTGAAATGGCAGGCCGGGCGGTCGCGCTCAACCCAAATTCATTTAGTGCATGGCACTTCAGAGGCTGGGTCTACAGAAACGCCGGGCTGCCAGACGAAGCGCTCCGGAGCTTTGAACGTGCCATGCGCATGAGCCCGCTAGACCCACTGCTATATCGGTTGTATGCCGGCATGGGGTTTGCCTTGATTGAGCTTCGTCGCTTTGACGAGGCCATTGCCGCAGGGAAAAAAGCCCTTCGTCAGAACCCCTCCTACTCGACGGCTTGCCGCTGTCTCGCGTCCGCTTTCGCCCATCTCGGACGTGACGCTGAGGCCCGTGAGGCGGCGGCTCGCCTGCTTGAGATTGATCCCGCCTTTACAATATCAGCGTGGATCGCTCGGGCCGTGCAATCAAACTCCAAGCTGCTGATTGAGGGCCTCCGCAAAGCAGGGCTGCCCGAATGAGCCTGGCGCCTCGTGCCGACGAGGTGATCGAATGACCGCTTTTGCACAAAACAGGCATGCTGAAGGCCAGCGCGAACGTCCGCTTCCAGGGCATAGCGGACCTCGCAAGTCCGCCCGGCGGATTTATGGCTTCACGGCCTAGCACTACTTTGGCAGATTATTGCAATTGATCGGCGAAACTGGATTCCCGAATCAGATTTTCAATGATTCATGGGTGGTCGGCTTTTGGAGGGCCGACCATGGTGAACACGACACCGAAGTGGGAAGACGAGCTTGGACGCTGGCTCAAGCCATTCCTGGATCGCTTGGGTCACAAGGCCCGGCGACGGATGTGTCCGCTTTATATCTCGGGACTGATTGGACCAGGCGATCGCAAGAGCGTCCAGCCGATGGCGGCGCGGCTGGCACCGGGCGACTATGACCAGTTGCATCATTTCATCGCTGATGGTGTCTGGGATGCGGCGCCATTGGAGTCGGAATTGCTGGTTCAGGCCGATCGCCTCGTTGGCGGCAGTGATGCGGTGCTGGTCATTGACGACACCGCGATGCCGAAGAAGGGCGATCGTTCGGTTGGTGTGGCTCCTCAATATGCCTCATCTCTCGGCAAGACGGCCAATTGCCAAACGTTGGTGTCGCTGACGCTTGCGCGGGGTGAAGTGCCGGTCATGGTGGCGTTACGTCTCTTCGTTCCCGAGAGTTGGACGAGCAATCCGGTGCGTTTGAAGCGTGCGGGCGTTCCAGTCGAGCACCGCGCAGCGCGGACCAAGCCAGAGATCGCCTTGGCGGAGATCGATCGCGTGATGGCAGCCGGTATGCGCTTTGGCTGCGTGCTGGCGGATGCCGGTTACGGCCTCAGCGCGCCGTTCCGTCAGGGGCTAACGACACGCGGCCTGGCCTGGGCCGTCGGTATCCCTCGTCACCAGAAGGTTTATCCGGTGGAGGTTAAATTGATCTGGCCGGTCGCCGGTCGAGGTCGTCCCCGCAAGCGGCACATTCCCGATATCCTGTCGAGGGCAGCCGAAGACATGCTGGCCAATGCTAAGTGGCAAAATGTGAGTTGGCGAAACGGGACCAAGGGCCGGCTGGAAGCTCGCTTCGCCGCGATTCGCGTGCGGACCGCTGATGGACCTCCGCAGCGGATCAAGGACATGGGCCAGCAGCATCTTCCGGGGGACGAAGCCTGGCTTATCGGCGAACACAGGACGTCGGGGGAGAAGAAATATTATCTCGCCAATATGCCGGCCGAGATGAATCTGCGCACGTTAGCTGCCACGATCAAAGCTCGATGGATTTGCGAACAGGCCCATCAGCAGTTGAAAGAGGAACTCGGGCTTGATCACTTCGAGGGACGATCCTGGCAGGGCCTTCATCGTCATGCGCTCATGACCATGATCGCTTACGCATTCCTCCAGCATCGCCGTCTCGCACAAGCGGGGCGGAAAAAAAAGAATCAACGGTCCACCGCCTCAGCCGAGCCTGCCGGCCGTACGCCAAGCCATCGTCGATCTCATCGTTCAACCACGACCTCAGCGATGCCCGTACTGTAGAAGACAAATCGGCGGAAAGCAGCAGCGTGAATAAATCTGCCAAAGTAGTGCTAGTTGCTCTCGAGCACGTCGCTGAACAGCACGTAGCGTTCGCCGTTGAAGCGGACCAGCCGCATCTGCTTGATCGGTCGCAGATCGGTAGGGCTGGTCTTCAGTCGGATGCCCGGCAGCAGCAACGGCAGTTCCATGTCGAGATGGGAGGCCTGCTTCATGATGTTCTCGCGGGTCAGATCGTCGCCGCACTGCTTGAGCAGCGCGACCACCGCGAAGCCGATATTGTAGCCATAGGGCGCGTAGTAGTCGCTCTTGTTGATGCGCGGATTGTACTTGTCCATCCAGACATTCCACGCCTTCATCGCCGGATCATTGGCCCATTGCGGATCGGCCGGGTCTTTCTGATAGGCGGCGGAGATGATGCCCTTGGCGGCTTCGAAGCCGGCCGGCCTGATCGCGCCCGCAATCGACGAGCCGACGCTGGAGACGAATTCCTGCGGGTGCCAGTCGATGTCGTACGCCTTGCGAATGGCTTGCGCTGCGAATTTCGGTACCGAGACGATGAAGAAGACATCGGCGCCGGACGACTTCAGCGTCACCACCTGGGAGTCGACGGTGGGATCGCTGGTATTGTAGGTCTGCGACGAGACGATCATCGTCGACGCCTTGTCGCCGAGCCCGCGCTTGAATCCGAGGAGGTAATCCCGGCCGAGATCGTCGTTCTGCGCCAGGATGCCGATCTTTGCATTGGGCATGGTCGACAGGATGTAACGGGCATAGATCTCGCCCTCGGACGCGTAATGCGGCGTCCAGCTCATCGTCCACGGGAAATGTTCGGGATCGTTGAAGACGGTAGCGCCGGTGCCGATGAAGAGGTGAGGTACCTGCTTCTGGTTGATGTATTTGTACACCGCCATGTTGGTCGCGGTGCCGACCGGGTTGACCAGGAACGACACTTCGTCGCTCTCGATCAGGCGCCGGATCTGTTCGACCGTCTTCGGCGGGCTGTAGGCATCGTCGAGGCTGATGAAGTTGATCTTGCGTCCGTTGACGCCGCCCTGTTCGTTGATCATCTCGAAATAGGCGGTGGCGGAGATCGCGCCGGCGGCATAGGCGGAGGCGGGGCCGCTATAGGGCGTCGTGGTGCCGATCTTGATCTCGGTGTCGCTGACTCCCGGGCCATAGCGCTTCTGCGCCAATGCGGGGGCCGTCAAAATCGCGAGCATCAGCGCCGCGCAAGCGGCAAGCTTCGCAGGCGCCGCGCAAGCGGCAAGCTTCGAATGAGTCCCGGAAGCCATCAGCGTCTCCCTCTGTCAATCGCGAAGCGTTGAGCTTTCCCGGCTCCGACCGTGCTGGAGCCGGGTGCTCTATTTTTTTAAGGCTTTCCTTTCTCGAAACGTTCGAGAACGTGAAACGTTCGAGAATGTCGTGTTCAGAGGGCTCCGCGTCAGTTCTTCAACACGATACGTCCAACCACCTTGCCGGCCCGCAGCTCTTCGATCCATTTCTGGACGTCGGCCATCGGCTCTTCCTTCATCGGCGTCGGTTTGATCTTACCGGCGCGTGCCAGCGACATCAACTCCTTGGCCTCTTCGAGCGTGCCGACCATGAAGCCTTCGATGGTCATGCGCTTGTAGACCCATTGCACCATCGGCAGGCTGAAATTGCCGCCCATCAGGCCGGAGACCACGATCTTGCCGCCGCGCGCCACAACCGACACTGCAAAGGCCATGGATTTCTCGTTGCCGGCAAAATCGACGATCTCGTCGAAGCCGCCCTCGGTCTCCTTGATCATCCGCTTGACGACATCGGGCTCGGACGGATCGTAGGCCACAGCCGCGCCGTTCGCGAGCGCGGACTCGCGCGCGGCAGGGCTGAGATCCGCCACCGCGATCTTCTGCTTGAACATCGCTTGCGCGAACGAAAGTCCCATCATGCCGACGCCGCCGAGGCCGATCAGCAGCAGATTGCGCTGCCGCGGGCGATCGACCAGCCGCTTCAACGCGCCATAGGCGGTGACGCCGGAGCACATCAGGGTTGCCGCCTGGTTGACCGGCAGCGGATCGTAATCCAGCAGGTATTTGGCGTCGGGCACCAGCACGTGGCTGGCGAAACCGCCGTCGATCGAGACGCCGAGGAAGCGCTGCTTGACGCAAAGGTTCTCATCGCCGTTGGCGCAGTCGCGGCACTGGCCGCAGCCGATCCAGGGGAATACCGCCTGCTTCTTTCCGATCAGGTCCTTCGACGCGTCTGGCCCGACTTCCTCGACGACACCGGCGATCTCGTGGCCGAGCGTGAACGGCAGCGTCATGCCGCGCGTGGTGTCGAGCCGCTTGCCGCCGCCGAGGTCGGCGTAGCCGTCCTGGATGTGCAGGTCGGAGTGACAGAGGCCGCAGCGCTCGATACGGACCAGAACTTCCCGTCCTTGCGGCTTCGGTGTGTCGACAATGGTTTCGCACAGGGGCGCATCAAACTTGACCAAAGACTGGCGACGCATCAGCGCCATGGCATTTTCTCCTCAGCGGAATTTTAGGGCACGTTCATTTTTGTGTTTCGTATATCGGTCAATTCACGGGCCATGGCAACAAAGCCGGAGACCGGGATCGTTTCGGCGCGCCGGGTGGCGTCGACATCGGCCGCGGCAGCCAGCCTCGCCGGATCGACCGCGAGCGACTTGAGGCTCTGCCGCAGCATTTTGCGGCGCTGGCCGAAGGCCGCGGCCGCCACCTGCTCGAGCGCGCGGCGGTCGCATGGCTCAGGGTGCGCGCGCGGCACCAGCCGCACCACCGAGGAGGTGACCTTGGGCTGCGGCACGAAGGCGGCAGGCGAGATGTCGAACAGGATTTTGGTCTCGGCGCGCCAGTTGGCGAGCACCGCGAGCCGGCCATAGGCCTCGTCATTCTCGTTTGCGACGATCCGCTCGGCGACCTCGCGCTGGAACATCAGCACCATGATGTCGTACCAGGGCGGCCACGGTTCGACCGAGAGCCAGTCCACCAGCAAAGCGGTTGCGATATTGTAGGGCAGGTTGGCGACGATCTTGGCCCGCTCGCCGCCCAGCATCGGGCGCGGATCGAAATGCTGTGCGTCGGCGTGCACGATCTCGAGCCGGCCGGGATAGCGTTTGGCGATATAGTCGAGCGGCGCCAGCGCCCGCTCGTCGCGCTCGACCGCGATGACGCGTTTGGCGCCGAGCGCCAGCAGCGCCCGCGTCAGCCCGCCGGGGCCGGGGCCGATCTCGATCACGGTGGCGCCTTCCAGCGAACCGGCGGCGCGCGCGATCCTTGCCGTGAGATTGAGGTCGAGCAGGAAATTCTGCCCGAGCGATTTGCGCGCCGAAAGGGAGTGTTCGCGGATGACGTCGCGCAGCGGCGGCAGATCGTCGATCCCGCTCATGCCGTTCCGGCGCAGGCCATGCGCGCGGCGAGCCGCAGCGCTGCGATGAGGCTCGACGGATTGGCCTTGCCGGTGCCGGCAATGTCGAAGGCCGTGCCGTGATCCGGCGAGGTGCGGATGAACGGCAATCCCAGCGTGACGTTGACGGCGTCCTCGAACGCAATCGTCTTGATCGGGATCAGCGCCTGATCGTGATACATGCAGATCGCGCAGTCATAGGTTTTTCGCGCAGCGGCGTGGAACATCGTATCCGCCGGCAGCGGTCCCCGCGCGTCGATGCCGTCGCGGCGCAGGATCTCGATCGCGGGCGTGACGATGGTGATGTCTTCGGTGCCGAGCGAGCCTTCTTCGCCGGCATGCGGGTTGAGGCCGGAGACGGCCAGCCGCGGCGCGGCAACGCCGAAGCGGGCCTTGAGGTCCGCAACCGCAATGCGCGCCGTCGACACGATCAACTCGCTGGTGAGATCGGCGAGCGCATCGCGCAGCGAAACATGGATCGTTACCGGAACGACGGCGAGTGTCGGCGACCACAGCATCATCACCGGCTGCGGGGCAGGGCCGCCATTGGCCGCAAGTTCGGCGAGAAATTCGGTGTGGCCGGGATGACGGAATCCGGCGCGGTAGAGCACGCTCTTGGAAATCGGGTTGGTGACGACCGCGCTCGCTTGTCCGGTCCGGACATGGTCGACCGCGTGCCTGATAGAGGCGAGCGCGGCATTGGCGCTGGTGACATCCGGCTGGCCGGGCCGCGCCGTTGCGCTTTCACCGGTGGCGACCACGGGCAGCGCGTTCGCAAAGGTTGCGCGCGCGTCGTCGGGTCCGACATCGGCGAGTTCGACCTTCAGTCCGAGGATCTTTGCCCGCTCGGCGAAGAAGGCGCGGTCGCCGAGCAGATAGAATGGCGGGAGGTCCAGTTCACGGCGCCGCAGCCAGGCTTCGAGGGCGATATCGGGGCCGATGCCCGCGGGCTCGCCGGATGTCAGCGCAAGAGGCTTTGCCATCAGCGATATTCGATCATCGCGGCCTTGCGGACTTCGTCCAGATAATCCTTCGACTTCTTCTCGTATTTCTGCTGGAACATCTTGTCGCGGATTTCCCGCTTCTTCGGCGAATCGATCTTGGTCGGCTTCCTTTCGCACAGGGCCACCATCTCCACGCCCTGCTTGGTGATCTCGGGCGGCGTCAGATGACCGATCGGTGTCTTGTCGAGCAATTCGCGAAGCGGACCCGGAATGTCGGCCGAGGTCTTGGTCACGGTGGCGCGGATCGCCGCGTTCTGCATCGACTTGAAGTAGGCGTTGGCCTGTTCGCAGGTCTGGACGCGTTCGCGCAGGCTCTCGGCTTCCTTCTTTCGCAATTCGATCGTTGCTGGCGCCGACCCGCGCTGCACGATCAGGACGATCGGCTGCAGCTTGTATTCGAACGCCTCGGTCTGGACCGGTTCGCCGCCTTCCTGGGCGGCTTCGGCGACTTCTTTTTCGGCGATCTGCAGGCTTTCCTTGAAGCGGCCGCGCACCAGGCTGGTCCAAACCATTTCGGCCTTGAGGCGGGCCTTCAGGGTATCGGGCCGGACCCCCTGGGCTTCCAGTGTCTTCGTCAGTTGGTCGGTCGTAATTCGCATCCGCGAGCCCATCCCCGCATAGGCTTCATCGATGTCGCTCGAAGTGGGGTCGACGCCGAATCTCTTGGCTTCCTTGATCTTGACCTTTTCATTGATCAGTTCGTTGATCACGTCCTGCCGCGGCATCTGCTGGCGGGTCGTCAGGAAATTCAGCTTGGTGCGTTGTTCGATATCGTAGTTGGTGATGGGTTCGCCGTTGACCATCACGGCGACGGTCTGTGCGGCGAGCGGCGAGGCGCCAGATGTCAGGAGGCCGAGCACGATCGCGCAGCCGGCAATCAGCGACCACAGGCGTTGATGGGAGAGTTTTTGGGGCGTCATGGTCATGTCTGCCGTATCAACCAATTCGATTGTTGCGGTGCCACGGGCGCTCTCGCGCACGGGTCCGGCCACGCGCTATTGAATTCCGCCGACGCCGGCCGTTGAGCCTGAAGTCGCAATGGTCCGCAGGCCGATCTGGAACATGAACGAGTGGCTGAGCACCGGCGCGGTGGTGCCTGTGGTGTAGTTGTAGGATGTCACGTAGTTCGCAGCCAGCACGAAGCAGTCATCTACATAACCGGCGCCGACGATGTACTGGTTGATCTTGTTGGCTTCCAGATCCCAGCGTGCTCCGCCCGACACCACCCAGTTAGCCGCCACCTTGACCGAGGCGGAACCGAGCAGGCCTTCGCGTCGGGTCAGGTATCCGAGTTGCGGCTGCGCGGCATAATTGCCGTACATCAGACTGACCGACCAGCGGTCGAACGCCGCGCGGCCTTCGGCCTCGAAGCGGTTGACGTTGAGCGTCGCTTCATCCATGCGCGAACGCACGCTGAACGTATAGGTGCGGTTCGGCGAGTAATTGACGCGGGCGACGTAGTCGGACCGCGCGTTCTGCAGACCGGAGTCGACGCCGGTATTGGTCGCGTCCGCGACCGCAAACGAGTTCAACCCGAACAACTGGTAGGACTGTCCGAACAACGCGTTGATGCTGCCGCCGCGATCGAATTGCGTGGTCGCCTGCACGCCGACATTGGCCCGGCCGCCGCCTTCGACGCGGTCGTAGCCCGAGAACTTGTCGACCGAGAACAGGTTGCTGGCGTCGAACACCATGCTCTGCGCGTCTTCGTTGGGGAGCTTGCCGGCGTAGGTTTCATTGGGGCGAACGATGATCTGCGCGATCGGCTCGATCGTGGTGGTGCCCCAGGGCTGAACGTTGATGAAGGGATAGCGGTATTCGAGGCCGACGACCGGCATCAGGCGCAGCGCGTTGGTATCGCCGACCGGGAGGAAGTTCGAGACGCCGGGCTGGTTGGAGATCGAGGCGTTGATGGCGTCGGCGCGCAGGATCGCAAACGGCGTCCAGATCTCGCCCGCGGAATCGGTGAACGACCGCCGCCACTCCGCTTGAGCTGTGAACCGCGTGTAGGTACCGGGCATGCCGCGGAGCAGGCACTGCGAGGGCAGCCGCGCCATCGGATCGGCCGACGCGGTCAGGCACAGGCCGCTGGTGTTGGCCAGCGTCGTGATCGGATCGAACGCCGCGGTCGAGCGCGTCAGGCTGGTGAAGTTGGTCTGGTAGCTGAACTCGCCGCCGAAGATCGGGCTGTTGATCACGTTGCTGTAGTCGATGACCGGGTGAACAACCGGAACATAAGCCTGGTTGCCGGAGTAGCTCAGGTAATAGATCGTGCGCGCGTCGAAGTAGCTGCGACTGCCGACGCCGGTCAGATAAAGTTGCGAGATCGCTTCGGTCGGCAGATTGAGGAACGATTGCAGCGGATCGCGATACTGCGCGAGCCGGTAATCGGTCATGAAGGCGTAATCGGAAAGCGCCACGCCTTCCCAGCCCCAGGTCCATTTGTCGTTCAGTGCGAACTGACCCTTGGTATCGATGCCGCCGCGGAACTGGCGATCGCCGGGCTGGCCGGCATAGGCCGACGGGTTGAGCTGGTCGATGCCATAGGCGCGGATCTGGTAGGCGCCGTCGATCAGGCGCTGGCGGAATTCGCCCTGGAACAGCACGCCTTGCTTGCTGGTGAAGCGCGGATTGATGGTCGCGTCATAGTCCGGCGCGATCGCCCAGTAGAACGGGACTTCGACGCCGTAACCATAGCCCGTCACTGTGCTGAAGCCGGGCATCAGGAAGCCGGTTTTGCGCTTCACCGTGGGATCGGGCGTCGAGAAATACGGCAGATAGGCCATCGGCACGCCGAAGAATTCGAGCTGCGCGTTCTCGAAGTACAGCATCTTGTCGGTCTGGTCGTGGATGATGCGTGCACCCTTGACCTGCCACAAAGGCGGCTTCTTCGGATCGTCCTTGCAGGGCGCGCAGGCGGTGTACACGCCGTTTTCGAACACGGTGTAATTGCCGCTGGAACGGTCGGCGCGGGTTGCCGCCATCCGCGTCGCGTCCGCGGTGTCGACGCGCAGCGAATCGACGAAACCGTCACGGTAATCGTCGCTCAGATCCATGATGTTGGCGTAGGTGACCTTGCCGTCGGCGTCGGTCAGCCGAATGTTGCCCTCGGCGTGCAGGCGCTTGGTCTTCTGGTCGTAGATGACCTTGTCAGCCTCGATGCTGGTGCCGTTGTAGAACATCTGCACGTTGCCGACCGCCGACACGCGCTGATTGTTGTAGTCGTAGTCCACCTCGGTCGCCTGCACGAGCATCTGCCCGTCATTCTTGGCGGGCCGTGGCGGCGGCTTGGGCGGTCGCGGATTATAGGTGAAGGCCTGCGCCGAGGCCGGCACCGTCAGGGCAAGATCGATCGCTCCGGCGAAAACCAGGCCGGCGAGCAGGGCGATCACGGAGGCGCCGACGGCAGCCATGCGGGTTCGTTTGCGGCGCAGCAGAGTGCGCCGCCCGAACACGGGCGACCTCAACTGGAGGGCGGCGACAACGGCCACTACCCGTCCTCCTGGTACAACAAGGCCAAAAAGCCGGTGAGGCCACCCACACAGACGGGCAACCACGCCGCAGCGATCGGATGCATCAACTCAGCCTTGCTCAAATCCTCAGTAACTTTCGACAAAACGTAGAGCAGAAAGCCCGCACCCACGCCACTCAAAACCATCTTTTGCACGCCGCCCATCCGGAAGAAGCGCAAGCTGACGGAAGCCGCCAACATGACCATTGCAGCCAGCAAAAACGGCTGTGCGATGAGCTTATGGTACTGCAGCCGGTATCCCGCGGTCGCGAAGCCCGAGCTCTCGGATGATCGGATGTAGGTCGGTAGTTGCCAAAAAGACACGGTCTCGGGGGTCGAGAAGCTGTTGCGGACCTGGGCCGGGGTCAGGGTGGTGGTAAGATAGTAGCTGTCCTGGTCGGTCGGCGGCTTGTCGAGGGAGTATCTGCGTACCGATTTGAAGGCCCAGCGTCCTTCCTCGAGGGAGGCTTCGCGGGCTTCGATTCGCTCCTTGAACTGGAGGTCGGTATCGAAGCGGAACACGGTCAGCCCGGTCAGCCGGACGCCCTGCTGTTCGCTGCGGGCGGCATTGATGATGGACTGGCCGTCGCTGTTGATCTGGTTGAGCCAAAATCCCGATGCGTCCTGGATGCCGCCGCCCGGCGCCGAGCCGAACAGTTCGGCCTCCATCCGCTTGGAGAGTTCGCGCAGGTTCGCCGACATCGGATTGTAGGCGGTGGTCGCGATGATCCCGAGCAGGATCGAGCTGCCGAGCGCCGGTGCGATGAACTGCCAGGCGGAAACGCCGGCGGCGCGCGCGACCACCAGTTCAAGCCGCCGCGACAGCGCCAGGTAGCAGGTCATCGCGCCGATCAGGACGCAGAACGGCATCAGCTTTTCGAGCAGTTGCGGCACCCGGAACAGCGACGTCTCCGCCACCGTGATCGCGGAGGCCGACACCAGCCCTGAGGTCTTGCGGACCATTTCGATGTAATCGACCAGCACCAGCAGCACGAAAATGCTCGCAAAGACGCCCACGGCCGCGATCAGGAAGCGGCCGGCGAAATAGCGTCCGAGCGTATTGGTCATCATGTTCATGCGGCGACCGGCCGTCCGAACCACCGCGCGATGCGCGCGTTCGATCTGTTGATGGCTTCGATCAGCGCGGCCGGCGGCTCCACCACGATGCCGCCGAGAATCATCCACAGCCCGATGGCGATGGCGGCGATCAGCATCGAATACTGGACGAGGGCGGCGGCGGGGGTCTTAACCGTCATGACCGAACAGGCGAATCCCGCCATGCGGAGGCCGAACACCGCGAAAATCGATCCGCCGATCGAGAAATTGCGACTCTGGCGCGTAGTGCGCGGCGTGCCCAGAAACGCGAATGTCAGGACCGCGAATGCAAATGGATAGACCGGCGACAGCAACCGGTCATGCAGTTCGGCGTTGAACTGCCCGGATAATTTCTGGAAAATCGGATCGTCGTTCGGTGGAGAAAAAAGCTCCCAGAGATAACGTTCGCGAATTCCGAGCGTGACGTCGCGGCCTTGATTGGAGAATTTCGACATGTCGAAGGCATAGCGGCCGAAGGCCACCAGCGCCGGATCGCGTTTGCCGGCCTCGAAACGCTCGAGATTGCCGTTTTCCAGCACCAGATAGGAACCGCTCTCGTTCTTCAGCACCGTGCCGTGATCGGCGATGATGGTGACGCGCTCCTTGGGATCTCTGCGGTCGTCGACGAAGATGCCCGACAGCACGCCGCCGGGCAGACGTTCGCGGATGCGAATCGTCAGGTTCTGGTCGAGCTGGGCGAAGCGTCCGGGCTGCAGGATGTTGGTCAGGATGTCGGCGGTGATTTCGGCATCCCATTGCTTGATCCGGCGCATGCCGTCGGGGGCGAGATAGGCGCCGATAAAAGCCACCATCAATGCCACCACGCAGGTGGCGTAGAAGAACGGGCGGAACAGCCGGAACGGCGAGAAGCCGGCGGCATTCATCACGATGATTTCGGAATCGGTCGCGAGCTTGTTCAGGGTGTGCGAGATCGCGATCATCAGCGCGATCGGCGCGATGATCAGCACCAGCGCCGGGATCACCAGGCTGGTGATGCCGAGAAAGGTAATGATGGTCTGGCCCTGGCTCGTCATCAGGTCGATGCCGCGCAACGCCTGCGTAATCCAGATCACGCCGGTGAGGCTGACCAAGACCAGCGCAAACGACGCAAGCGTCGTGCGGAAAATGTACTTGTCGATCGACCCCATCGCTACCGTACGGTCCCACCCTTGCGCCCCAAAGAGCGGCTTCCGACCAACCCCGGTCAAGAGGTCCCCTTTGGTCGCGCCGCCCGCCGTCCAGTCGTCTACATTCTCACTACCATCCCTTTGATCCGTCAACAAAATGGCCGGGCCGTGGCACCCTCAGGATATGGTTAATAATTCACTTGATGTGGCCTTCCGGCCACGCCAGCGCTTGGCAGTGTGGCGCTTCACAGGCCATAGTGCCGGAAACCGGCGGTCTTGAAGCGATTTCGGGCCGTTGCCGATGTAAAAACCAAAAATATCCCGGGCCGCGCCCGGGCCATCTTATGCTCTGCACACAGCCCTGAATTCTGGAGGATTTGCCTATGTCCGACGCCGTCAAGGTCGGCTTTGTTCCGTTTTCCGCAGCGTCGCGCGGCGTTCTCGTGGTGTTTTGCGACGACGCGCTGAAATTCGGGACGGCAACGCGGAAGGCGCTGGGAGCGGCGGCCAATACCGTCAAGCGCGCGGCGGCGGCCAACCAGTTCAAGGGCAAGAGCGGGTCGGCGCTCGACATCCCGGCGCCGGAGGGAATCAAGGCGGACCGTCTGATCGTCGTCGGCACCGGCAAGCCGGCCGACATCAAGGCCAAGGACTTTCTCAAATTCGGTGGCGTGACGGCGGGTAAGCTCAACGCCGCCAGCGCGACCGTTACCATCATCGCCGAATTGCCTGACGGCGCGATGCACGCCGATGCCGCGGCCGGGATCGCGTCGGGCATCCGGCTGCGCGCCTATAAATTCGATCGCTACAAGACCAAGAAGAAAGACGAGAACGGCGCCTTGCGTGCCGACATTTCGATTGCCGTCGGCGATGTCGCCGAGGCACGGAAGGCCTTCGCGCCCGCGTCGCATGTCGTCGATGGCGTGATCATCGCGCGCGAACTCGTCAACGAGCCGCCGAACGTGCTTTATCCGGTCGAATTCGCGCGCCGCGCCAGCCAGCTCAAGAAGCTCGGCGTCGATATCGAGGTGCTCGACGTCAAGGCGATGACGAAACTCGGCATGGGCGCCTTGCTCGGCGTGGCCCAGGGTTCCACGCAGCCCGGCCGCGTGGTGATCATGCGCTGGAACGGCGGCAAGAAGGGCGATCAGCCCGTCGCTTTCGTCGGCAAGGGCGTCTGCTTCGATACCGGCGGCATTTCCATCAAGGGCGCCGCCGGCATGGAAGACATGAAGGGCGACATGGGCGGGGCGGCCTGCGTGGTCGGGCTGATGCACGCGCTGGCCGCGCGCAAAGCACGGGTCAACGCAGTCGGCGCCATCGGTCTGGTCGAGAACATGCCCGACGGCAATGCCCAGCGCCCGGGCGACATCGTCACCTCGATGTCGGGGCAAACGATCGAGATCATCAACACCGACGCCGAGGGCCGCCTGGTGCTGGCCGACGTGCTCTGGTACGTGGCAAAGAAGTTCAAGCCCAAATTCATGATCGATCTGGCGACGCTTACCGGGGCCATCATGGTCGCGCTCGGCACCCAGCATGCCGGGCTGTTTTCCAACAATGACGAACTGGCGGAGCGGCTGACCAAGATCGGCCTCGATACCGACGAACGCGTCTGGCGCATGCCGCTTGGTCCCGATTACGACAAGATGATCGACTCGCAATTCGCCGACGTGAAGAACGCCGGCGTGCGCAATGGCGGTTCGATCACCGCCGCACAGTTCCTGCAGCGATTCGTCGACGACACGCCGTGGGCGCATCTCGACATTGCGGGAACCGCGATGGGGGCGCCGAAAACCGAAATCAATCACAGTTGGGGTTCGGGCTACGGCGTTCGCCTGCTGGATCAGCTGGTTACGGAATATTACGAAGCCAAGAAATAGCTTGAGCGCAAGCAACGGCTTGAGTGAATACCACGACAAACCGCCGAGGTCGGATGACGGAAGTCCTGTTCTACCATCTGCAGAACATGTCGCTTGAAAGCGTGTTGCCGCCCTTGCTGGAAAAATCGCTGGAGCGCGGCTGGCGCGTGGTCGTGCAATCGACCTCGCAGGAACGCACCGAGGCGCTCGACGCCCACTTGTGGACCTACAGCGACGATTCGTTCCTGCCGCACGCCACCTGGCGCGCCGCCGATGCGCCGGACCACCCCGTCATCCTGTCGGTCGAGGAGGGCAATCCGAACCGCGCTAACGTCAGGTTCCTGATCGACAATGCGGCGCTGCCGGCCGACGCCGACAGCTACGAGCGGCTGGTGCTGGTTTTCAACGGCGACGACACCGAGGCGCTGGACGTGGCGCGCGGCGCCTGGACCGATTGCAAGGCCCGCGGATTTGAGGTGACCTACTGGCAGACCGACGACCGCGGCCGGTGGCAGCGACGGCAATAGCGATATCCGGCAATTAATGATAATCTGCGGTTTCTGCCTCGAACCTTGCGCGCAGCCACGGTCGTGCCGCAAAGTGGTGTTGGGACAAGTAGTTACAGTACGGGGTTACGGTAGGGCGGGAGCCAGGGTCTAGCGTGCGGGACGGAACCATCGGTCGAAAATCACTGCTGACGTTGATGTTGCTCGGGCCGGTACTCGCGGGCTGCTCGGGCACGCCCGATTGGCTGAGCAAGGATGCCGACTGGTTCTCGCGTTCCGGCCGCGTGTTCATCCGCAACGTTTCGATCGAAACCCCGCCATTGTCGCCGACCAGGGCGGTGGCGCCGGATGAACTCGTCAGTGCCGACGGCGCCTGTCCGGGAATGGCAGCGCCCGGCGCGGACGCCAACGCGCTCGCCGATGGTGCTGCAGGCAGCCCGCCACCTTCGACGACGGGAACGGTGGCGCTTGGCCATACCGAATGCGACGTGGTGCGCGGCATCGGCGCGCCTGACAGCGTCAATCTTTCAAATAACGCGCGTGGCGATCGCATGGTCGTCGTCAACTACTCGCACGGCCAGCGCGCCGGCATCTACACCTTTACCGCCGGACGCCTGACGTCGATCGAACGCGGCGCCGAGCCGGTGGCGCAGCCAAAGGTCGCCAAGCCGAAGGCAAAGAAGAAGCCCGCCGCGACGTAAGCGTCATCGCAGCCGAAGCTCGAAGACGCGTTATCCCGCCGCTTTGTCGTATTGCGAACTTGCCTCGAGCCAGACTTCTTCGGCGCGCTGCAACGCGCTTGCGGCGCCGGCGCGCGCCTTGCTGAGCTGGGTGGCCTGCTTGGGATCGCGGCTGAACAGATCCGGCAGCGCCAGTGCGGTGTCGATCTTGGCGATGATGCCGTTGATGCGTTCGATCTCGGCCTCGGCCTCGGCGATCTTCTGCTTCAGCGGTGTCCGCTTTTCGCTCTTTCCGCGTTCCGGCTTGGCGGTTTCCCGGACGTTTTCGCGCTCGTTGCCGCGGTCGCGTGAGTTGGTGCGCATGCCGCGCGCCGACAGCACCATGCGCCTGTAGTCATCGAGGTCGCCGTCATAGGTCGTGACCTTCTGATCGGCGACGACCCACAACTGATCGGCGCAGGCTTCGATCAAATAGCGGTCGTGCGAGACCATGATGACGGCGCCCGGATAATCGTTGATCGCTTCGGCCAATGCCGCGCGGCTGTCGATATCGAGATGGTTGGTCGGCTCGTCGAGGATGATCATGTTGGGGGCTGCGAATGTGGCAAGGCCGAGCAGCAGCCGGGCTTTCTCGCCGCCGGACAGGCTCTTGACCAGGGTATCGCCGGCCTTGCCGGAGAAGCCGATCGCGCCGACGCGCGCGCGCACCTTGCTCTCGGGCATGTCGGGCATCAGCTTGCGGACGTGATCGTAGGGCGAGCCGTCCAGGTTGAGCTCATCGACCTGATGCTGCGCGAAATAGCCGACCGACAATTTCTCCGCGCGGGTGACCCGGCCGGAGAACGGCGGCAGCTTGCCCGCCAAAAGCTTGACCAGCGTCGACTTGCCGTTGCCGTTGGAGCCGAGCAGGGCGATGCGGTCGTCGGTGTCGATGCGCAGCGTGACGCGGTTGAGCACGGGCTTCTTCGGATCGTAGCCGACCGAAACCTCATCGACCGCGATGATCGGCGGCGACAGCATTTTTTCCGGCGCCGGAAATGAAATCTCGCGCACGTCCTGGGTTACCAGCGCGGTGACCGGCTTCATCCGCTCCAGCATCTTGACGCGCGACTGGGCCTGGCGGGCCTTGGAGGCCTTGGCCTTGAAGCGGTCGACGAAGGCCTGCAGCCGCTTGCGCTCGTCGGCCTGGCGCTTGGCGTGCTTGGCATCCAGCATCTCGCGGGTGGCGCGCTGTTCCTCGAACGAGGAATAGGTCCCCTTGTAGAGGGTCAGCTTGCCGCGATCGAGATGCAGGATCTGGTCGACCGAAGTGTCGAGCAGATCGCGATCATGGCTGATAACGATGACCGTGCGCGGATAGTTCGCCAGATGATCTTCCAGCCAGAGCGTGCCTTCGAGGTCGAGATAGTTGGTGGGTTCGTCCAGCAGCAACAGATCCGGCGCCGAGAACAGCGTCGCGGCGAGCGCCACACGCATGCGCCAGCCGCCGGAGAACTCCGAACAGGACCGCGCCTGATCCGCCGTTGAAAATCCGAGCCCGCTCAGGATCGCAGCGGCGCGCGCCGGCGCGGAGTGCGCGTCGATGTCGACGAGCCGGGTCTGGATTTCGGCAATCCGGTGCGGATCGTGGGCGGTTTCGGCTTCCTGCAGCAGCGCGTCGCGCTCCAGATCGGCCTTC
The DNA here is from genome assembly GCF_900099825.1 of Bradyrhizobium ottawaense. Taxonomy (NCBI): domain Bacteria; kingdom Pseudomonadati; phylum Pseudomonadota; class Alphaproteobacteria; order Hyphomicrobiales; family Nitrobacteraceae; genus Bradyrhizobium; species Bradyrhizobium ottawaense. The sequence goes on along the minus strand of NZ_LT629693.1, from coordinate 115,185 downwards.
AGCACCACGTCGACGAGGCTTTCCGGGCCGTCGGGCGCTTCCTGCGCGAGGCTGCCGATCCGCCAGCGGGGTGGCAAGGAGATGCTTCCGGACTCGAGCGGCAGGTCGCCGCGAATCGCGTGGAACAGCGTCGATTTGCCGACGCCGTTGCGGCCGACAAAGCCGACGCGCGCGCCGGGCACGATCTGTGCCGAGCTATCGTCGATCAGGAGCCGTCCGGCAATCCGGATCGAAATATCAGTGATTGAAAGCATGCGGCCTTGTCACCGGTGCCGCTCGCAAACGCAACCCATAAATCGGTGAAATCGGCCGCTAATCGGCCGCTCCTTGGGCCCTTAATGCAGTTCGGCGTCGTGCCGGCGAAGTTGATCCATAAGCTGCCGCAACGGCTGTGACAGCTCGGTCTCCGGGTGCAGGCTCTGCTGTAGCCGTTCGCCGACGGCATCGCAGATCGAGCGGGATGTCTTGTGATCGATTGGCTCGGAATCGCTGTTGTTTTGGGCATTCATGGCTGGTCTCTCGCGTGTTCCGCCCCGCAGGTTTCGCTGGGATCAATGATCTGTTGCTGAACCAAGTCGCGGAGGGCCATTTTGTTTCCGCGTTGTATGATCACATGCGTTCGCGCGCTGATAGCCGGACCGCAAACGTGCGATTGGTTCCGGCGAATCAAAAAAAGCCCCGGCGCGGTGGCCGGGGCGTCCAGTCAGGGGAGCTCACGTCAAATCAATAGCAGCGGTTGACCAGCCTCCAGCGCGGGCCCCAGGGGGTTCCGACCAACTGGCGCACATAGCAGCCGCCGCCATAGCCATATCCGCCGCCGTAATAGGCCGGGCCGCCGACGAAGAAGCGGGGACCACCCCAGCCGCGGTGCCAACCACCATGCCAGCCACCGCCGTGCCAACCGCCACCACCGTGCCATCCACCCCAGGCCGAGGCGGAGGTAGGCGCCAACGCGGCTACACCCAGCGAAGCCGCGGCCACTGCAACAAGCGCGAGTTTGCGAAACATGATCGTCTCCTCGAGGTTTCGGCGCTGTCAGACGCCATCGGTGAAATCGCCTCCCGTGACGCCTCTGGCCAGCCTGCGGGCTGAAGGAGGCGTCCGATCGAGGATGATCCTAGGCCGGCGAAGCTGAACGAAGCCGGGACGGCGGTTTCAGAAAGGGTTCACCTTTGTGAAATTGCTGTAATTTGCCGCCCGTTGGCGTTTTGGGCTGACGGCGCTTCGGGGCTGTGGTTCGCGTCATGAAAGCGCGGCAAAACCGATGGGTTGACGCGTCATCGGGTCGCTTGCCGTCGTGAGGTGGCGCCGATATAAGCCCGGCAACTCTCACCCGGCGTTTTGTAAGGACGAAAACATGGCGATTGAACGCACTTTCTCGATTATCAAGCCCGACGCGACCGAGCGTAATCTGACCGGCGCGGTCAACGCGATCATCGAGAAGGCGGGCTTGCGGATCGTGGCCCAGAAGCGGATTCGCATGACCCGCGAGCAGGCCGAAACCTTCTATGCCGTGCACAAGGCGCGTCCTTTCTTCGGCGAACTGGTCGACTTCATGACCTCGGGTCCGGTCGTGGTTCAGGTGCTGCAGGGCGAGGGCGCCGTGCTCAAGTACCGCGACGTGATGGGCGCCACCGATCCGTCGAAGGCGGCTGACGGCACCATCCGCAAGGTTCACGCCAAGTCGATCGGCGAAAACTCGGTGCATGGTTCGGATGCGACGGAAACCGCCGCGATCGAAATCGCGCAGTTCTTCTCCGGCAACGAAATCGTCGGCTAAACAGCTTGGGCGGCGTGCAATCGCCGCCCACACCGGCCGCAAGGCCCAACTGAAGATGGCCGCAAGGCCGAAAACAATGCGGCCCGCGAGGCCGAAGAAGGAAGCGCCGTGAACTGGCTGTGGCAGATCTTCGATCCGGCGAACATCGGAGCGTTCGTCACCCAGTTTCAGACTGAAATGACCCAACCGGCATTCTGGGTCGCGGTCGGCAAGATCATCTGGATCAACGTGCTGCTGTCCGGCGACAACGCGCTGGTGATCGCGCTGGCCTGCCGCGGGCTTGAGCCACGGCATCGGCTGTGGGGCATGATCCTGGGCGCCGGCGCCGCAGTCATCCTGCGCATCATCTTCACCGGAATTGTCGCAACCCTGATGGCGCTGCCGTACCTCAAGTTGGTCGGCGGGCTGGCGCTGATCGTGATCGCGGCGAAGCTGCTGGTGCCCGAGCAGGAAGATGAGGAGGGCGTCGAATCCGCCTCCCATCTGTGGGCGGCGGTGCAGATCGTCGTCGTCGCCGATATCGTGATGAGCCTCGACAATGTGATCGCGGTGGCCGCCGCCGCCAACGGCAGCGTGCCGCTGTTGGTGCTCGGGCTTGCGATCAGCGTTCCCCTGATCGTCGCAGGTGCCGCCCTGATCATGGCGCTGCTGACGCGGCTGCCGATCCTGGTGTGGGCGGGTGCAGCTTTGCTCGGCTGGATCGCCGGCGACGTGATTGCAACCGATCCTGCCATTCACCCGAAGCTGGACGCGTTGTTGTCGGGCCCGTTCGGCGTCAAGCTCGATTCGATGCTGGCGTCGTTCGGCGCGGCGCCGCACTTTGCCAATCACGGCAATGGCGGCGAACTGGTTTGCGCCGGGCTCGGCGTGATCGTGGTGCTGGTCGTCGGCGCGATCTGGCGCAAGCGCACGCTGCAAAAGCACGCCGCGCATTCCGCGAAAGCGGCGTAAGCGGAGCAATGCAATCAGCCCGGCCGTAACGCCGCATTCGCCTTGCGCAGCGCATACCTGTACGCGCCGGGCCATGTTAGCATCGAGGCGTTCTGCGGTTGCGGAGCTGCACCAATGGCGTTCAAACCGCCCGTTGTCACCGAGATGGACCTGCTGCGCGCGCGCAGGATCGTGTGCGCATTGGCACCTCTCAAGGGGCTCTCGGCCGACGATGCCGAAATCGTTGCGAGAACCATTGCTCAAAGTTTTGCCGAGGGGCGCCAGCGCGGTCTTGATATCGCCAAGGCCGAGCTGGAAGGTAGCCTCGCAGGACCGAGCGTCTGAGGCGCCACTCCGACGGCGCCTTGTTCCGTCTCACTTCCGCACGATCGAGCCCGTTCGTCCGACCAGCCGCGCCAGTTGCTTGAAGCGGCTGCCGACGCGATCGGCGACGAGATCGACCATGCGATGTTCGAACACCAGCATCAGCTTGCGGCCGCGGGTGCGGAAATGCGTCGCCGGCAGCACGCCGGTGCGCGCCGCGGAGATCAGATGCGCGACGCGGAACGCGGCGCCGAGAACCCGGGCGCGTTCGACCATCGCCGGCGGCAGCAGTTCACGGATCTGCGCCGGCGGCTCGTTTTCCTCGCTCAGGCCGGCGTAACGATAGAACACCGATAGCGCGACGAAGGCGCGGCCCTGGTGGCTGATCGAGCCGAAATTGCCGTTGGTGATCAGGCTCAGCGTTTCCTCGCCGCGGTGGTCGGGATGCACCCGCCAGCCGACATCCGACAGCAGGCAGGCGGCATGGCGCAGGCGGCGGTCTTCCTCGGTCTCGCGCAGCTTCACCACCCGGACCAGCCGGTCGGTCCAGCCGACCAGTTCCTCGGCATGGCGCGCGGATCGCGACAACAATCCGTTCAGGGTCTGCGCGGCGCAGATGAATCCGTCCTTGGCGCGCTCCTGCTGCGGCAGCATCTCGTAGAGCAGGCCCTCGCGCACGCCGAAGGTCGAGAACACGATCGTCTTCGGCTTGGCGACGCGGATGATGTATTCCAGCACCAGCGCCGCATAGGTCAAAAGCGGCCGTCTGGCGTCGGCGATGATTTCGATGTTGGCCAGCATGTTGGCCGCCGCGAGCCGGCGCAGGCGCCGCGCGAAATCCAGCGCTTCCGCGGCAGAAATCGAATAGCCGTGCATCACCCGCAGCGGATAGCCGCTCTGGAGGATGTGGATACGCGCCAGCGCGCGCCAGGTGCCGCCGACCGCATAGAAGGTGCGCCCGCGGCCGGCCTTGAGCTGGGCGACGTCGATGAGCTCGGTCCTGACGATGCGCTCGGCGCGTTTCAGCGATTTGTCGGCGAGATCCTGCAGTGCGAGGCTTCCGAGCGGCAAGGTCACGCCGCCGCGGACGCGGTTGCCGCGCACGTCGATCAGTTCGAGCGAGCCGCCGCCGAGGTCGCCGACGATGCCGTCGGGATTGTGAATGCCGGAGATGACGCCGAGCGCGGACAGTTTGGCTTCGCGCGGGCCGGAGAGAATCTCGATCTTGGCGCCGCAGATCCGCTCGGCTTTGGCGATGAAGTCGGGACCGTTTTCGGCGTCGCGGCAGGCCGCGGTGGCGATCGCGTAGACGCGGCCGACCTGCTGTATCCTGCACAGCGCCCGAAATCGCCGCAACGCCGTCAGCGCCTTGGCGACGGCGTCGGCCGCCAGCAGACCGGTGCTCTGGACCTCGCGACCGAGCCCGCACAACGCCTTCTCGTTGAAGATCGTGACGAGGCTGCGCGCCATCTGCTCATAGACGACGAGACGAACCGAGTTCGAACCGATGTCGATGACGGCGACGCTGCGCTTGCGCGGCCGCTTCACAGCCGCGCCCCGCTATGTCGATTGCTGACGCTCGTTCCGACGGGTGAGGCGGCGCGGCGAAGATTCCTTGAGAGACTTTCCACGGCCTGACAGACTCGGATTCGTCATGAAGTAGTTGTGCAGATTGAACGGCTCTTCGCCCTTCGCGGCCTTCATACGCGTTGAAGACCCGTCGGGCAACAATTGCCAGCTCTGCTCGGTATCCTTCAGGTTCGCGACCATGATCTGTTCGAGAACCTGCTGATGCACCGTGGGATTTTGCAGCGGGCAGAGGATTTCGACACGGCGGTCGAGGTTCCGCGGCATCATGTCGGCGGACGAGATATACACAGCCGCTTTGGTGCTCGGCAGGCCCTGACCCATGCCAAAGCAGTAGATTCGGCCGTGTTCCAGGAAGCGGCCGATGATCGATTTGACCCTGATGTTGTCTGACAGTCCGGCAATGCCGGGACGCAGACAGCAGATGCCGCGCACCACCAGTTCGATCGACACGCCGGCCTGCGAGGCCTCGTACAGCGCGTCGATGACGTCAGGATCGACCAGCGAGTTCATCTTCATCCAGATTACGCCGGGCCTGCCGTGCTTGACGTGATTGGTCTCGCCCTTGATGTGCTCGATGATGCGCTTGCGCAGCGTCAGCGGCGACACCGCCATTTTCTCGATGTCGCTCGGCTCGGCATAGCCGGTGATGTAGTTGAAGACCCGCGCGGCATCGCGGCCGATCGTCGGATCCGAGGTGAAATAGGACAGATCGGTATAGATGCGCGCCGTCACCGGGTGATAGTTGCCGGTGCCGGTGTGGACATAGGTGGCGAGATTGCCGCCCTCGCGGCGCACCACCATCGACAGCTTGGCGTGGGTCTTCAGTTCGATGAAGCCGTACACCACCTGGACGCCGGCGCGTTCGAGGTCGCGCGCCCAGCGGATATTGGCTTCCTCGTCGAAGCGGGCCTTGAGTTCGATCAGCGCGGTCACCGACTTGCCGGCCTCGGCGGCTTCCGCCAGCGCGCGCACGATCGGCGAGTTGTTCGATGTGCGGTACAGCGTCTGCTTGATGGCGACGACATCCGGGTCGCGCGCCGCTTGCTGCAGGAACTGGACGACGACGTCGAAGGATTCGTAGGGGTGATGGACGATCAGGTCCTTCTGCCGGATCGCGGCGAAAATGTCGCCGCCGTGATCCCGGACGCGTTCGGGATGGCGCGGCACGTAGGGCACGAATTCGAGATCGGGGCGGTCGATGCGGGTCAGTTGCGACAGCTCGTTCATCGCCAGCACGCCGTCGACCAGGAAGATCTCGTCGTCGGCAGTGGACAGCGCGCGCTGCACGAAGGCGCGCAGTTCTTCCGGCATCTTGGCTTCGATCTCGAGCCGGATCACCGATCCGCGGCGGCGCCGCTTCAGCGCGGTCTCGAACAACCGGACCAGATCTTCGGCCTCTTCCTCGATTTCCAGTTCGGAATCGCGGATCACCCGGAACGCGCCCTGACCCTTGACGGTGTAGCCGGGGAACAGGCGGCCGATGAACAGGCCGGTGGCCTGTTCCAGCGTGATCAGCCGCACCGCGCCGTCCTTGCCCGCGGGCATGCGGATGAAGCGGTCGATCTTGCCGGGCATGCGGATCAGCGCGTTCATCGGCTTGCCATCGGAGACCCGCGCCAGATGCAGCGCGATGGTGAAACCGAGGCTCGGGATGAACGGGAACGGGTGCGCCGGATCGATCGCCAGCGGCGTCAGCAACGGGAAGATGTTGCGGAGGAAGTGATCCTCGATCCAGCTCCGTTCCGGCTTGGTGACGTCATGGCCATCGACCAGCACGATGCCATGCTCGGACAGAGTGGGGCGCAGATTGCTCCAGATCGCCTGCTGGTCGCTGGCGAGTTCGGAAACCGTCTTGTTGATGGCGACGAGCTGTTCGGACGGCGTCAGGCCGTCGGGGCTGCGTTCGGCGATACCCTCGCGGACCTGCGCCTTGATACCGGCGACGCGGACCATGAAGAACTCATCAAGGTTATTGGCGGAAATCGACAGGAACCGGACCCGCTCCAGCACGGGATGGCCGGGATTGACGGCCTCTTCGAGCACCCGGCGGTTGAAATGCAGCCAGGACTGTTCGCGGTTGATGAATCGCTCGGGGCTGGTCGCGATCGCGGGAGGAGCTTCGGCGACAGCCTCTTTTTCTTTGATTTCAATAACTTGTGCCGATTCCATAAAGCTTCGATCCATCTCAGCCGGGGCGCAAAAAGGCCGTCAGCGCGGGTTCAGCGCGAACCATGTGATACGCCGATGACGTTTCAATGACATTGATGTTCCGCTGGCTCGCGCCGTCAAGCGGCACCTGCCGCCGGATCAGGCGTTGCGCAATAATTCGGCAGCCAGCGCCCGGGTCACCGGCCGGCCGAGCCGCAGCGCTTCGGTATCCAGGAGGTCGATGGCTTGGCGAACGGCGGCATAGGACCGCTCGATCCGGGTGGTCAGATAACTCACGACCGTCTCGTCGATGCTCATTTGGCGGTCGGCGCAGAATTTGACGATCAGGCCGCGAAACAGGAGATCGTCGGGCGGCAGCAGCGACACCACGGGAATGGCGCGCAGGCGCGAGCGCAGATCGCGCAGTTCGACCTCGAAGGCCACGGGCGGAACGCGCGCGGTGATCAGCACCGAGGCCTCGTCCTCGCGCGCGAGATTCAAGAGATGGAACATCGCGCGCTCGTCGAAATCCGCCGGCCTCAGGTCCTCCACCACAAGCGCGCCGGTGGCCAGCGCACCGGGGACGGCGGCGGCATTGAGCGCATGTGCCGAGGTCGAACGCGCGCCGGCTTGCTCGGCCCAGATCGCGGCGAGGTGGCTTTTGCCGGACCCCTCCGGTCCGACCAGCAGCATGACGCGGTTCGGCCAGTCCGGCCAGCTGTCGATCAGCGCCAGGCCGGCCGCATTGGCCGGCCCTTCCAGAAAATTGTCGCGGGTCAGGCTCTCTGCATGCGGCAGGGCAAAGGCCAACTGACGGGGTTGAACGCGAACTGCCACGCAAGTCTCCAGGAAGCCTACCATAGCGTTTTCGAGCGAGGTGGGCATCGGTTCGCGCCAAGAAAACGCGTCAAACCAAAACAGCCCTATTTCGCGTCAATCGTGCTCATGTGCCGTACCCACTCGACGAGATAGAGCGAGACCGAAACCAAAGTAAAGATCGTAACGAAACCCATCAGGATCCAGTCGTAAGGCGTCGGCTTGAAGTTGAAGCCGAGCGAAGCCAGCACCAGCGCTGCGAACGCCACCTGCGCCACCGTATTGAGCTTCGACACCATCGAGGGTTTCATCGCCACCGGCTTGTCGAACAGCCATGACACGATCACGGCTGACACGATCATGATGTCGCGCGACACCACCAGGATGACGATCCAGCGCGGCACCGCGCCCCAGATTCCGAGCGCGACATAGATCGAGACCAGCAGCGCCTTGTCGGCCAGCGGGTCGAGCAGGGCGCCAAGCTCGCTCGCCATGTTGAACCGCTTGGCGAGAAAGCCGTCGACGGCATCGCTGACCCCGGCGATGACAAAAATCGCGAACGCAATCTCCATCTGGCTGGAGACGATCGCCCAGACGATGATCGGCACCAGGATGATGCGTCCCAGCGTGATGATATTCGGAATACTCAACTCGGTCGCTTCCCGGCTCCCCGACTGACCGGTCCGGCCCCTGGCGGGGCCGTCCGGCTGTTATCTACATAGTATATGCGGGCAGGGCTTGCGAGCCATTGCAGGAACGCGGAATTCCTCGTAACCAGCCGTTCATCCTGGTGGAATTTGGGCATGAACGACCGCAAAAACGGCCTCACTTACGCGGATTCGGGCGTCGATATCGACGCGGGCAACCGCCTGGTCGATCTGATCAAGCCGATGGTGCGCGCCACCGCGCGCGCCGGAGCCGACGCCGAAATCGGCGGCTTCGGCGGCCTGTTCGACCTCAAGGCCGCGGGTTTCAAGGATCCGATCCTGGTGGCCGCCACCGACGGCGTCGGTACCAAGGTCAAGATCGCCATCGAGACCGGGCTGCATGGCGGCATCGGCGTCGACCTGGTGGCGATGTCGGTCAACGACCTCGTGGTGCAGGGCGCCGAGCCGCTGTTCTTCCTCGACTATTTTGCCTGCGGCAAGCTCGACCCGGAAGCGACGGCGTCGATCGTGGCCGGCATCGCCGAAGGCTGCCGCGAATCGGGCTGCGCCCTGATCGGCGGCGAGACCGCGGAAATGCCGGGGCTGTACAAGGACGGCGATTACGATCTCGGCGGCTTTGCGGTCGGCGCCGCCGAACGCGGCACGCTGTTGCCGACGGCGGATATCGCCGCAGGCGACGCCGTGATCGGCCTGGCCTCGTCGGGCGTTCACTCCAACGGCTTCTCGCTGGTACGCAAGATCGTCGAGCAGTCCGGTCTCGGCTTCGATGCGCCGGCGCCGTTCTCGCCGGTCATGACGCTGGGCGGCGCGCTGCTGGCGCCGACGCGGCTCTATGTGAAATCATGCCTGCGCGCGATCCGCGAGACAGGCGCGGTCAAGGGCCTCGCCCACATCACCGGCGGCGGCTTCACCGACAACATTCCGCGCGTGCTGCCGAAACACCTCGGCGTCGGCATCGATCTGGCGCGGCTGCCGGTCTTGCCGGTGTTCAAATGGCTGGCGGCGCAGGGCGGCATCGCCGAACTCGAATTGCTGCGCACCTTCAACTGCGGCATCGGCATGATCGCCATCGTCAGGCCGGACGCGATCGACGCGGTCACCGAGATTTTTACCCAAGCCGGCGAGACTGTGGCCCTGCTCGGCGAAGTGATCCCGGCCGAGGGCGAGCATCGCGTGGTCTATAACGGTCACCTCGACCTTTCGCAGTGACATCATGAAGCGCCGCGTCGCCATCCTGATTTCCGGCCGCGGCTCGAACATGGTCGCGTTGATCGACGCGGCCAAAGCCGCGGATTTTCCGGCCGAGATCGTCACCGTGATTTCCAATCGGGCCGACGCGCCCGGGCTGGAGAAGGCCGCAGCGAGCGGCATCCCGACGGTCGTGATCGCGAGCAAGCCGTTCGGCAGGGATCGCGCCGGCTTTGAGGCCGTGCTGCAGGCCAGGCTCGATGAGCACAAGGTCGAGCTGATTTGTCTTGGCGGATTCATGCGGCTGTTCACCGCCGAATTCGTCCAGCGCTGGTCCGGGAAAATGCTCAACATTCACCCGTCGCTGCTGCCGTCCTTTCCGGGGCTCGATCCCCATGGCCAGGCGCTCAAGGCCGGCGTCAAGATCTCGGGCGCGACCGTGCATTTCGTGATCCCCGAGACCGATGCCGGACCGATCGTGATGCAGGGCGCGGTGGGAGTTGCCGACGGCGACACCGCGGAGACGCTGGCGCAGCGTATTCTCGGCGTCGAGCATCGCATCTATCCGGAGGCGCTGCGGCTGCTCGCCGAGGGCAAGGTTCGCCTCGAAGGCGACATCTGCAAGGTATCTGACAGCACCGCGTCGGGCGCGCTGATCTCGCCGGCCATAAAATAGCTCTCGGCACGGGCTGTGGCCCGCGAAGCACAATGCGCCTTATTCAGCCGGTGGCCCGGCTCCCAACCGATTGACGCTGCAGGCCAAACGAGGGCAAATCGGTGGGCCTGCCGAGCGGTTTTTTGCGCATTTTCGAGCGGGCGTCTTTTTCGGGAATAAGACCACATGCGCTGCCCATGGCGGCCTTTGCGAGCAGGCACGACCCGCAACGGCCGCTGGCTGGTGCGGGCGGTTTTCCTTTGCCTCGTCGGTCCGCTGCTTGGGTTCGTCGCTGCGTTTCCGGCCCATGCGCAATTCGCGGTGGTGGCTCCCCCGCCGGTCGTGCCTCCTGCGCCCACTCCGACGCCGCTGATGATCGATTCGACGATGTCGGCGGGCGCGACGGTCACCAACCTCGGCAGCAATTTCCTGGAGCGGCTCGGCACCACCAACGGCTTCAGCCGCATGCTGCGGACCAACCCGGGCGGCGGCGGCGCCTCGGAAGCTGCGGAAGCGCCGCGCTACCGGACCTGGTTCGAAGGCTACGGGATTACAGCCACCAACGGTCCGCTCGGCCTGTTTGCGGGCGACAACCGCAAGACCTGGGGCGGCGTGGCCGGGATCGGTGCGCGGGTCGCGCCCGGCATCAATGTCGGCTTCTCCGTCGACCAGAGCCGCACCTCGATCGACGTGCCGCTGGCGTTGCAGTCGGCGACGATCGACCTGACCCAGCTCGGCTTCAACGCCTCTGTCGACAGCGGGCCGTGGACCTGGGCCAGCGCGGTCGTGCATGGCTTCGGCAACATCAATTCACGCCGCGACACCGGTTTCGGCCTTGCGACCGCGGGTTACAACGCGCGACTCGACGGCGTGCTGAGCGAGATCAGCTATTACTGGTCGAAGGACCAGTTCCGCATCGTGCCGAAAGCCGCGTTCGAATACGTCCAGGCCCGGACCGGATCGCTGCAGGAGTTCGGCGGCCTCGATCCGGTGATGGCGACGGCCGCGACCGTGCAGCGCGCACGCGTGCTGATCGGCGCCGAAGTCGGGCACTACTGGATCCTGGATCAGAAGATTTTCGACGTCTCGGCCTACGGCAAGTTCGTCGACAATCTGGTGCAGAATTTCTCCGACGTCACCGTCAGCCTCGGCACCCAGAGCGTCACGTTCCAGGGCATCGGCGAAAGCCGCTACGGCGCCGATGCCGGCGCCTCGGCGTCGCTGAGCCTGACCAACACCGCCCGTGTCTACGTCAATTACGACGCCAAATTCCGCGCCGCGATGCAGTCGCACCAGGGCACGGTCGGGCTCGAGTTGAAGTGGTGATGAAGATCTAGCTCACCGCTCGTGTCCCGGACGCAGTGCAGCGTGCCACAAGCGCGTTCACGCGCGTCTTCGACGCGCTATGGCTCCGCAGAGCCGGGACCTACTGGACCCCGGACCAGCAGCGCACCGCTGCGCGCTGCGCAGCATCCGGGGAACGCAGCCTAGCACTACTTTGGCAGATTTTGGCGATTGATCGGCGAAACTGGATTCCCGAATCACATTTTCAATGATTCATGGGTGGTCGGCTTTTGGAGGGCCGACCATGGTGGACACGACGCCGAAGTGGGAAGACGAGCTTGGACGCTGGCTTAAGCCATTCCTGGATCGCTTGGGTCACAAGGCGCGGCGGCGGATGTGTCCGCTTTATATCTCGGGATTGATTGGACCGGGCGATCGCAAGAGCGTCCAGCCGATGGCGGCGCGGCTGGCACCGGGTGAGTATGACCAGTTGCACCATTTCATCGCTGATGGCGTCTGGGATGCGGCGCCATTGGAGGCGGAATTGCTCGTTCAGGCCGATCGCCTGGTCGGCGGCAAAGATGCGGTGCTGGTCATCGACGATACGACGATGCCGAAGAAGGGCGATCGTTCGGTTGGTGTCGCTCCACAATATGCCTCGTCTCTCGGCAAGACGGCTAATTGCCAAACATTGGTGTCGCTGACGCTTGCGCGGGAGGAAGTGCCGGTCATGGTGGCATTACGTCTCTTCGTTCCGGAGATTTGGACGAGCAATCCGGTGCGTTTGAAGCGTGCGGGCGTTCCAGTCGAGCACCGCGCAGCGCGGACCAAGCCAGAGATCGCCTTGGCGGAGATCGATCGCGTGATGGCAGCCGGTATGCGCTTTGGCTGCGTGCTGGCGGATGCCGGTTACGGCCTCAGCGCGCCGTTCCGTCAGGGGCTAACGACACGCGGCCTGGCCTGGGCCGTCGGTATCCCTCGTCACCAGAAGGTTTATCCGGTGGAGGTTAAATTGATCTGGCCGGTTGCCAGTCGAGGTCGTCCCCGCAAGCGGCACATTCCCGATATCCTGTCGAGGGCAGCCGAAGACATGCTGGCCAATGCTAAGTGGCAAAATGTGAGTTGGCGAAACGGGACCAAGGGCCGGCTGGAAGCTCGCTTCGCCGCGATTCGCGTGCGGACCGCTGATGGACCTCCGCAGCGGATCAAGGACATGGGCCAGCAGCATCTTCCGGGGGACGAAGCCTGGCTTATCGGCGAACACAGGACGTCGGGGGAGAAGAAATATTATCTCGCCAATATGCCGGCCGAGATGAATCTGCGCACGTTAGCTGCCACGATCAAAGCTCGATGGATTTGCGAACAGGCCCATCAGCAGTTGAAAGAGGAACTCGGGCTTGATCACTTCGAGGGACGATCCTGGCAGGGCCTTCATCGTCATGCGCTCATGACCATGATCGCTTACGCATTCCTCCAGCATCGCCGTCTCGCACAAGCGGGGCGGAAAAAAAAGAATCAACGGTCCACCGCCTCAGCCGAGCCTGCCGGCCGTACGCCAAGCCATCGTCGATCTCATCGTTCAACCACGACCTCAGCGATGCCCGCACTGCAGAAGACAAATCGGCGGAAAGCAGCGGCGTGAATAAATCTGCCAAAGTAGTGCTAGTCCCGATCGACCTTGACGACGCGGCCTTTTTCCATCGCCAGCGCCAGGCGGCCGTGTTTCAGCGCGATCGCGGCTTCGCCGAACAATTCGCGGCGCCAGCCGTGCAGGGCGGCGACGTCGGCATTGTCGTCGGCGGCGATCTGGTCGAGGTCGTCGACGGTGGCGATCACCTTGCTGGCGACGGCGTGACGTTCCGACGTCATCCGCAGCAGCACCTTCAGCAGTTCGACGGTCGCGGCACCGTTCGAATTGCCGCGCGGCTTTTCGATCTTCGGCAGCGACGCCGGATCGCGGGCGAGCCCGCGCTGCACGGCGGCGACGATATCGTTGCCCCATTTGGAGCGGTCAAAACCCTTCGGCAGCGATCGCAGGCTGGCGAGGCGTTCCAGGCTGGTCGGCGCATGGGTGGCGATGTCGCCGACCGCGTCGTCCTTCAGCACCCGGCTGCGCGGCACGTCGCGGCTTTGCGCTTCCTGTTCACGCCAGGCCGCGACTTCCATCAGGACCGCGAGCTCTTTCGGCTTGCGCACGCGTGTCTTGAGCCGTTCCCAGGCGCGTTCGGGATGGAAATCATAGGTTTTCGGCGAGGTGAGGACTTCCATCTCCTCGCTGACCCAGTCGCTGCGGCCGCGCTTCTTGAGGTCGGCGTCAAGGGCAGCGAACACGTCGCGCAGATGGGTGACGTCGGAGATCGCGTAATGCATCTGCTCGTCGGTCAGTGGACGGCGCGACCAGTCGGTAAAGCGATGGGTCTTGTCCGGCCGGTGGCCGGCGATGCGCTCGACCAGCTGGTCGTAGGCGATGCTGTCGCCGTAACCCAGCACCATGGCGGCGACCTGGGTGTCGAAGATCGGATGCGGAATGGTACCGGACTGGTGCCAGACGATTTCGATGTCCTGGCGGGCGGCGTGAAACACCTTCAGCACCGCCTCGTTGCCCATCAGCTCGAAGAACGGCTTGAGGTCGATGCCTTGGGCCAGCGTGTCGACCACGACGGCTTCGTCCGCGCTCGCCATCTGCACGACGCAGAGCAGGGGATAGTAGGTCGTCTCCCGCAGGAACTCGGTGTCGACGGTGATGACCTTGTGCTGGGCCAACCGGGTACAGGCGGCCGCGAGGTCGGCAGTGGTGGTAATCAGATCCATGAACAATCCAGTGCGCTCGGCTACAGGCGTTCTGCCGAAAGCGCTGATATGTCAAGGGTCTTGGGGAAATTTGAGGCCTGCATTTCAGGCTTTATTTCAGGCTTGGCGCGGCTTTTTGCCGGTCGCCGGCGTCCGGGCGCAGTCTTGCCCGTCCGCGATCCGGTCAACCTGCCGGAACCTATTCGTAGCGGATGTTGCGCGACGGGCGCCGCCCCGAAGGCAGTGCCAGCACGACGAGACACAGCGCGATCATCGCCAGTCCCATGAATTCAAAAGCAAACGCATCCACGGCAATTCTCCCCCAACAGATCGTTAGATTTGTCGGGAGGGTGTTGAGGGGTTGTTAAGCGATGTGGTTAAGGCGGGAACCGCTCGGGCAATGGTGGATGGGCGCTTAAGGATTGCGGTTAACGGGGGCAGCCATCGCGGCCGGGTGCACCGGTGAGGGTGTCGTCTCGCTGCAATCCCGGTCACTTGCCCCCGGCAGCTACGCCGCTTTCGTCGGGATAGGTTCGATTTTCGCGAGTTCCTTGCCGATTTGCCGCGTCGCGATCTGGACGTCGTAGTCGGTCTGAAGATTCAGCCAGAGTTGAGGCGAAGTGCCGAACACCTTCGACAGGCGCAACGCGGTATCCGCGGTCACGCCCGTTTCTTCATTCGACAATCGCTCGATGCGCGTCCGCGGAACGCCGCACGCTTTCGCCAAGGCACCGGGCGACAGCCCCAACGGCAACAAGAATTCTTCCCTGAGAACTTCGCCGGGATGCATGGGAGCTAGGCTTTTAGCCATTGACGGCTCTCCTGGGTTTGCGGGCCATGCCGCCGGTTAGTGATAGTCAGTCAGCTCGACGTCTTTTGGTCCGTCCGAAGTCCAAACAAAGCAAATCCGAAACTGGTCGTTGACGCGGATTGAATATTGGCCCGCTCGATCGCCCTTGAGAGCCTCGAGCCGGTTACCGGGTGGCACGCGCAAATCCGTAAGCAGATGGGCTGCGTGCAGGAAACGCAGCTTGCGGCGAGCAATCTTGACCAGATCGGCGGGAAAACCCTTGCGGAAGACTCCATTGAAGACGTCTTCCGTAAGCGAGGTCTTGAAGCTCCCGATTATGATCAAATGTATCAAGACGTGATACATTTGTCAATCGGGCTGTATCATGTACTGATACGGGTAGGCTGCAGCGAGTAGCCCGCATGAGCGTAGCGATATGCGGGATTGGCGCACCCCCCGGATGTCGCTGCGCTCATCCGGGCTACAGGTGAAGGGCGCGCATGCACTGCTTCGGGTGCACTTGCAACAGTCAATGACTGCGACAAATCAACCCGACGGGCAAATCACCAAAAGTATGTCCAGCCCCTCGTGCAAAAATATTTCCGTTGCAGCGTCGGGCAAATCAGAAGTCTAACTCCGCCTGTCTCCCGCGACGAGAGGGGCGCTCGCGATCGTCACGACGTGCGGTGGGATGCGGTGGACGCAGGGTCGCGACTGACGAGCGCGGCACTTGCGTACGGTGAAATCGTTTGGGTCCGACGCCCCGGTGCTGGCGTCAAGTCGGCGGAAGCGAAAGCCCACGTCGATGATGGTGGCAAGAAAGCCGGTCACCAGGACGAAATCGTATAAGCCGTAAAGCCATTGCGCAGGGAAGGCCGGGTGTTCCCGCTGAACCTGTATGCTCATGTGCAGCATTTTTACTACGCATCGCACATGAGACCGCGGGTGCAGCGCGCGCCCGGTCTTCCCTGCGCCCTCTGTTTTCAGAGGGCAAGGTCTTCTTGCAAAACTTCGGGCGCATCGCGCCGCGAGAAGGTGACGCTGTGTCTATCCTCCGTCATTCCGGGGCGATGCAAAGCATCGAACCCGGAATCTCGAGATTCCGGGTCTGGTCCTGCGGACCATCCCGGAATGACAGCGGTGGTCGTTCACGTCCCGCAGAACGTCTGCAGCACGCGCTGTTCCGGCTGCGGCGGATCGGCATATTCGGCGAAATCAGGCTGGTCCTCATAGGGCTTTGCCAGCACCGCGATCAGCTGCTCGAACGGCGCGTAATCGTCGTTGTTCATGGCGGCCTGGATCACGGCTTCGACGCGGTGGTTGCGCGGAATGAAGGTCGGGTTGACCGAGCGCATCAAGGCCTGCCGCGCAGCAGCCGATTGCGGCTCGTCGGCGATGCGCACGCGCCAACGCGCGGCCCATTCGTTGAAGGCGGCGGGATCGGCAAACAGGCGCCGCACGCTGTCGTTGGTGGAATCCAGCGCGGCATCGCCGAGGCCGCGGAACGTCAGCGTAAAATCGGCCTCGTTCTTCGCCATCGCGTCGAGCAGGTCCTGCACCAAAGCCTCGTCGCCGTCGCGCGCCGTGAACAGCCCAATCTTCTGGCGCAGCCCAGCCTGATACGCGGTCGTGAATTTTTCCGGGAATTCGCTGAGGATCATTTGCGCCTGTTCGATCGCCTGATCCTTGTCGTCGGTGAACAGCGGCAGCAGGCATTCGGCCAGCCGCGTCAGGTTCCAGAGCGCGATCCGCGGCTGGTTGGCATAGGCATAGCGGCCCTGTTCGTCGATCGAGGAGAACACGGTGGCGGGATTGTAATCGTCCATGAACGCGCAGGGGCCGTAGTCGATGGTCTCGCCCGAGATCGAGCAGTTGTCGGTGTTCATGACGCCGTGGATGAAGCCGACCAGCAGCCAGCGCGCCACCAGCTCGGCCTGCCGCGCAATGACGCCTTGGAGCAAAGCGTGATAGGGGCGCTCGGCGTTGGCGATGTCAGGATAGTGCCGCGCAATGACGTGGTCGGCGAGCTGCCGCACGCCATCGGTGTCGCCGCGGGCGGCAAAGAACTGGAAGGTGCCGACGCGGATATGGCTTGCCGCCACCCGGGTCAACACCGCGCCCGGCAGCATGGTCTCGCGCTGAACCCGCTCGCCGGTGATCACGGCGGCAAGCGAGCGCGTGGTCGGAATGCCCAAGGCAAACATCGCTTCGCTGACGATGTATTCCCGCAGCACCGGGCCGAGTGCGGCACGGCCGTCACCCCGGCGCGAGAACGGCGTCGGGCCGCTTCCCTTGAGCTGGATGTCGCGCCTGATGCCATCGGCGTCGATGACCTCGCCGAGCAGGATGGCGCGGCCGTCGCCGAGCTGAGGCACGAAATGGCC
Source organism: Bradyrhizobium ottawaense (assembly GCF_900099825.1). Lineage (NCBI taxonomy): Bacteria > Pseudomonadati > Pseudomonadota > Alphaproteobacteria > Hyphomicrobiales > Nitrobacteraceae > Bradyrhizobium > Bradyrhizobium ottawaense. The sequence continues at coordinate 97,838 of NZ_LT629693.1, read as the reverse complement.
GAACTGGTGGCCGGCATAGGCCATTGCGATCGGGTCGGCGCCATCGGGCAGCCGCTTGCCGGCGAGGATTTCGGCGCCTTCCGGGCTCTCCAGCAGGTCCGGATCGAGGCCGAGCTGGAGCGCCAGCGGCCGATTCAGCTTGATCAGCCGCGGGGAGGCCACCGGGGTCGGCGCCACGCGGGCGAAAAAGTTCGAAGGCAGCGCCGAATAGGTGTTCTGGAACGGGAAATGGACAGTCATGACCCAAAGATAGGCGCCGCACCGGAATTGGCAAACGGTTCGGGGCTCCGATCCGCGAAATGGCGGTTTTTGAGCCCAAATCAGCCCCCGCCTTGGTTGCCGCCCCGCGCGGGCTCGGGTAAACCCTGCCGCACTTCGTGCGGGCTTTGGCCCCCGATTCCTGTCCTCCGACATCCGATTTTTGGGAATTCCATGCATCGCTACCGGTCACATACATGCGGCGCGCTCCGCGACAGCGACATCGGCCAAACCGTCCGGCTTTCCGGCTGGTGCCATCGTATCCGCGACCATGGCGGCGTGCTGTTCATCGACCTGCGCGACCATTACGGCCTGACCCAATGCGTTGCCGATCCGGATTCGCCGGCGTTCAAGGACGCCGAAAAGCTGCGCTCGGAATGGGTGGTGCGGATCGACGGCAAGGTCCGCCGCCGTCCCGAGGGTACGGACAATCCGGAACTGCCGACCGGTATGGTCGAGCTTTACATCAGCGAGATCGAGGTGCTGGGGCCTGCCGGCGAACTGCCGCTGCCGGTGTTCGGCGAGCAGGAATATCCTGAAGACATAAGGCTTAAGTTCCGTTTCCTCGACCTCCGTCGCGAGAAGCTGCACCAGAACATCATGACCCGCGGCGCGATCGTGGACTCCATGCGCAAGCGTATGAAGGAGCAGGGCTTCTTCGAGTTCCAGACCCCGATCCTGACGGCTTCCTCGCCGGAAGGCGCGCGCGACTTCCTGGTGCCGTCCAGAATTCATCCCGGCAAGTTTTACGCGCTGCCGCAGGCGCCGCAGCAGTACAAGCAGCTGCTGATGATGTCGGGCTTCGACCGCTACTTCCAGATCGCGCCGTGCTTCCGCGACGAGGACCCGCGTGCCGATCGCCTGCCGGGCGAATTCTACCAGCTCGACCTCGAAATGAGCTTTGTCGAGCAGAACGACGTGTTCGCGGCCGTCGAGCCCGTGATCACCGGCGTGTTTGAGGAATTTGCCAAGGGCAAGCCGGTCACCAAAGTCTGGCCGCGGATTCCGTTTGCGGAAGCCCTGAAGAAATACGGCAGCGACAAGCCCGATTTGCGCAATCCGCTGATCATGCAGGACGTCTCCGAACATTTCCGCGGCTCCGGCTTCAAGGTGTTTGCGCGGATGCTGGAAGATCCCAAGAACCAGGTCTGGGCGATCCCGGGACCGACCGGCGGGTCGCGCGCGTTCTGCGACCGGATGAATTCGTGGGCACAGGGCGAGGGCCAGCCCGGCCTCGGCTACATCATGTGGCGCGAGGGCGGCGAGGGCGCCGGTCCTCTGGCCAACAACATCGGCGCGGAACGGATCGCGGCGATCCGCACCCAGCTCGGCCTGAAAGAGGGCGACGCGGCGTTCTTCGTCGCCGGCGACCCCGACAAGTTCTGGAAATTCTCTGGCCTGGCCCGTACCCGGCTCGGCGAGGAATTGAACCTGATCGACAAGGACCGGTTCGAACTCGCCTGGATCGTCGACTTCCCGATGTACGAGTACAACGAGGAAGACAAGAAGGTCGACTTCTCACACAACCCGTTCTCGATGCCGCAAGGCGGCCTCGATGCGCTCAACGGGCAGGACCCGCTGACCATCAAGGCGTTCCAGTACGACATCACCTGCAACGGCTACGAGATCGCGTCCGGCGGTATCCGCAACCACCGGCCCGAGGCGATGGTGAAGGCGTTCGAGATCGCCGGTTACGGCGAAAAGGACGTCGTCGAGCGTTTCGGCGGCATGTATCGCGCATTCCAGTACGGTGCCCCGCCGCATGGCGGCATGGCGGCCGGCGTCGACCGCATCGTGATGCTGCTCTGCGGCACCACCAACCTGCGCGAAATCTCGCTATTCCCGATGAACCAGCGGGCCGAAGACCTGTTGATGGGCGCTCCGTCGGAAGTCGCGCCGAAGCAGTTGCGCGAACTTCACATCCGTCTCAATCTGCCGCAAAGCTAAAGCCGAGAAAGCCCGAACGAAGGCCGGCCACCGAAGGTAAATTCGGGGCCGGGAGCATGGTCCGGAAAAGTGGACACCGGTTTTCGGAAAGACCATGCTCCAAACAGAAGAATACCGACGAGCCTGATTCAACCTCATTGAATCAAGCTCTGAGGAATCCCGTGGGGGAAATGCATGTCGTCCTATTCTGATGATCTCCGCGACGCGGCGCTGGCGTATCACCGGCTGCCGCGGCCAGGCAAACTCGAGATCCAGGCGACCAAGCCGCTCGCCAACCAGCGCGACCTCGCGCTGGCCTATTCGCCCGGCGTGGCGGCGGCCTGCACCGAAATCGCCAATAACCCCGCGGAAGCGGCTTCCCTTACCGCCCGCGCCAATCTGGTCGCGGTGGTCTCCAATGGTACCGCGGTGCTCGGGCTCGGCAATATCGGCCCGCTGGCGTCGAAGCCTGTCATGGAGGGCAAGGCGGTCCTGTTCAAGAAGTTCGCCGGCATCGACGTGTTCGATATCGAAATCGCCGCCGATACCATCGAGCGCGTGGTCGAGACGGTGGCGGCGCTGGAGCCAACCTTCGGCGGCATCAACCTCGAGGACATCAAGGGACCGGAATGCTTCGAGATCGAGGCGCAGCTTAAAGCGCGCATGAAGATCCCGGTGTTCCACGACGACCAGCATGGCACCGCCATCATCGTCGGCGCCGCGATCACCAACGCGCTGCTGCTGAACGGCAAGAAACTCCCCGACGTCAAGATCGTCTGCTCCGGCGCGGGAGCTGCCGCGATCGCCTGCCTCAACCTGCTGGTCTCGCTGGGCGCACAGCGCAAGAACATCTGGGTCTGCGACATCGACGGCGTCGTCCATGAGGGCCGCAACACGCTGATGGACCGCTGGAAGGCGGTCTATGCGCAGAAGACCAGCGCGCGCGTGCTCGGCGACGTCATCGGCGGCGCCGATATTTTCTTAGGGGTGTCCGCGCCGAACGTGCTGAAGCCCGAAATGGTCAAGGCGATGGCCGACCATCCGCTGGTGCTGGCGTTGGCCAATCCGACCCCGGAGATCATGCCGGACGAGGCGCGCAAGGCCCGCCCCGACGCCATGATCTGCACCGGGCGGTCCGATTTCCCGAACCAGGTCAACAACGTCCTGTGCTTTCCGTTCATCTTCCGCGGCGCGCTCGATGTCGGCGCCACCGCGATCAACGAGGAAATGAAGCACGCGGCAGTCGACGCCATCGCGCAGCTCGCGCGCGATCCGCCGTCGGATGCGGTGGCGCGGGGCTTTGACAGCGGCGAGACCCAGGGCTTCGGCCCGGGCTCGCTGATCCCGAGCCCGTTCGATCCGCGGCTGATCCTGCGCATTGCGCCGGCGGTTGCCAAGGCCGCGATGGACTCCGGCGTGGCGACGCGGCCGATCAAGAATTTCGACGAATATTGCACGCTGCTGGAGCGCTTTGCGTTCCGTTCCGGTTTGGTCATGAAGCCGGTCTTCGCCAAGGCCAAGACCCAGCCGGTGCGGGTGATCTATGCCGAGGGCGAGGACGAGCGCGTGTTGCGCGCGACCCAGGTCGTGCTCGAGGAAAAGCTGGCGCGGCCGATCCTGGTCGGGCGTCCCTCGGTCGTCGAAGCCCGGCTCAAGCGGTTCGGTCTTTCGATCAAGGCCGGGCAGGATTTCGACCTCGTCAATCCCGAGGACGATCCGCGCTACCGCTCCTACGTGCAGACCTATATCGACGTTGCCGGCCGTCACGGCGTGACTCCCGATGCCGCGCGCACCGTGGTGCGCACCAACAATACCGTGATCGCAGCACTTGCAGTGGTGCGCGGCGAGGCCGACGCCATGATCTGCGGCGTCGAGGGCCGCTACATGAGCCATCTGCGCCATGTCCGCGAGATCGTCGGCTTCCTGCCCGGGATCAAGGATTTCGCGGCGCTGGCGATGATGATCACCAGCAAGGGCTCCTATTTCATCGCCGACACCCAGGTGCGGCCGAACCCGAGCGCGGAAGAGCTTGCCGAAGTGGCGGCGCTGGCCGCCATGCACGTCCAGCGTTTCAACATGAAGCCGCGCGTCGCCTTCGTGTCACATTCGGACTTCGGCAGTTATGACACCGAATCCTCCCGCAAGATGCGCCAGGCCACCGCGCTTCTGAAGGAACGGCATCCCGAGATCGAGGCCGACGGCGAAATGCAGGGCGATACCGCGCTGTCGAAGACCGCGCGAAAACTGGTGCTGCCGCATTCCAAGCTGGAAGGTGAGGCCAATATCCTTATCATGCCGAACCTCGATACCGCCAACGTTGCCTATCAGATGATCAAAGTGCTGGCGGATGCGCTGCCCGTCGGTCCCATCCTGATCGGGCCGGCGCGTCCGGCGCACATTTTGACCCCGTCGGTGACGGCGCGCGGCATTCTCAACATGACGGCGGTCGCCGCCGTCGAAGCCCAGGAGCGCGCCGGCCGCACCCAGCCGACCCTGTTCGGGTAGTTTCTAAAGCGTTTTCGAGCGAAGCACGCCCCCGGACTTGATCCGGGGATGGGTACCGGTTCGCGGGAAGAAAACGCGTCAAAGATAGAGCCCGCGCAGGAACCTGCGCGGACGGTTTCGATTTTGTTCGTTTGAAAAGCGGAAGCGAAACGCCCATAATCGTTTCGCTCCGCCTGCAATTTTGCTTTGCCAATTCAGTGAGGCCGACCCATGCCAGCGTTGTTCACTTTCGGGCGAGTTTTGTTCGCGGTGCTCTTCATCTACACCGGGGCGACCAAGCTGTTCGCCATTCCGGCAACGGCGGACTTCATCGCCTCCAAGGTGTCGATCCCCACGTTGCTGGCGCCCTATACGTCGCAACTGGAGACCCTGACCGGGATGCCGATGCCGCAACTGCTGGCGATCGGTGTCGGCGGCTTCGAGATCCTGGCGGGGTTGATGATCGCGCTGAATTTCCTGGCGCGCTTTTTCTCGATCCTGCTGATCTTCTTTGTGCTCGCCACCACTTTCTACTTCCACGATTTCTGGAACCAGTCGCCGCCCGACAACGCCAAGACCTTGATAGATGCCTTGAAGAATCTCTCGATCATCGGCGCGCTGTTCATGATCGCGGGCTACGGCCGCGGGCCGCGAAACTCGGAACCGGCTTACGACGTCTGAGCCAGGCCGCTAAAGCCAGCGTCAGGTGTTGCGCCGCCACGGCGTAACGCTGACGTCATCGGCCGCATCCAGCATCTGCGGTTCGCCGGCGCGCAGCCCGTGCGCGGCGAGGATTTGCTGCGGCGAGCGATCAGGAACACCGGGGAAGCAGGGCTCGCCGCCCGGCAAGCGCACGTGCGGCGCCAGCGACAGCCAGAACGTGTCGTAGCGGTCCATGAACATGCCGAACACGTAGGGGCCACCGATGATGGCGACGCTGCCGGCGTGCACGCCGGCCTGCGCGCAGGCAGCCTCAAAGGAAGCGCCGGCGGGGTTCCACAGCGTGGATTTCGGATTGGTTGGATCGGGGGCGATCGCATCGACGTTGCGGGTCAGGATGACCCGCTTGCGCTTCGGCGAATTCGGCTGGTCTTCGAACGAATTGCGCCCGTGCACGATCAGGTCGGCATGGTCGAGGGCGTCGGTGAAGAACTTCTTGTCGCCCTCGAACTTCAGTCCCTCCGGCATCACGCGATCGGCGTTCGCCAGCATGCCGTCGCCGGACACGATGACGTAACCTTCGATGCGCAGCGCCGGCACGACCTTGTCGCCGCCGACTATTCCGAAATCGTCTGCACGACGCTGGAAACCGGCCGCGAGCTCACGGTCGGCAGCTTGGCGTCCTTGATGACCTCTTCGTCGTATTTGGCGATGGTCTGCGCCGGGGCCTTGGCCTTCATCGCCACGACCTTGTAGCCGCCGGCCTTCAGCTTCTTCAGCAGATCTGGCAGGGCTTCGGCGGTGTGCTTGTGGAAGTCGTGCATCAGGATGATGCCCTTGCCGAGCTTGTCGAGCTTCTTCATCGTTACGTCGATGACGGCCTGGGCGTTGCGGGCCTTGAAGTCAAACGAGTCGAGATCGCAGGAAAACATCGCGATGTTGCGGTCGCCGAGATAGGTGACCATTTCCGGCGGGTGCTGCAGGGCCGGGAAGCGGAAGAACGGCGACGGCGAGACGCCGCCGAGCGCCCATTTCACCGCGCTGAATCCCTTCTCGATTTCTTCCTTGCGCTGGTCCTCGGTCAGTTTCTTGTTGGTCAGCGTCGCATGCGACCAGGTGTGGGTGCCGACCGTGTGACCGGCGGCGTAAACCTGCTTGATGATTTCCGGATAGTAGGTGGCGTGCTTGCCGATCGAGAAGAAGATGCCGGTCGTGCATTCGTCGGCCAGCGCCTTCAGCACGGCGGGCGTGTTCAGCGGCCACGGGCCGTCGTCGAAGGTCAGCACGACCTCCTTGTCGCGCAGGAAATCGAGTTGCTTGAAGTGCTCGAAGCCGAACCCGGGTCCGCCCGTGGTGTCGATCTCGACGGTCCGTCCGACGCCGAGTGCACCCGGCGTGTTGCACGCGGCTCTGGCGGGCTGCGGGGGTTGCGCCGTGGCGGGTGCCGCCGGTGCTGCGGCAGGAGCGGGGGCGGCCGCCTGCGGGGCCGCCGCCGGAGGAGAGGCCGCGCCCTTGGCCGGAGGCGTTTGTGACCACGCCGCGCCTGAAGCCAGCAGCGAAACTGTGCCTGCAAAGATCAACCCTGCCGCGATACGCATCTTGTTTTCCCTAAAATTCGAATCCCGCTCCCGGTACCGGCATTTTTGCCGTCGTCCCGGCCGCTTCCTGCCCCAGTGCATCGTACCCTAGTTGCAGCCGCCCCGCCAAGGCAACGGCTGTCGTCCGGGGCCGTCGATTTGTCGCTCAACCGGTTAATTCGGTGGACAGTTCGCTGCTTAAGGCGTGTCCCGAAGTCTAGCCGCTGCGTTCCGCGACGGTCTGGCTGAGGGCCCGGGCGATCGCCGTTTTCACGCGGGTATCCGCAGGCTCAATGGACTCCGGAAATACGTCGGCGATATAGCCGTCGCGGCCAATGAGGTATTTGTGGAAGTTCCAACGTGGAACATCCTTGGGGCGCGCCTCTGCCGCCCATTTGTAGAACGGATGCGCGTTCGGTCCCTTCACGACCGCCTTGGCTGCTATCGGGAAAGTTACCCCGTATTGGTGCTGCGCGGTCTCGGCGATCTCGGTCGCGCCGCCCGGCTCCTGGCCGCCGAAATCATTGGAGGGAACGCCGACCATCATTAAGCCGCGGTCGTGGAACTCGGTCCACAATTCCTGCAGGCCGCCATATTGCGGCGTGAAGCCACAAAGCGAGGCGGTGTTGACGATCAGGATCGGATGGCCGGCATAGTCGGCAAGCCGGATGTCGCCGCCGGCCAATCCCGGAAATGAAAATGCATACGCCGTGATCCGGCTCATGCCGGCTTGCGCGAACGCCTGACGGCCCGAGGCCGCGCCGGCAACGGCTGCGACCGCCGCCGTGATTATCGTCCTGCGGTCAATCATGGCGCGCCTCGCATGGAAGGCTGGTGCGGTTCGACAGAAGCCAACATAGCGCAAGGCGCGCCACCTCGCCGCTCAACAAGCCGTTATGAATTACCGCAGCGAAACGATGAAATCGGTGCCTTCGCCGGTTTCGCCCTGGTTGATGCCCTGGTCGGATACGATGATCGAACTACCGGTCGTCAGCGCCTCGGTGATACGCGCCATCGCATCCTGCGGGATGGCGATGCGGTCGAGCGCCTCGGCCGGGCTGTCCGGCACGGGCCGGGGCTTGACCTCTGCAGGCGCTCCGCCCGCCATCTTGCGGCGCCGTGCGGGACGGTCATCATCGGCGTCATTGCGGGCCGCGTTGCGGGCGGTCACCGGCAGCGTGACCACCGACCAGCGCAACAGGTTCGGGTCGCTCTTGTCAGCTTCCGCGGTGAAGACATGCGTACCCAGCGGCCGGTCACTCGGCGCGATGGTGATGGGCACATCGAACAGCGGGGCGAAGTTCTGGCGAACGTAGAGCTTGGAATCCTTGCGGCTCACGAATACCGCGATCTGCCCGGTACGCTTGGGCTCAGCCTTCGCGGCAGCGGCCTTCTCGACGCCGGGCAGGCGCGCCGTATCTTTCTTCGCATCGGGCGCAGCCGACGCGTCGGCCTTGGTCACTTCCGGCTTGGCGGCTTCCACCGTGACCGGCTCCGCCTTTACTTCAGCCTTGGCCGCATCGGCCTTCGCTTCGTCCGGCTTTTCAGCCGACTTGGCTTCAACCTTGCCTTCAACGGGCTTGTCTTCAGCCTTCTCCTGAACCTTCGCGCCGTCGCTTGCCGTCTCGGTCTTGGCAGCGTCGGCAGCGGGCGGTGTTGGAGCCTCGGCCTCGTCGGTCTTCTTCTCGACCGAACCGGTCTCGTCGGATTTTGCGTCGGCAATCGAAGCTTCCGCCGACTTGTTGTCGGACGAAGCGGTATCGGCGCTGTTGGCGGAAGTTGATTCTGCTTCCGGCCTGGATTCGGATTTCGGTGCTTCGGGTCTTGCTTCCGTGCTCACCGCTTCGCTGGACGACGACTTGCCACCGGTCGGATCCGACATCGTCACCGCAGCATTCGCCGCCGACATGTCGCCGCTGGCATCCGCGGTCTGGGTTTGCTCGCGGAGCGCAGAGGCGTGGCCGACGGTCGATCGGAGTTCGAGGCTCGCCACCGAATTCTCGGACTTGATGCCCGGGCCGGCATCCGCGCCCTTGTCGCTCTTCACCGCCGGCATGTCCGCCTTTGGGAGATCGCTCTTGATCAAGTCGCTCTTGGGCTCATCGGCAACGACAGGCTGCGGCGCGATCTTCTGGGCCACCAGCAGGGGATGCGAGAAACTGGCGGGCGTCATCTCGCCGGGCGTCACGACCACGCGCGCGCCCATTTTGGTCCAGTTCCACATCTTGACGGCGAACGCCATCGGCATGCGGATGCAGCCGTGCGATGCCGGATAGCCCGGCAGCACTCCGGCGTGCATCGCGATACCCGACCAGGTGATGCGCTGCATATAGGGCATCGGCGCGCCGCTATAAATGTTGGAATGGTGGAACTTGTGCTTCTGGATGATGCTGAACACGCCCATCGGGGTCGAGTGACCCTTCATGCCCGTGGACACCGGACTTTCAGCGAACAACCCGCGGGAGTCGTAGATCCGGACCTTCTGCTTGTCGATCGAGACCGCGATAATCAGCGGTCCCTGCGGCTTGGCGCCGGTTTCCTTCTCCGCCGCTTGCTTCCCGGCCGAATTCTTTCGCGTGTTCCGCTGGCGCCGCGGCTGCACCGACGGCGTGGGTCGGGAATAGCCTGAATCGGAATCCTGATAGTAGAACAGCGCCGCATCCGCCTGCGAGGCGGCCCCCAGGGTGCCTGCCGCCGTCAACACCGCAATCTGCCAAAACCCGACGCTTTTGGACCGCTGCTCCGCAACCTTCACGTGCGCACTAGCCGCACTCAAAATCCGATGCCCGCTCACGCGCATAATCCTCGAATTACAGAATTTCGAATCCAGTGGCCCGATATTCATTTGTTGTCGCAGACGCGAAAAGCGTTCACCAGCGTAAGCCTTCTAATGCCAGAGCTTTTCGCCCTGAGCGTAACAAAAAAGCCTCACATTCCGTTAAACGAGCCGGCCCGCCGGCGCGGGCCGGTCTTCCTGTGCGGCATTCCGCCATTACATAGGCGGCGAGGCGTTTAGCTGCTTGTGCAGCGGCTTTTGCAGTGGAGATATCAATGGCATCCAAGGCCATCGTAAAGTGTGACGGGAAGTGGACAATTCTGGCCTTGGCGGTGCTCGCACTGACGCTGTGGCAGGCCACCCCTGTTTCGGCCGCCGACGAGCCGGATCTGATCTTCCGCCGGTCGACCGTGTTCAAATGGGTGAGCCCCAACGACAAATTGGCGACCTATGGCGTCGATGACCCCGAGGTCGAGGGCGTCGCCTGCCACTTCACGATACCGGAAAAGGGCGGCTTCAAGGGCTGGCTGGGCCTCGCCGAGGAGGTCTCGGACATTTCGCTGGCCTGCCGTCAGATTGGGCCGATCCGTTTCAAGGACAAGATGGGGCAGGGCGATGACATGTTCCGCCAGCGCCGCTCGCTGTTCTTCAAGAAGATGCAGATCGTTCGTGGCTGCGACGCCAAGCGCAACGTTCTGGTCTACATGGTCTATTCGGATAAACTGATCGAAGGTTCACCCAAAAACTCGACGTCCTCGGTACCGATCATGCCGTGGGGGGCCGCCGATGCCGTGGTTCAGAAATGCGGTGAGTTCGTTCAGTAGCTTTCGCAGCAGTTCGGTTCCCGGGCGAGGAGCCGGGCATCACCGCTTGGTAAGCCCGGGCTTACCGTTTGGCCGGATTGGAATATTGGCGAACCTCGGAGCCCCTGACTTTGGGCTCGCGGCATCCGACCAGATGAACGAATTTCTGCGGCGCCGATAGATTGCCGCGGAACTCGCCACCTTGTTGCGACATCGCACCACAAGGGGGCTCGGTCTTCATGGAACTGTCGACCCGCTGTTCGGAAGAGCCGCTACGCCCTGACGTCAGTTCAACTGCCGGCTGGCCGGGTTTGCGGGTCGGGGTTTGATTGCCAACGTCGATGTTGCCATTGCCCACGACGGCTATCCTTTGTTGAGGAAAGATTACAACGCGCCTTCACTCGGAAAGTTGCACATCGTTCGATTGAGTAGGTCGCGACGAAGCTAAGGTTCACGACCGGCCCGGTTGAGGTGGCTTCTTTTGCAGAGAAACCTTAAAAACTCGCTTCGCAGGCTCGAACCCGCTTGGTTCAGCGGGCGTCTCATCTCCAGATGATAGGTGGAGATGTCAGATGCGAGCCCTCAGTTACATGATCGCCCTGGTTTTCGTGCTGACCGGCCCGTCGCTGGCCGGCAGTTCCGATCGCGACATGCCGGGTGTTGGAACCTTCACCTATTGCGGATCTCCCGTGGTGATCCCGGCGCCGGAAATAATAATGGCGGCGATCAGCCGGTAAACCAGGCCGGCACCAGCCAATTGCGGTCGGTTTGGTGGCCGACGCGGGCTTCGCTCTGCTGAAATTATTGGGTTTTTCTCGCCAATATTTCGTCCCCTCTGGCCGACGAAACAAATCTCGGTCGCGACGAAACCATTTTCCGCTTTTGGCGCAGATATCCGGAAACAACTCGCGGCTATCAGATTGCCAACGAAACGGCGGGCACCGCCGGCGCCGAAAGCGGAGAGAGTCAGATGCGGACGATCAGCTTCATCCTCGCCTTCGCCTGCATCCTCGCCGGTCCCTCGATGGCGGGCTCTTCCGAGAACGGCTTGCCGGGCATCGGCATCTTCTCCTACAACGGCTCCCCGGTAACGACCTCCGCGCCCCAGTTGATGGTGGTCGCGGCCAAGTAAGCGGACAAGTAAGCGCAGCGGACAGCTCCCAAGAAACTCGCCGATAAAGGCTTTGAATGTTTGTTCGTATCTGTTCTGCCGCGATCCTGGCTTCCGTCCTGGTCAGCGGCTCGGCGCAAGCTCAGGTCAAGGGTCAAGCGCAGGCCCAGCTTCAGCCAATGCCCCTGCGTTCCCTGTTCAGGGTGCCCGATCCGCGCGGCGAATTCGTGCGGTTGTGCGCGCCCCATATGGTAGGGCGCTGGGCGCATCCCGAAACCGTCTGTGGCTGTCTGCACGATTACGCGGCCGCGACCGTGGAAGATACCGACCTGCGCGAAGCTCTGCTGCGCGGCATCAGCGAGACCGGCGTGCCGACCATCGAGACCGATTGGGTGCCGCCATCGAAACAATCCGAGATCGGCCCGACCTTCACCAAGATCGCCAAGCCGACGCTGCAGTGCATGTTCGAGCCGTCGACGGACCAGTAGGCACGCGCGCCGGACACAACATCCTCACCGCCACGATCTGATCTGCGTCGAAGCTCGCTGTGCGCTCGACAGGCAGGAGACTGCCAATGTAAGCAGTGGGCCGGTCGATGATCCCTTTGCGTGAGTCCATCAATGCAGCCTGGGCGAATCCTGCTTTCGTGCGCCGTGCTTGTCGCGCTGGCCCTTCCGGCCCACGCGCCGCCTGACGAGGAATTGCTGGGGAAGGCGGCGGGCTATCCGATCGGCAAGCCTGCCAACTGGTTCTTCGACCAAGGCGTGCGGGTCGGATCGTTCAGCCGCCTCGACAGCTTCCTGCCGTATTACACCTTGCGGAAGGCGGCATCGCCGCTGCCGCTTCCCAAGGCCGCAAGCGAACCGAAGCTCGCCTATCGCTTCGAAAAGCAGAGCTATTCGCTCGACGATTTCCTGGCGCACCAGCGCGTGACCGGTCTGCTTGTGATCAAGGACGGTCAAATCCTGGCCGAACGCTATCAATACGACCGGACCGCGACCGATCGTTTCGTGTCGCACTCGATGGCGAAGTCCATCGTCAGCCTCGCCGTCGGAATGGCGCTGTCCGAGAAGAAGATCGCCTCGCTTGACGACACCGTCGCCAAATACGTCCCGGATCTCGCCGGCAATCCCTATGGCGAGACGACGATACGCAACATCCTGCGCATGGCGTCCGGCGTGCCGTTCAAGGAGGTTTATGACGGCAACGACGATAATTCGAAGTTCAACAGGATCCGCCTGACACGCGACTCCATTACCGCGCTGCGCGCATTCCCGACGCGCGAAGTGGAGCAGGGCACGCAATTCCACTACGCGTCCAACCAGACGGTGGTGCTGACGCTGTTGCTGCGCGCGGTGACCGGCACCAGCTTAAGCGAATATCTGACGCCGCGGCTGTGGCAGCCGATGGGTGCGGAGGCCGACGCGACGTGGATCAAGACCAGGGACGGCACCGAATCCGGATCGGGAAATTTCAACGCCGTCCTGCGCGACTATGGCCGGCTTGGAATCCTGCTCGCCAATGATGGCTCAGCCGGCGACCGGCAGATCGTGCCGAAGGACTATCTGCTCGATGCGACCGACTGGCGCCGCCAGCCCGACGCGTTCACGCCGAGCAAGGCGACACCGTATTTCGGCTACGGCTATCAGTTCTGGTTGTTTCCGGGCGAAAAGCGCCGGTTCGCGCTGCTCGGCGTCTACGGCCAGTCGATCTTTGTCGATCCCGAGCTGAAGCTGGTCCTGGTGATTACGGCGGTGGCAAGGAACGCCAGCGTCGGCAAGGAGCCACTCGCTCGCGAGCGCGACGCGCTCTGGCGCGGCATCGTCGGTCAATACGGAAGCTGGTAGCTTGCCATCGGTCCCGTTGCTCGGAGGAACTGTCATGCGATCCAGCCTGATCGGCCTCGCCGGCCTGTTGACGCTCGCGGTATCGCCGGCGTTCGCGGCCGGTGCCGCGACACAGGAAGCCAACAAGAAGACCGTTCTCGAATTCTACGAAGCGGGGCTGAACAAAAAAGATTTTGACGCCGCCGCGAAATTTTTCGGGCCGCGTTATATCCAGCACAATCCGACCGCGCCGGACGGGATCGAAGGCTTCAAGGCCTTCCTCGGCTTCCTGCGTGAGAAATTTCCGGACTCCCACAGCGAGATCAAACGTGCCTTCGCGGAGGGCGATTTTGTGATCCTTCACGTCCACAGCGTGCGCGAGAAGGGCACCCGCGGGCGCGCCATCGTCGATATTTTCAGGCTCGAGGACGGCAAGATCGTCGAGCACTGGGACGTCGCGCAGGAGATTCCGGAAAAGCCTGCCAATGGCAACAGCATGTTCTAGAAGCTATCGATGACCGGCCACGGCTTGCGGCTGTCGGGCCGGCGAGACGTCCGATCGATCGCGGAGCCTCGTCAGCTTCTGGACTCCCCTTCAGCGACGTCCGGGATTCGCTTGCCGGGCCGACGATCAGGCGGAGCGGTCTTTCAGGTGTCTTTGCCTGGCGTTTCGTTGAAAGATGTCGCGTGGAGACTTGTCACGCTGAGGCCAAACCGCCCGTACAAGCCGAGCAGCAGCAAATGCAGTCCGCTTCGCAGCCATTTCATATGACGTCCGCCCCGTGCCCGCATGCCGGTCACCGCGTGGATCATGTGCTTCGGTGTCCGAAAAAGGAAAGCTTCAATAGAATGCGCTGTCTGCTTATTTGTTGGGCAAGTGCCCGGCGGATTATCGACTCCTCGCACGCGAAGATCGCGATGCGCGAAAAATCCGTTGTGTTTCAACCCATGCAAAGATGGCACGCCTCGTGCATCTCCTGAATCGAGTTGGTTGCTAGGGTTCCGGCTTTGCACCTGCAGAGTGCTGGTCCGAGAGCAGCCGCTTGCGGGGGAGAAATCCCCGCAGGTGCACGGCGGGATAAAAGCCCGGGAGACCTCGTTAGCCAAGGGATTGGCAAAGCGATGGTCTATCGCCGGTCCCTTTTTGTAACTTTTGCAAGAGGGATCTGCCATGAACAGACTCACATCCATAGCTCTCCGTTCCCTGATTTTCGCCTCGGCGCTGGCGGCCGTGATCGTTGCGCCTGCAAATGCGGCGCCGAAGAAGGACTTCAAGGTCGCGTGGTCGATCTATGTCGGCTGGATGCCGTGGGGCTATGCGGCGGACGCCGGCATCGTGAAGAAATGGGCCGACAAATACGGCCTCACCATCGAGGTGAAGCAGTTCAACGATTACGTCGAATCCGTCAATCAATACACCGCCGGTTCGTTCGATGCCGTGACCATCACCAATATGGATGCGCTGTCGATCCCCGCCGCGGGCGGTGTCGATACCACGGCGATCGTGATGGGCGATTTCTCCAACGGCAACGATGCCGTCATTCTGAAGAACAAGGCCGATCTTGCCGCCATCAAGGGGCAGAAGATCAATCTCGTCGAATTCTCCGTCTCGCATTATCTGCTGGCGCGCGCGCTGGAGAGCAAGCATCTCGCCGAGAAGGATATCAAGGTCGTCAACACGTCCGATGCCGATCTCGCGGCCGCCTACAAGACGCCGGAGGTGACGGCGGTGGTGACGTGGAATCCGATCGTCTCCGAAATTCTCGAATCGAAGGACGCCAAGAAGGTATTCGACTCGTCGCAAATTCCCGGCGAGATCATGGACCTGATGGTGGTCAACACCGCAGTGCTGAAAGACAATCCCGATTTCGCCAAGGCGCTGGTCGGCATCTGGTACGAGACCATCGCCAAGATGAACGCCGCCGGTGCCGAGGGGACTGCTGCCAAGGAAGCGATGGCCAAGGCATCGGGCACCGATCTCGCCGGTTTCGACAGCCAGCTCGCCTCGACGCGGCTGTTCGACAAGGCGGCCGATGCGGAAGCTTTCACCAAGAGCGCGACCGTCGGTACCACCATGGATCGGGTGCGCAAGTTCCTGTTCGATAAGGCGCTGCTCGGCAAGGATGCCAAATCGGCGGATGTCGTCGGCATCGAACTGGCCGACAAGGCGGTGCTCGGCAACAAGAGCAATGTGAAGCTGCGTTTCGACGCCACCTACATGGACGCCGCCGCAAAGGGCAAGCTCTGATCCGCCTCTGAAAAGGGGACGACCATGCGCCTCATGAACATTAAGCCGAACAGGCAGATGCGGTTCTATCTCGCCGCGCTGCCGTTCGTGCTGCTGGCGATCGCGTATTTTACCGGCTCGGGCTTGAGGCTCGCGGAAAATCCCAACGACAAGTTGCTGCCTGCGCTGCCGAGCATGGCGCAGGCGGTGAAGCACATGGCCTTCGAAATCGATGTGCGCACCGGCACCAACCTGATGCTGTCGGATACCGTGGCGAGCCTTGGCAGGCTGCTCTCCGCGTTGGCGATTTCGACCGGGGCCGCACTGGTGTTCGGCATCGTGATCGGCCTGCTGCCGGGCGCCAACGCCTTGCTGGCGCCCTTTGTCGGGGTCACGTCGATGGTGCCGCCGCTGGCGCTGCTGCCGATACTGTTCATTGTCATGGGGCTCGGCGAAAACTCCAAGATCGCCCTGATCGTGATCGGCACCTTGCCCTGCATCATCCGCGATCTCACCATGAAGGTGCTGGAGCTACCGCGCGAGCAGCTCATCAAGGCGCAGACACTCGGGGCCTCAACCTGGCAGGTGGCGCTTCGCGTGGTGTTGCCGCAAATTCTGCCGCGGCTGATCGACTCGCTGCGGCTGCAACTCGGACCGGCCTGGCTGTTTCTGATCGCCGCGGAGGCGATCGCCTCCGATTCGGGGCTCGGCTACCGCATCTTCCTGGTGCGGCGCTATCTCGCGATGGACGTGATCATTCCCTACGTGATCTGGATCACGATTCTCGCCTTTCTGATGGATGCGGCGCTTCGCCTGCTACAGCGCAAGGCGTTCCCCTGGTTCGCGTCGGTGAGGGCGGAATGAGCGCGATCCGATTCGACGACGTCTGGAAGGAATACGGCGACCATATCGTGCTGGAGCAGATCACGCTCGATGTGGCATCACGTGCCTTCATAGCGCTGGTTGGTCCGTCGGGCTGCGGCAAGACCACGTTCCTCCGCATGCTGCTCGGCGAAGAGAGCCCGACGCGCGGACAGATCCTGATCGACGGCGCGGCGCTGAAGCCGGAGCCGGATGCGGACAGGGGCGTGGTGTTTCAGCGCTATTCGGTGTTTCCGCATCTGACGGTATTGCAGAACGTGCTGCTCGGGCGCGAGCTGCAGCATGCCAAAGTAACCGGCCGGCTGTTCGGGGCAGCGAAGCGTGCCGCCGTGGACGAAGCGATGGCGCTGCTCGCCGAAGTCGGCCTCGCTGGAAACGAAGGCAAATATCCGGCGGCGCTCTCCGGCGGCATGCAGCAACGCCTGGCGCTGGCGCAGGCCGTCATGCGCGGTCCAAAGATCCTGCTGCTCGATGAACCGTTCGGCGCGCTCGATCCTGGCATCCGCGCCGACATCCATCTGCTGATGAAGCGGCTGTGGAATGAAACCGAACTCACGGTGGTCATGGTCACTCATGATCTCAGCGAAGCGTTCCGATTGGCGACGCGGGTGATCGCGTTCGAGCGCAACCATAACCGCCCGGAGGAACGCGAGCGCTACGGCGCCACCATTTCGCGCGATCTGGAAATCTATCCGCCCCGCATCGCCGACGTGCGGCACCTGTCGACTTTTCGCTCCGGCCGGGACGACCCTGCCGAAAAAGGAGCATGAGCCGGGACGGCCCGGCGCTTGTCTGAGAAAGGGCAAACCATGATCCTGACCGAGGAGCAACTGGCTGAAATCGCGGCCAATAAAGCGCGCTACGACGAGTTGAAGGCGGCGGGCCAGGGGCTGGCGCCGCGTGCACTGCCGCCGACGACGCCGCGCGACGGTGCGTCGATCGCGGAGGCCGCGATCATTCAGCGCGAAACCGTTCTCGGAGGCTGGTACTGGACCACGCGCCTCCATCGCGGCGAAGCCTTGCGGTTGATCAATTCAAGTGGCGCCTCCTGCATCAGCCTGCTGGTGTGGTGTGCCGCCGATCCCAGCGAGCGGCTCAATCACGCCGACACCATCAAGGTGCAATGGGCGGCTAGCCTGCGGAAAGGCCGCGTGATTCTGTCCGACATGGGCCGGGTGCTGTTGAGCATCACCGAAGACAGCAGCGGCGCGCATGATACGCTTGCGGGAGGTTCCACCGCAGCCACCAACGAAGCCCGCTATGGCGTCGGCGCCACCCGCAACACCCGCGACAACTTCATTCTCGCGGCCGGCAAGCTGGGGCTGGATCGCCGCGACGTGATGCCGTGCATCAGCTTCTTCGCGCCGGTCAGTGTTGATGGTGACGGACGGTTTGCGTGGCAGGCGAACCGCCGCCATGCGGGCGATTTCGTCGATCTGCGCGCCGAGATGGATTTGCTGGTGGCGCTGTCGAACTGCCCGCATCCGCTCGATCCGTCGCCCGTTTATGCACAGGGCTCAGTGGAGATCATCCGCTACCGGGCACAACCCGCCGGCGCCGATGACCTGTGCCGAACGGCGAGTGCGGAGGCTATACGCGCCTTCGAGAACAATGCCGTCCTCCTTGATCGCAGCGTGGCGGGGTGAGCGTCATGACCATCCATTCTATTCCCGTCTCCGCGCGCATCGTGCTCGATACGGAGATTCCCGCCCGCGCGCCCTGGTCCGCCGTCATTCGAAAGGGGCAGACGCTGCGCATCGTCGACAGCCACGGGCAGCAGGCGGTCGACACGCTGTTTTACCGCGCCGACGATCTGCAGGAGCGCTACAGCGGACAGGATACCCTGCGCGCGCAAGGCTCCGCCTATGTCAGCACCGGCACCCGCATTATGTCCAACGAGGGGCGCGTCATGTTGCGCGTCGTGGCGGACAGCTGCGGCCTGCACGATACCTCCGCGGGGGCATGCTCGTGCGAAAGCAACACTGTCCGCTTCGGCCATGGCACCAAATATCTTCACGCCTGCCGGGAGAATTTCCTGATCGAGGCGGCAAAGCATGGTCTGTCGAAGCGCGACATCGTCCCCAACCTGAACTTCTTCATGAACGTGCCGATCGACCCGATCGGCAATTTCACCGTGGTCGACGGGGTGTCGAAGCCCGGCGATTACATCGACATGGTCGCCGAGATGGACGTGCTGTGCCTGATCTCCAACTGCCCGCAGATCAACAACCCCTGCAACGGCTTTTTTCCGACGCCGGTTCGCGTGGTGATCTTCGAAGCGCAAGAGGTTTGATCCGATGTTCAGCAAGGTCTTGATTGCCAACCGCGGCGAAATCGCCGGGCGGATTGGCCGAACGCTGCGCCGAATGGGGATTGCCTCGGTCGCCGTCTATTCCGATGCCGATCGGTTCACCCGCTCGGTGCTCGACGCGGACGAGGCGGTGCGCGTCGGCCCTGCGCCGGCGGCGGAGAGCTATCTCAATGTCGATGCGATCATCGCCGCATGCCTGCAGACCGGCGCGCAGGCGGTACATCCGGGCTACGGATTCCTGTCGGAGAACCGCCGCTTTGCCGAGGCGTTGTCGAAGCACGGCATCGCCTTCATCGGGCCGCGTCCAGAGCATCTCGACGCGTTCGGGTTGAAGCACAAGGCGCGCGAAATTGCGCAGCGGAGCCGCGTGCCGCTGTTGCCGGGGTCCGGTCTGCTTGAGACGATCGACGAGGCGATGGCGGAAGCCGGGCGTATCGGCTTTCCCTTGATGCTGAAGAGCACCGCGGGCGGCGGCGGTATCGGAATGCAGCTCTGTCACGACGCCGAGACGCTGCGTGAATGTTTCGCAACGGTGCAGCGTACGGCGCGGGCGAGCTTCGGCGACGCGCGAGTCTACCTCGAGCGTTTTGTCGCCGAGGCGCGGCATATCGAGGTGCAGATCTTCGGCAACGGCAAAGGCGGCGTGGTTGCGCTCGGCGAGCGCGATTGCTCGTTGCAGCGTCGCAACCAGAAAGTCTTTGAGGAAACCCCTGCGCCGGGTCTCAGTGACGGGATGCGTGCGCGACTGCATCAGGCCGCGATCGCATTGGGCAAGAGTGTCGCCTATGAATCGGCGGGGACCGTCGAATTCATCTACGACGTCGAACGGCAGGATTTCTATTTCCTTGAGGTCAATACCCGCCTGCAGGTCGAGCATCCGGTGACGGAAGCCGTGTTCGGGGTCGACTTGGTCGCTTGGATGGTGCGGCAGGCGGCCGGCGAAGATGTGCTGGACGGATTGGGAACGCTTACGCCACAAGGCGCGGCCATCGAGGTCCGCGTCTACGCGGAAAACCCCAATGCCGGATTCCGACCGAGCGCCGGACGGCTGACCCGCGTTGATTTTCCGAGAGACGTGCGCGTCGACGGATGGATCGAGACCGGTGTCGAGGTGACGCCGTTCTACGATCCGATGCTGGCCAAGGTGATCGTCGCCGCCGACACCCGCGCGAACGCAATCGCGAAGCTGGTGAGCGCGCTGGATGCCACTACGATCGCCGGTATCGAAACCAATCTCGATTACCTCCGCGCGATTGCAGGTTCGGATGTCTTTCATAGCGGCCGCGTGGCCACCAACGTTCTGGCGGCCTTCCCCTTTGCGCCGCGCAGCATCGACGTGCTGGCGCCCGGCGCCCAGTCGGGATTGCAGGAATTGCCGGGGCGGCTGCATTTGTGGCACGTCGGCGTGCCGCCGAGCGGTCCGATGGACGAGCTCTCGTTTCGCCTTGCCAACATCGTCGTCGGAAATTCCGAGACCACCGCCGCGCTGGAGTTGACCGTCAACGGTCCGACCTTGCGGTTCAATACGGAAGCAGTGATCGGTCTCGTCGGCGCGCGCATGACGGCCAGGCTTGATGGCGTGGCGGTCGATAATAATGTGCCGATTGCCGTGCGCGCCGGCCAGGTGCTGACGATCGGCGGCATCGAGGGTCCGGGCCAGCGCTGCTATCTTGCCGTCGGCGGCGGTTTCGAGGCTCCGCAGATACTGGGCTCGCGCGCCGTCTTTACGCTAGGCGCATTCGGCGGCCACGCCACCAGTGCGCTGAAGGCCGGCGACGTGCTGCATATCGGCAAGATCACCGGCGATCGTCCGGCTGCTCGGGCGCTTGCGGCCGATGAGCGGCCTGCGCTGACGCGCGCGTGGACCATCGGCGTGATTTACGGTCCGCACGGGGCGCCGGATTTCTTCCTCGAGGAGGATATCGAAACCC
Source organism: Bradyrhizobium ottawaense (assembly GCF_900099825.1). NCBI lineage: Bacteria > Pseudomonadati > Pseudomonadota > Alphaproteobacteria > Hyphomicrobiales > Nitrobacteraceae > Bradyrhizobium > Bradyrhizobium ottawaense. The sequence continues at coordinate 77,066 of NZ_LT629693.1, read as the reverse complement.
TGTTCGCATCGGACTATGAGGTACACTTCAACAGCGCGCGGACCGGTGTGCGGCTGATCGGGCCAAAACCGGCATGGGCGCGGCCCGACGGCGGCGAGGCCGGGCTGCACCCGTCGAATATTCACGACAACGCCTACGCGGTGGGATCGATCGACTTCACCGGGGACATGCCGATCATTCTCGGTCCCGATGGTCCGAGTCTCGGCGGGTTTGTTTGTCCCGCGGTGGTGGCACGGGACGAACTCTGGAAGACCGGCCAGCTCAAACCCGCTGACAAGGTCCGCTTCGTGCCGGCGCATCGGGACGGCGATCCTGTCGCCGGTCCGCTGGTTACACGCGCGGCGGCGCAACTTGGTTCAGCCATCGTGGGCAGCAGCGATGACGGTCCGCTGCCGGTGGTCTATCGCCGTGCCGGTGACGATAATCTGCTGGTCGAATATGGCCCGATGGAGCTCGATATCGCGTTGCGGCTGCGCGTCCATGTGCTCGCGCAAGCGGTCGAGGCGGCGGGATTGCCCGGCCTGATCGATTTGACGCCCGGGATTCGGTCGCTGCAAATTCACTACGACAGCACTGTTCTTTCGAGGCGGCGATTGCTCGACGTGCTGCGGGAGCTTGAGCACGGTCTGCCGCCTGTCGATGCGATGAAGGTGCCGAGCCGCATCATTCATCTGCCGCTGTCGTGGAACGATCCACAGGCGGTGCTGGCGATGCAGAAGTATCAGGAGCTGGTGCGGCCCGATGCGCCCTGGTGCCCGTCGAACATCGAGTTCATCCGGCGTATCAACGGCCTTGCCAGCGAGGACGAGGTCAAGCGCATTGTTTTTGACGCAAGCTATCTCGTGCTCGGATTGGGCGACGTCTATCTCGGCGCGCCGGTCGCGACCCCGGTCGATCCGCGCCATCGGCTGGTCACGACAAAATACAACCCGGCGCGCACCTGGACGCCGGAAAATGCCGTCGGTATCGGCGGGGCGTACATGTGCATCTATGGCATGGAAGGCCCCGGCGGCTATCAGCTGTTCGGCCGCACGATCCAGATGTGGAATACCTGGCGCACCACGCCGGTGTTCGAGCCGGGTCACCCGTGGTTGCTGCGATTCTTCGATCAGATCCGCTTCTTCCCGGTCGGTGCAGAGGAGTTGCTGGAGGCCCGCGCCGCGTTCCCCCACGGCGGTTATCCGCTGCGCATCGAGCCGGGCGAATTTTCCTACGCCGACTACGCCAAGGGATTGCTGCGCGACCGCGACTCGATCGCCGCGTTCAAGCGGGGACAGCAGGCGGCCTTCGATGGCGAGCGGCAGCGCTGGAAGGCGCTGCGCATCGACGAGGTGCAGGACGATGTCGCCGCGACCGCGGCGACGGCAGCCGAAGATATTCCCGATGGCCTCGCCGGGGTATTTTCGGAGGTACCGGGAAACGTCTGGAAAATTCTTGCGACCGAAGGTGCCGATGTGGCGAGCGGAGATGTTCTTGCGATCATCGAGTCCATGAAAATGGAAATCAGTGTGCTGGCTCCCGCGACCGGCCGGATCGCATCGGTCCGCATCAAACCGGGCCAGACGCTGCGCGCCGGCGATGTCGTCGCCCTGATCGCGCCGGGCTAGAGCGCGTTTTTCAGCGAAGTGGAAACCGGTTCGCGTCAAGAAAACGCGTCAAATCAAAAACCTGGAGCCCCGTTCCGATTCCATCGGAACGGAAAAGGTTCTAGGGCGCGGGGCTCCCTACCGCTTCTTCGGTCCCAACCGCGGAATGCATTTGAGGGTGCGCGAGACGCCGGTCGCGGTCATCTGCGCGCCGGAGACCTCCTTGATCTGCCCGGCCGGGCACGATCCGTCGTCGACCAGGATGCGCTGGCCGAGCCGCAATTCGACGATGTCCTGCTCGCGCGAGACCGGCTGCGCGAGCACGGGTGTCGCGAGCAGCGCCAGGACAAGGCCCACGGGCAGGGCGGTCCAGCCGGTCGTTGCCATCTTCGCAATCTTCAAATCGGTCTTCCTCACTTGCTCTCGATTTTCAGCCCGTTGGGGCCGACATTGATCTGCAGGCCCTCCGGCTGCTTCTTGGTCTGGTAGAGATTGTAGCCGAGCACGCCGACCGCGACGATCAGCGCGCCGATGATGAGAAATAGGACGTTGCGATTTCCGGGCATCCGGTGTCTCCGTCGGGGCTGGATATGGTCGAGCGCGACTGTATGGGCGGCGGGCCGATTCTGAAAGCGATCCAAGGTGCTGGAGTTCCCGCCAGATTGTGCTTTGATCGGGGGCAGGACGCGACTGAATGAGGAATACCGACGTAATGGACGCCAGCGATAACCAACAAAAAATTCTCGATGCCGTCGATGCCGGCTTTGATGCGCAGCTTGCGACGACGAGGGATTTCGTCGCGATCCCTTCGACCCGCGGCGCCGAGGGGCCGTGTCAGGACATGATCGGCGATCTCTTGCGCGAGCGCGGCTATGAGGTCGATGACTGGCATATCGACGTCGACGATTTGAAGGATTTGCGCGGCTTCGGCCCGATCGAACATGATTTTTCCAGAGCCCGCACCGTGGTCGGCACCTATCGCCCGCAAAATAATGCCGGCAAATCGCTGATCCTGCAGGGACACTGTGACGTGGTTCCGGTCGGTCCGCTGGACATGTGGGAGACGCCGCCGTTCTCGCCGGTCGTCAAGGACGGCAAGATGTACGGCCGCGGCGCCTGCGACATGAAGTCCGGCACCATCGGCGCACTCTATGCGCTGGATGCGATCAAGGCCGCGGGGCTGCGACCGACCGGCCGGATTCATTTTCAATCTGTCATCGAGGAAGAGAGCACCGGCGTCGGCGCGCTCTCGACCCTGCAGCGCGGCTACCGCGCCGATGCGTGCTTCATCCCGGAGCCGACCGACGGCAAGGTGATACGCTCGCAGGTCGGCGTGATCTGGTTTCGCCTGAAGGTGCGTGGCTTTCCCGTGCATGTATTCGAGGCCGGCTCCGGTGCCAACGCCATCATGGCGGCCTACCATCTGATCCATTCGCTGCAGAAGCTGGAAGCCGAGTGGAACGAGCGCGCCAAACGCGATCATCACTTCGGGACGGTCGATCATCCCATCAACTTCAATCCCGGCATCATCAAGGGCGGCGACTGGGCCTCGAGCGTGCCGGCCTGGTGCGACGTCGATTGTCGCATCGCCATTTTGCCGGGCTGGTCGGTCGCCGACGCGCAGTCCGAAATCCTGGCCTGCATATCGTCGGCGGCGCGCGATCACCGCTTCCTCTCCAACAACCCGCCGCAAGTCGAATGGTCGGGCTTTCTCTCGGAAGGCTATGAGCTGAAGGATTCGGCAGCGCCAGAGGCCGCCTTCGGCAAGGCGTTCGCGGCCGTTTATGGCGGCGGCGGTGCGGTGCCGGAGCAGGCCTTCACCGCACTGACCGATACACGGTTCTATGGTTTGAACTACAACATCCCGAGCCTGTGCTTCGGCGCCAGCGGCGAGGCGATGCACGGCTTCAACGAATATGTCGATCTGGAGTCGCTGCGGAAATCGACCAAGGCGACAGCGCTATTCATCGCGGAATGGTGCGGGGTGGAGAAGGTGTAGCCCCTCATGGTGAGGAGCGCGTAGCGCGTCTCGAACCATGAGGCCCGTGGCCCATCCTTCGAGACGCGGCCTGCGGCCGCTCCTCAGGATGAGGGTTGTTGGTCCCACAACGCCGCGACGATCGCATCGAGCCCGTCGGTCAGCGCCGCCGGGCCCGGCTGCAGGATCAACGGCGACTTGATCTCGATGATGCGGTTGTTGCGTATCGCCGGGATATCGCCCCAGCCCGGGCGTTTCCTGATCCGGTCGGGCACGACCTTCTTGCCGCACCAGGAGGCGAGGATCACGTCGGGGGCGGCAGCGCGCACCACGTCAGGTGAAATGATCCTGTCTTTCGCCGCCTGCTGAAACCGCAGTTTCGGCAGCACGTCTTCGCCGCCGGCGATCTCGATCAGTTCGGAGACCCAGCCGATGCCGCTGATCAGGGGTTCATCCCACTCCTCGAAATAGACCCTTGGCTTCGGCGAGGGCCGCGGTGTCGAAGCGATCCGCGCCAGGCGTTGCTCGAAACCCGCGGCGAGTTGATCGGCGCGCACGGCCGCACCGACCAGCGCGCCGAGGGTACGGATCTTGGCCAAGATGCCGGCGACATCGCGCTGGTTGAAAACATGGATGGCGACGCCCGCGCGCACGAGACTGGCGGCGATGTCGGCCTGCAGGTCGGAAAAGGCGAGCACGAGATCAGGCTCGAGCGCCAGAATTTTCGGAATGTCCGCCGAGATGAAGGCGGATACCCGCGTCTTTTCGCGCCGGACTTGCGGCGGTCGCACCGCATAGCCGGACACGCCGACGATACGGTCCTGCGCGCCGAGCAGATACAGCGTCTCGACGGTTTCTTCCGTGAGGCAGACGATCCGGCGGGGCGGGAACTGGCGCATGCTTGCCATTACCACAGACGTCATTGCCGGGCTTGCCGACTTCGCTAAAGCTTCGCGGGCCGGGCAAAGGAGTGCCCGGCGAAGCCTTGCATAGGGAAAAACATTTCTTTGGAAGATGGATACGCGGGTCAAGCCCGCGTATGACGAGTTCAACAAAACGGGAGGGCCAATGACGCCGCTTGAAAAAATCCAGTCGATGAAAATGCCGTTCGCGGAATTGAAGGGCGTGACGTTCGTCGCGGCCGACAAGGACCGCGTGGTGGCGCAGATGGTGGTTCGGCCGGAGCTCTGCACGCTGCACAATACGATTCACGGCGGCGCGATCATGGCGTTCGCGGACTCGGTCGGCGCGGCGGCGACCATCATCAACCTGCCGGAGGATGCCAAGGGCACCACCACACTCGAGAGCAAGACCAATTTCATCGGCGGTGCCAAGGAGGGCTCGACCGTGACCGCCACCGCCACCCCGGTGCATCGGGGGCGACGTACCCAGGTCTGGCAGACGCGGCTGGAAGCCGAGGACGGCAAGCTGGTTGCAGTGGTGATGCAGACCCAACTGGTGCTCTGATACAGTCGGGGCTGCCTAACAATTAGTTAACAGAATTTGACTTTAGATGAGGCATTCCAAGGGCTTGAAATTAATGTTGCGATGCACAATATAGGTGGTCTAGGGATTCGACGCCTCCTCGAGGGCTTTCTTAGAGGAGATAGACTATGTACCTGACCGTTATCGCCGCAGCGCTTGCCGACAGCAGCGTTCGGAAACTGAGCCAGCAGGAAGAATTGCCGCTGTTGCGCGACCACCTGCTGCGGCTCGACCGCAACAGCCGGCATGATCGCTTCCATGGTTTCATGGACGACAGTTTCATCGAGCGCTACGCCGAAAAGTGCGCCAATGACGGCACGATCGTGATCGCCTTCTTCGAAAACGGCGTGGTTCGCGGTGCGGCGGAGCTGCATCCGCCGGATCAATCGCCGGATTCGCTGCCGGAGATCGCGTTCAGCGTCGAGACGTCGGTACGCCGGCGTGGCGTCGGCAGCATCCTGTTCCGCAAGCTGATCGCGGAGGCACGTGCGAAGGGTTACGAGAGCCTGCGGATCACCACCGGTGCGCAGAATGATGCGATGCGGGCGCTCGCCAGCAAGTTCGGCGCCCACCTCACGTTCAGATACGGCGAATCCACCGGCACGATCGACCTCACGCAGCAGGATGACACCGTGCTGGCGCCGTCCGCGGTCACGACCGCGGTCGACGCGGTCGTGAACTTCAATCGCGCCTATTGGAAGATGTTGGTGAATATGACCGGTTGGGGTCGGGCGGCCTGACCTGGCGCTTCATGAGGCAATTCGCGGATCCCGCGAATTGCCCAAGCGGCCTCAGCTTTCAGGTGCCGGTACGCTTGTCGTTGCCGAATCGGCGGACAATCTTGCGCTCGACCACGATGGAGCGCTGCGCGCCTTGCTCGCCCGCAATAACGCGGGTCGCCGATCGCGCCATCGCGCGGCCGGTCTTCTTCACTTCAGCCAGCACCTCTTCATACGGCAGTCCCATCAGCGAGGCGGCGATTTCGGCCTGCTGCTGCGGATCTTCGGTAATGCCGACGGCGGCGAAGATTGCCTCCTCCAGCGTCGGCGGATCGCGCCGCACGCGTCGGGTGCCGTATTTCGTGTTCCAGTCTTCGCTCATCGGGGCCTCGCATCTGTATGCAGAGATACCTAGGTGCCCTTATGTTGCATTGCAATATGAAATTAGCATGGCAATACAGCCATGCGTCTACAACTTCTCGAGCCTGGTAGCGTCGTACAGTTCGATCGTGGTGGCGGCCGCCGCCAATGACTGCAGCGAGCGGACGAAATCGCGCGAAGCGGGGACCGCGAAATGCGCCAGCTGGGCAGCGCGATCGGCCCATTGCTCGAAAAACACCAGCCGCAACGGGTTTTCACAATCGATCTGCACGGCATGCGAGATGCAGCCGGGCTCGGTACGCGATCGACGGACATGTTCGAGGCTCAGTTTGCGGACTTCGTCAAAACTGTCCGCCCGGGCGGTGACGCTGCCGGTGACCACGATCATTTTCGTCCTCCCGTGTTCTTTGTTGCCTTCGTCAGGGCGCTGAACCGGCGCCGAGGCCCATCGGTGGCTGCGGCCAGCGTTTCAGTGCGGCACGCCCGGCATCGGTCAGCACGTAAACGCCGCGCTCGGCGCGATCGAACCAGCCGTAGACATTGTGCAGCAGAATTTTCCCCGCGTCGGGAATTTCCGGCCGCAGATCCTTCACGCGCCGCGGGCCATCAGATAGAGCGGACGCGCAGGCCAGCGCCTGTTGCCGATAGGCGGTCATGATCGGCGCGCGGGTGCTTCCTCCCATCGCCGGATCGCCCTTGCGCCGCCGATGCTCCGCGACCAGCCGCGAGCGCTTTTTGGGGTTGCGGCGAGGGGCGGTGTCGGGCGGTTTGACGATTACCTCGACGTCGCCGGTATTGGTGACGGCCAGCATGCCAAAGCCGAGCCGGCGGCAAAGATTGCGATAGCGCGCGTCGCTCTCGCGGCCCTTGCCGCGGGCGGACAATTTCGCCGCGAGCCAGACTTCGTCGGCGGCGGCGGCGCGGTCGACCGCCTGCAGGATCAGTTCCAGGTTGAAGGTCAATTTCAGTTCGCCGATCACCACGATCGGCGGATCGTCCCCGCTGAGCGCCACGAGGTCGCAACCGCCGACCTCGCCCTTGACGGTGAAGCCGAGCTTTTCGAGGAAGCGTTTGACGGGAAGGTAAAGCGCGGTTTCCAAGATGGGCTCCGGCGGCGGAAAGCGACCGCGACTCAATGTCCGGACTCTAGCGGAATTTCGGCAAAGCGTTTGATCCGGCAACGCCGGAGCGGCTAAGCTACCGACGGGACAAGACAAAAACCAGTTACGGGAACCTGCGGGTCGCCGATTCGCAGGCGGCGAGGCATTTTCTCGATCCGGAGCGACGCAACGGTGCTGCAGGGGCTGTATAAATTCTGGTTCGAGACGCCGCGTGGCAGCGGCGGCGGCGTGATGTTCGCGACGCCGGGCGGCAAGCTTTACGGCGGCAACTCCGGTTCGTCTCTCGTCGGCAGCTACACCGAGAAAGACGGCGTCTATTCGTCCGAATTGATGATGACGCGTCACAACCACGATCCGAACTATGTCGCGAACTACCCGGTCGACAACATCGCCATGACGTTCAACGGCGTGTTTCACGGTAACGAGTTGCACTCCGAAGGTTCCGCGCCGGCGCTCCCGGGTGCCGTTCTGAAGGCGGTCATGACGCCGATTAACGACGCCGACGCGCCGCCGCCCGGCAAGGTCGGGCCCGACGGTATCGGCAACGGGCTTTACTCGATCCACATCAAGATGCTCGACGGCATCGACGGCGGCAACACCGGCGTGATGCTCCTGCAGGACGGCAACATCCGGGGCGGCGACGCGTTCTTCGATTACATCGGCGCTTACACGGCAGCGAACGGCCGCTGGAAAGGCGAGATCGTCAACCGCGAGCACACGTTGACCCGGGGCGAGCGTCCACTGTTCGGCGGCTATGAAGTCGGTATCGGTTTTTCCGGCACCTACGACGGGGAAGGCGCGGAAGGCGAAGCCACTGCGCTCGCCGGCAAGCGCAGCGTCCGCTTCAAGGCGGTGTTGCGAAAGCTGGTATCGGTTGAGGATTAAACCCGCCCGCTTACCGGAATCAGCGCACCGGTGACCGCGCTGGCGGCGTCGCTGGCGAGAAACAGGATCACCTCGGCCAGCTCCTTCGAGCTCACCCATTTGGTGAAATCGGCTTTCGGCATGCTGGCGCGGTTGGCCGCGGTGTCGATGGTCGACGGCAGTACCGCGTTGACCGTGATCTTGCCCTTCTGTTCGGCGGCCAGCGCCTCGGTGAGACGGTGCACGCCAGCCTTGGAGGCGGCGTAGGCGCCCATGCCGGCGCCGGCCTGCAACGCGCCCATCGCGCCGACATTGACGATCCGCGCCGCAGTCGATCGTGCAAGATGCGGGATCGCTGCGCGCGAGGCGTTGAGCGCCGTCGTGACGTTCAGGGCATACATGCGCTGCCAGGTCTTGGAGTCGCCGTCGGCAACCGCCTCGAACGCGAAGCCGCCGGCGATGTTGATCAGCGCGTCGAGCTTGCCGAAATGTGATGCTGCGGCATCGATGGCCTTTTTGGCCTGCGCCGCATCGGTGAGGTCGACGCCGCCGAGTTCAAGCCGGTCCGGCGTGGCCGGGACTTGCGTCGGCGCATGGTCGACGCTCGCAATCCTGGCGCCACGGGCCAGCGCCTCGTCCGCGACGACGCTGCCGAGCGCGCCGAGCGCGCCGGTGATCACAATGACTTTTCCGTCCATGATTTGTCCCCTCGGGCAAGCTTCAATGTTTGGATGAAAACCGGTTGCCTTGCTCGGAAAAATTGCTTCCAATCGTTCTCACCGATAATCGCTCCCACAACAGGGCAGGCGTATGGCAGAAACATCAGCGCCTGGCGATACGCTGCAGGATATTGTCGGCTTCAAGCACCCGCTTCCGCATTTGGCGAAAAGCCTGAAGGAGCAGCGAAACACCAAAATCGTGGCCTTCGGTTCGTCCTCGACGGCAGGCACACGGCTGGTCGTGCCTTATCCGGCCTGGCTTGAGCTGATGCTGAGGGACGAGTTTGGCATCCAGATGATCAACGAGTTTGATAAACGGATGATCAACGTCATCAACCGGGGAGTCGGTGGCGAGGAAGCGTCGACCGAGCTGCGGCGCATGCAATCCGACGTCATCGACGAGAAGCCGGCGCTGGTGATCTGGCAGGTCGGCACCAATGCCGTCTTTCACAGTGACGACCCCAGATTCGCGTTCGAGAAAGTCGTGAACGCCATTGCGGAGGGGCTGGATCGCCTGGCCAAGATCCCGGCCGATGTCATCCTGATGGACTCGCAATATACCACCGCCGTCGTCGAGAAGCCCGAGAAGAAGCAACTCTCCGATACGATGGTGAAGCGCGTATCCGAACTGGCTGAGGCCGCCGGGGTCGATGTATTTCGGCGCTACGCCCTGATGGAATATTGGCAGAAGACTATCGCGATGCGGGAACTAATCGATCCAGCTGATACCGACGTGCTGCATTTGAGCGATTGGGCAACGAGGAACGTGACCGAGGTGCTGTTCAATCAGATCAAGAAGGCGGTAAACGCGGCGGGCTTTACGTAAGACTACGGGACGGCGCCGGATCGATAAAATTTGTCGGACTTCTGTAAGTCGATTGCAGAACCCGTCCGCTACAAGCGGACTACAGTCCAGCAGGGGGGTTGCGATGGGAAGTCTTCCGGATCACGGTTTACCGCTTGTTCAGCTTAAGGAGCAGCGGCGGGATTTGATCGTTGCGCTGCAAAATCGCAGCGGTCCGGTCGGTAGCTGGGAATTGATGCAGATCGCGGCAATCCAGACCGCGATTTTGGCCTTCGAGGAGGTCATCGCCGATCTCGATGCCGAACTGGAAATGGAAGCGGCGGCCTGACTGGCCGAAGCTCAGGCTTGGAAAATTCAGGCCTGCCGGTTCAGTTCTGCAGGTAGCGCGATTCGAGGCTGGTGCGCTCGGCGTGGCCTAGACCGAGACCGTCACGAAGATAGGTTTCGAGATCGCCATAATCGGCGTCGATGGCCTCGAACGCGGCGCCCAGAAACGACGCCTGCACCGTCCCCAGCACATTCTTGACGTCGTCGGGGAGCTCACTGCCGTTATTCGGGTCGCGGCGGTAGTAGCGGTTGGTCAAGAGATAGTCTTCCGCAATCACGTCGTCGGACACGCCGAGCGTATGCAGGATCAGCGCGCAGGCAAAGCCGGTGCGGTCCTTGCCGGCGGTACAGTGGATCACCAGCGGAGCGCGATCTTCCAGCAAATGCGCAAACAGCGCCCGGAACCGCGGCGTGTTCTGCTGCACGTAGCTGCGGTAGGAATCGCGCATCACCTCGACGGCATGGTCGGTCGACAGTTGCGTGCCGCTGGCCGAGATGGCGCGCAGCGCCGCGACCACCGTGGGCTCGACTGGCAGCGAATGCACCGTGACGTCCTTCATGAGGCACAGCGCGGCCTGACGCTCCTCGGCGCCGCGAAAATCGAATGCGCTTCTGACGCCGAGCTCCCGGACCACGGCGATGTCGTCATCGGTGAGATGGCCGAGATGGTTGGAGCGGAAGATCTGCCGCCAGCGCACGATGCTGCCGTTGCGCGCCGGATAGCCGCCGAGGTCGCGGAAATTACTGGCGCCGGCAAGGTTGAGATGGCGGGCAGGGGCTTCTGACATCGGGATGATTTTTCGCAATCCGGTGCGACAGGAAAATGACTGGCAGGGGCGTGTCGCTCTGCCTCGTCTCGTCTATACTGCAGTTCTCAGGGGGCGAAATATGAATTGTCGGAAGATCACGATTTTCGGTGCGGCCTTGTTCGCCGTTTGGGTCGCGGCCGCGCCGTCACCGGCTTTTGCACAGACGAGCTTTCAGAACTATCGCTGCGCCGACGGGACGCAATTCATCGTCGGATTTTTCCAGTACGATTCGCGCGCCCATCTGCAGCTTGACGGCAAGTCCGTGACGCTGGCCAAGCGGCTGGCCCTGTCGGGATCGCGCTATACGGGAAGCGGCGTCACCCTCAAGATAACCAAGGCCCGTGCAACCACGCTCAAGCACGCCAAACGGCCGGTCACGGCGTGCGAGCTGACATAACGACGTTCTGATACGAAAAAGGGCCGAAACGATTTCGTTCCGACCCTTTTCTACTTCACCGACGGCGCCTGAACTCTTGGGGCCGTCCTTACAAGACATTTGGCAAGCATCAGTGGTCTCGCCCAGGCTGGGTTTCCTGGATGGCGGCTGCGTGGTACCAGCTGCCGCTGCAGTCAGCGAGGTTGGCCGTCGGGGCGGCAAACTCGGAAACGGCAGTCTTGGTCTCGCCATAGCGACGTCCCCCGAGAGCCGCGCGGCCCCCGGCAGGGAATTGGTAGATCTTGGCAGACCCCTCATTCACGCTTGTAGTCAGCATCTCAGTCTCTCCTTCAGGATCGAACGAACCATGATGGTGCGCCCGACTCGTTCTCTTGTGGTTACCGAAATCCGGATATCGTTCTTGCCCTCAGGGAATGCAAGTTGACCGAAAAAAGTCAGGGAATGTGTATTTCATAGGCATTTCTGGTTTTGCTTCGTGTGAGGCAATGGGCAGATGGCTAACGCTTGAGCCGACGCGAAGGTTGCCGGCGCCCGCCGAACTTCTTGGCGAATGTTCGGGGGACCTGCCGCGGCTTTAATCGGCAAGCCCGGCTGGTTTGGAAACTGCTGGAGAATCGGGCTCTATCCGGCTCCGCAGGCGCGATTTGGCCGCTCGGGGCGCATGTCAGCCGCGCTCCTATGTCGCATCAAAAAATACGCTAAACGAGCTGGACATTCCTGGGGATGACGGGTGCTGCGCTGCAGCGATTGGCACTTTAATTGCTTGGTGAGAAACGGCCTGACGTGGCCGGGTACGTCTGTAGGTAGCTCCAAGGCTTCAGTTGCCTGCATTTAACAGCATTAAACTCATGAGAGGCTCAATGACCAAATACAAGCTCGAGTACATCTGGCTCGACGGGTATACGCCGACACCGAATCTGCGCGGCAAGACACAGATCAAGGAATTCGCGTCGTTCCCGACGCTGGAGCAGCTTCCGCTGTGGGGTTTTGACGGCTCGTCGACCAACCAGGCCGAAGGCCGGAGCTCGGACTGCGTGCTCAAGCCGGTCGCGGTTTATCCGGACGGCGCGCGCACCAACGGCGCGCTGGTGATGTGCGAAGTTATGATGCCCGATGGTGTCACGCCGCACGCGACCAACAGGCGCGCAACGGTTCTGGACGATCCCGGCGCGTGGTTCGGCTTCGAGCAGGAATACTTCATGTACAAGGACGGCCGTCCGCTCGGCTTCCCGACAGCGGGTTATCCGGCGCCGCAGGGCCCGTATTACACCGGCGTCGGCTACAGCAATGTCGGTTCGGTCGCGCGTGAGATCGTCGAGAAGCATCTCGACCTCTGCCTCGCCGCCGGCATCAACCACGAAGGCATCAACGCCGAAGTGGCGAAGGGCCAGTGGGAATTCCAGATCTTCGGCAAGGGCTCCAAAAAGGCCGCCGACGAAATGTGGATGGCTCGCTACCTGTTGCAGCGGCTGACCGAAACCTACGGCATCGACATCGAGTATCACTGCAAGCCGCTCGGCGACACCGACTGGAACGGCTCGGGCATGCACGCCAACTTCTCGACCACCTATCTGCGCGAGACCGGCGGCAAGGCCTACTTCGAGGCGCTGATGGCGGCCTTTGAGAAGAACCTCATGGACCACATTGCCGTCTACGGGCCGGACAACGACAAGCGCCTGACCGGCAAGCACGAGACCGCTCCCTGGAACAAGTTCAGCTATGGCGTGGCCGACCGCGGCGCTTCGATCCGCGTGCCGCACTCGTTCATGAAGAACGACTACAAGGGCTATCTCGAAGACCGCCGCCCGAACTCGCAGGGCGACCCCTACGCGATCGCTTCGCAGATCCTCAAGACCGTCGCTGAAGTTCCGACCGCCGCCAAGTCGGCCGCGGCCTAAGCGACACAGCATACCCGGGTGGGGGCGCCCGGGTTGCCACTCCGATCCGCCAAGGCGACGCCGCTTTGGCGGATCATTGCGTTTTGATGACATCTCGTTTTGACGACGTCGCATTCCCTGACATTGATTTAAATGCACCGGCTCAAAGCCGTATCCCTGCGTTATGAACCGCGCTAGATAACGGGCCGTGCGCTTGCCGGGGACGCGGCTTTTGTTTGAAGGCTTTTACAAGGTCAGGTTTCAGCTCGGCGAGGCGGTCGGCCGCAGCGTGATGTATGTCCGCGACGGCAGGATGCTGGGCGGCAATTCCGCGTTTGCCCATATCGGCAGCTATGAGAAGAGCGACGACGGTATCTCCATCGAGATCAGGACCTTCCGCCACAACCCGGACCCGAGTTACCCTGCGATGGCGGGAACCGACGATGCGACCTTGCTGGCGCGAGGCCAGGCCGACGGCGCGCTCTACCGCTTCGAAGGCGGGCTGAGGGAACTGCCGGGCGTCAAGTTTCAGTCGGTCATGACGCCGATCGAGGACGCGGCAAGCCCGATCGCCGGCGGTGTCGGCGAAGAGGGGATCATCGACGGCCTCTATTCCATTCATCTGCGCATGCTCGACGGCATCGAGGGCGGCCTGACCGGCGTGATGCTGCTCAATGAGGGCCGCATCCTCGGCGGCGACGCCTCGTTCTACTACATCGGCAGCTACACCTCGGAGAATGGCCGCTGGAAGGGCCAGATCCTCAATCAGGAGCACACGCCGGCCAAGGGCGAGAACCCGGTATTCGGCGGCCACGAGGTCGGTATCGGCTTTTCCGGCACCTGCGACGGAGAGGGGGCGCTGCTCGAAGCCACCGCGCTCGCCGGCAAGCGCAGTCTGCGACTGAGCGCGGTGCTGAAACTGATGCGGCGGCTGTAGCGATGGACGAACCCGTGCGCGTGCTCTCGACGCTGGCCTTGAAGGGCGCGGTTTCCAGTCTGGCCGGACAATATGTGGCGGGCGGCGGCGCGCGCATCGACGCCGATTTCGCGCCGACATTGGCGCTGCTGGATCGCCTGCGCGCCGGCGAGACCGCCGATGTCGTCATCCTGACCCGCGAGGGGCTCGATGAGGTCGTGCGCGAGCGACGCGTGGTGGCAGAGAGCTGCGTCGACCTGGCGCGGTCCTATGTCGGCCTTGCGGTGCGGGCGGGCGAGGCTCATCCGGATATCTCGACCGAGCCTGCGCTCCGCGCGGCACTGCTTGGTGCGCGCGCGGTCGCGTATTCGCGGCTCGGCGCCAGCGGTATCCTGTTTGCAAAACTGATCGAGCGCATGGGAATTGCGTCCGATGTCAACGCGCACGCGGTCATCATCCCGCAGGGCTTTACCGCCGAGCGGCTCGTCGCCGGCGAGGCCGATCTCGCCGTTCAGCAGATCAGCGAATTGAAGCAGGTTGCCGGCATCGAGGTGATCGGACCCCTTCCGCACCAGTTGCAGACGCCGGCGGTGTTTTCCGCCGGGCGCATGGCGGCATCGCCCAGGGCTGCCCAATCGGACCGGCTGTTGCGCTATCTGGCGTCGCCGGAGGTCGCACCGGCGCTGCGTGAGAGCGGGCTCGATCCGTGAGTTTGCAGCCTTGAAATTGTTCTGCCTCCGACGCAACCTGTGTTGCATGAGGAGATGGTTTGTCAGCCTTGCGATCACTGCGGCCGTCGCCATGGCACCGGCTTTGGCACCTGCTTTGGCGCACGCGCAATCGGCCGATCTCGTGCTGTGCGACCGCGTCGCCGCCGATCCTGCCGACCCCGACAAGCCGGCCGACGTGAAGGGCGTGCCTGATATTGCGGCGTCCGACATCGCCACCGCCATCAAATATTGCAGGACCGCCGCGAACGCTTCGCGACGCGCGATGTACCAGCTCGGGCGCGCCTATGCCGCCAACCGGCAGACGCCGGAGGCCATCGCGGCCTGGCGCAAGGCCGCCGACAAGGGATCCACTTCCGCCATGGTCGAACTCGGCGTGGTCTACGGGACTGGCGCGGGTGTCGCGCGAGACGAGGCACGGGCGCGAAAACTGTTCGAGCGTGCCGCCGAGGCCGGTAATCCGCGCGGCGTCAGCAACCTGGCAGCGCTGGGGGGCGGCGCTGGCACAGCGGCCAACCCGGCGCGGGCGCGCGAATTGCTGTCGAAGGCGGCAGAGACCAATGCCGAAGCGCAGTACCAGCTCGGGATGATGCTGGCGGAGGGTAATGGCGGCGCCAAGGACGACGTTGCGGCCCGCGCGCTGTTTGAGAAGGCCGCGGCACAAAATCATCCCGGCGCGCTGGAGCGAATGGGAGCGTTTGCGCAAGAGGGCCGCGGCGGACCGAAAGATTCCGACGCCGCCAAAGCCTACTACCAGCGCGCCGCGGCACTCGGCGACGAAGACGCCAAGAAGGCGCTGGAGCGGGCGCGCTGTCCCTACGCGATCAAGGACAAGCGCGGCAACGTGGTGACGAATTTGTGCTTCTGACGGCGAGACGGCGCGCTATTTCATGTAATAGGCAACGTCGTTGCGTGCCTGCTGATAGGTGCCTGCGAGATAGAAGGGGCTTTGCTTTGCCGCCCGCGCGACGGCGCGCACGCAGCGTTCCCAGTAATCCGTGCTGTCGTCGACGAAATATTTGAAGCAGGCGTCCTCGAAGCGCACGGCCGCGATGATGGCCTGTTTGATTTCAGCGTCGCTGGCGCGCGGCTGGGCTGATTTCAGATGGTTAAAGGTCGGGCCCTCGTGAGCGAAGTCACGATCGTGGCGCATTTTAGCCGCCTGTTCCGGCGGGGACATGGCGCGAAAAGCCCGCACCTGTTCCGCCGTCGGTCGCCCCTCAAGCGTATCCAGCCGGTGCCTTCGTCGCCACACGGCATATGCCGCGTCTTGCGGCGGCAGCAAGGCGGCCTCGGCAACGATCGCCGCGATCTCGGCGCTGGTGTCTTGGACTGTCATGCGTGGTTGGTCGGCCCGACGCGCCGCGAGGTTCGCGTTGCGCCGCCTCGCGCTGGAACAATGGGCCGTTGCCATCATTGGAGGACATGGGGATATCGAAGAGGCCTGCCCATGATCCGAAAGCTGCAGTCGGGCGAATATCGGCTCTATTCCCGAAAAGTGAACCCGAAGACTGGCAAGCGCCGCAATCTCGGCACCTTCAAGTCGCGCGCGGCCGCTGAAAAGCACGAGCGCGCCGTGCAATATTTCAAGCGGCATTGAGGCTGCGCCAGAGGCCCCGCGAGCGTCCCTTGCAATGCCTGGGAAGAGGTTCGAACCAATACGCGGCTTAAACGCGGAATGGGGCCGGAACAGGCTTCCACCCGGGCGCCACATGGAATAAAGCGGCCGCAACGAATTCCTCTTTTCAGGACCCCATGATCCGTCTCGATAACGTCAGCAAGCAAGTCGGCCACCAGATTCTCTTCATCGAAGCCTCCGCCGCGCTCCAGAAGGGCGAGAAGATCGGCCTCGTCGGTCCGAACGGGGCCGGCAAGACCACGCTTTTCCGGATGATTTCCGGCCAGGAACCTCCGGACGAGGGCCAGGTCTCGCTCGATCGCGGGATTACGATCGGCTATTTCAGCCAGGACGTCGGCGAGATGTCGGGCCGCAGCGCCGTGGCCGAGGTCATGGACGGCGCCGGCCCGGTCAGCATCGTGGCGGCCGAGCTGAAAGAGCTCGAGACCGCGATGGCCGATCCGGATCGCGCCGACGACATGGACGAGATCATCGCGCGCTACGGCGAGGTGCAGGGCCGTTTTGAGGAGCTCGACGGCTATGCCCTCGATGGCCGGGCGCGCGAGGCGCTGTCGGGCCTCGGCTTCAGCCAGGAGATGATGGAGGGCGATGTCGGCGCGCTCTCGGGCGGCTGGAAGATGCGCGTCGCGCTGGCGCGCATTCTGCTGATGCGTCCCGATGTGATGCTGCTGGACGAACCGAGCAACCATCTCGATCTGGAAAGCCTGATCTGGCTCGAGCAGTTCCTGAAAGGGTATGAAGGCGCGTTGCTGATGACCTCGCACGACCGCGAGTTCATCAACCGCATCATCAACAAGGTCGTCGAGATCGACGGCGGCACGCTGACGACGTTTTCCGGCAACTATGAATTCTACGAGCAGCAGCGCGCGCTGAACGAGAAGCAGCAGCAGGCGCAGTTCGAGCGCCAGCAGGCGATGCTCTCCAAGGAGATCAAGTTCATCGAGCGCTTCAAGGCGCGCGCATCGCATGCGGCGCAGGTGCAGAGCCGGGTCAAGAAGCTCGACAAGATCGAGCGGGTCGAGCCGCCGAAGCGCCGCCAGACGGTGGCGTTCGAGTTTTTGCCGGCGCCGCGCTCGGGCGAGGATGTCGTCAGCCTCAAGAACGTCCACAAGGGTTATGGCAGCCGCAGCATCTATGAAGGCCTCGACTTCATGATCCGCCGCAGGGAGCGGTGGTGCGTGATGGGCATCAACGGTGCGGGCAAGTCGACGCTGTTGAAGCTGGTGGCGGGCTCGACCGAACCCGACGACGGCACGGTCGCGATCGGCGGCAGCGTCAAGATGGGATACTTCGCCCAGCACGCGATGGACCTGCTCGACGGCGAACGCACCGTGTTCCAGTGGCTGGAGGATTCGTTTCCGCAAGCAGGCCAGGGCTCGTTGCGCGCGCTGGCCGGCTGCTTCGGTTTTTCCGGCGACGACGTCGAGAAGAAATGCCGGGTGCTGTCGGGCGGCGAGAAGGCTCGGCTGGTGATGGCGCACATGCTGTTCGACCCGCCGAATTTCCTGGTGCTGGACGAGCCGACCAACCATCTGGATCTGGCGACCAAGGAAATGCTGATCAACGCGCTGTCCGAATTCGAGGGCACCATGCTGTTCGTGTCGCATGACCGGCATTTTCTCGCCGCGCTCTCCAACCGCGTGCTGGAGCTGACGCCCGAAGGCATTCACCAGTTTGGCGGCGGCTATTCGGAATATGTCGCGCGCACCGGCCAGGAAGCGCCGGGGTTGCGAAGCTGATCTCGATCGCCGATTTTGCATTGCTGCCCTCGGCTTGAACCTGCGGATGCCGCCCGATACGCTGCCGCAAAAATGCGGGAGCGAAGCGGCCATGAAGCAACTCAGGATCGGCGACATCACCATCGATGCGGTGATCGAGCGCGAGGGGCCGTGGCGGCGGCCGCAGGATTTCTTCCCGGCCTATGACGATGCGGTTTTCAAGCATCATCTCGCCGGCATGGAGCCGGAGATGTTCGACATCGCCACCGGCAAGATGTTCATCACTTACCAGACCTTCGTGGTCCGCACCCCGCGTTACACCATTCTGGTCGATACCTGCACCGGCGAGGACAAGGGGCACCCGGCGCCGTTCGATTTTCCCGGCAAGGAGCGCTGGCGCAACGAATTGTTCGCGCTCGGCGTGAGCTTCGAGCAGATCGACTACGTCTTCTGCACCCATCTCCACATCGACCACACCGGCTGGAACACGACGCTGCGCAACGGCCGCTGGGTGCCGACATTTCCCAACGCGAAATACATATTCCACAAGCGGGAATATGCCGTGTGGGAGGCGGAGCATGCCAAAGGCAGCAACCCGCCCGGCACCGTCTTCCGCGATAACTGCCTGCCGATCATGGAAGCGGGGCAGGCGGTTCTGGTCGACGACGACTACGCGCTCGACGATACCGTCACGCTGACGCCGACGCCGGGGCATTCGCCCTGCCATTGCTGCATCAACATCTTCTCGAAGGGCAAGCGCGCGGTGGTGGCCGGTGACCTCATGCATCACGCGATCCAGTGCCGCGAGCCGGACTGGTCGGCGAAGCCCGACTGGGATCCCAGGCAATCGGCGGTTTCACGCCGAAAATTCTTTGCCTCCGTTGCCGGCACCGACACGCTGATCCTGCCGATTCACTTTCCGGCGCCGACGGTCGGACTGATCACCGCGGACGGCGATCGTTTCGACTACCGCTTCAAGCGCGACTAGCAGGTGAGGCGAGCACCCCTTGCCATCGCGTCCGCGCGCTGGTTTCCTGCTGCGATCGAAATCCCGCCATCAACAAGAGGATGACCGTGCCATGACTGACAACGCCGCCTATGACTACATCGTGGTCGGCGCGGGTTCGGCCGGCGCGGTGGTCGCAAGCCGGCTGAGCGAGAGCGGCGCCTATCGCGTACTGCTGCTGGAAGCGGGCATCAAGGGATCGGACCATTTCTGGGCGCGGGTGCCGGTCGGCACCTCCAAGATGATCGACGATCCCGCCGTGAACTGGTGCTACAAGTCCGAGCCCGACGAAGGTTCGGGCGGACGCCGCATCGACGTGCCGCGCGGCAAGATGATGGGCGGATCGAGCTCGATCAACGGCATGGTCTATATGCGCGGCCAGGCGCAGGATTACGACCACTGGGCCCAGCTCGGCAACCGCGGCTGGAGCTATCAGGACGTGTTGCCGATCTTCCGGAGGATGGAACGTTACGAGGGCGGCTCGGACAAGTTTCGCGGCCGCAACGGGCTGCTGCGGGTGACCGACACGCCGCGCAACAAGGTGCCGCTGCTGGAGAAGATCATCGAGGCCGCCGGCCGCATTGCTCTGCCGTTCAATCCGGACCTGAATGGCGAGACCCAGGAAGGGATCGGCATGTCGCAGGTCACGATTGCGGGCGGCAAGCGCCAGAGCACGGCGGTCTGCTATCTCGATGCCGTGCGCGGACGGCCGAACCTGATCATCGAACAGGGCGCGATGGCGGAGGCGCTGATCCTCGACGGCAAGCGCTGCGTCGGCGTGCGCTATTCCGTGAACGGCGTTTCGCGGCAGGCGCGGGCGGCGCGCGAGGTGATCGTCTGCGGCGGCGCGATCAACTCGCCGAAATTGCTGGAGCTCTCCGGCATCGGCCAGGGCGAACTGCTGCGCGCGCGCGGGATTACGCCGGTGCATGAGCTGCCGGGTGTCGGCGAGAATTTGCGCGATCATTATTCGCCGCGCATCAAGTTTGCCATCAAGGGACGCAACCTCACCTTCAACGACAATGCGCGCGGCTGGCGACTGGCGCGCGAGGTGCTGAAATATGCGCTGTTCGGTACCGGATTCCTGGCCTCGACGGCTGTGCCGATCCGGATGTATTTCCGCACCCGGGAGGGACTCGAGACCCCCGATGCGACGATTTCGATCCTGCCGTTCCTGTATGAGATGGTCGGCCGCCAGCGGCGCGTCGCCAAGCGGCAGGGCATCACCATGAACGCCAACGTGCTGCGCTCGGAGAGCACTGGCTCCATCCACATCAAATCGGCGGACCCCGCCGAGCCGCCGGCGATACGCTTCAACTTCCTTTCTACCGAGCACGACCGCGCTGGCATCGTCGCCGTGATCCGCAAGGGCCGCGAGCTGATGGCGACGTCGCCGCTCAAGGAGGTGACCGGCGAGGAGATTGCGCCCGGCGTCGCGCTCCAGAGCGATGACGAATTGCTTGACTGGGTTCGCAACAACGCCGAGACCACCTATCATCCCGTCGGCACCTGCAAGATGGGCTCCGACCCGATGGCCGTGGTCAACAGCGAATTGCGGGTGCACGGAATCGAAGGTTTGCGCGTGGCGGATGCGTCGATCATGCCGACATTGACCAGCGGCAACACCAACGCACCGGCCATCATGATCGGCGAAAAATGCGCCGAGATGGTGCTGGCGCAGGCCGCGGCCCGCAAGGCCGCCGCGTAACGACAGCGATGGGAGAGAGACTTGGGATTGCAGGAAGGTTCGCAGATGCAACGGATGGATTTCGAAACGCTGGCACAGACGCGCAAGAGCGTGCGCGGCTTCAGGAAGCAGCCGGTGGCGCGCGCGGTCATCGAGGAGATCATCGAGGTCGCCAAGCGCGCACCATCGTCGATGAACACCCAGCCCTGGCACATCCACGTCCTGACCGGCGATCCGCTTGAGGAGGTCCGCCGCCGCAACATGGAAGAGATGATGGCCGGCGCCAGGCCGAAGCGCGACATCGTCAGCCACGGCGAGTATCAGGGGGTTCATCGCGGCCGGCAGGTTGACGTTGCCAAGAAACTTTTCGCGGTCATGGGGATCGCGCGCGACGACAAGCCGATGCGGCAGGACTGGGTGCTGCGCGGTTTCCGGCAGTTCGACGCGCCGGTCTCGCTGGTGCTGACCTACGACCGCATTCTGGATCCCGGCGCGGTGTGCCACTTCGATCTCGGCGCGCTCTGCTATGGCCTGGTGCTGGCGGCCTGGGATCGCGGACTTGGCAGCGTCATCAACGGGCAGGGCATCACCCGCTCGGATATCGTGCGCGAGGTCGCCGGCATCCCCGAGGAGGAGGTCATCATGACCTGTGTCGCGATGGGCTATCCCGACGACAGCTTTCCCGCCAACGCCGTCCGCTCCGACCGCGAGCCGAACGGCGATTTCGTGCGCTATGTCGGGTTTGCGGACTGAGAGGCCAATCGCATGACCACCCATGAAGAGACCGCCATGATCCGCGACACGGTCGCGCGATTCGTGGACCGTGAACTCATTCCGCTCGAACCGCATTACCTGAAGTCCAAATTGCCCGGCGGCGGTCACGAGGGACTGACGGACGAGCAGCGCCAGCGGCTGCGCACGGTCTCGAAGGATCTCGGACTGTGGGGTCTCGATGCGCCCGAGGACCTCGGCGGCCACGACCTGCCGGCCCGCACCATGGCCGCGGTTCACGAGGAATTGGGCCGAACCTGCGTGCCGTTCATTCTGCCGCCGGACTCGCCGAACCTGCGGATGCTGCAGGCGGTCGGTACCGAGGCGCAGAAGCAGCGCTACATGCAGCCCTATATCGAGGGGCGGATGGTGTCGGCGATCGCGATTTCGGAACCGGGCGCCGGCGGCGATCCCGCCGCGATGAAGACGCGGGCGATACGCGACGGCGATCAATGGGTGCTGAACGGCCGCAAGATCTGGATCAGCAACGCCCGCGCCGCGGATTTCATCATCGTCATGGCCCGCGTCGGCAACGACGCGCGGCAGGGCGGCATCACCTCCTTCATCGTCGGGAAGGGCACACCCGGCTTCATCATCGAGCGCGAAATCCCCATGATCGGCGGTCACACGACCTACGAGGTCGTGTTCGAGGACTGCCGTCTCCCCGAGGGTTCCGTGCTCGGCGAAATCGGCAAGGGCTATGCGCCGATGCAGTTGCGGCTGCGCACGCGGCGGCTCGAAATGGGATCGACCTGCATCGGCATCGCGCGGCGCGCCTGCGACATGCTGTGCGAACACGCGAAACAGCGCGAGACCTTTGGCGTCAAGCTCGCCGAGCGCCAGGCGATCCAGTGGTGGGTTGCGGATATCTCCACCCGCATTCATGCGTGTCGATTGATGGTGCAGGACGCCGCCGACAAGACCGACCGCGGCGAGGAGGTCAAGCAGGAGGCCTCGATGATCAAGGTGTTCGCGACCGAGATGGCCTATGAAGCCTGCGATCACGCCATGCAGACGCTCGGCGCGCTCGGCATGACGCTGGAATTGCCGCTCAGCGCGCTATGGCAGAAGGCGCGGGTGATGCGGATGTACGAGGGACCGAGCGAGGTCCATCGCCAGTCGATTGCGCGCCGCGTGCTCGGCCTGCGCGGATAGCGCGGCCCGCGCTTCGGGTCCGCTCGGCCTCAGGCGGCGCGGACTTCCGACAGGAACCGGTTGACTTGTCCGGCGAGATCCTTGGACTGCGACGACAGCTGCTCGGCCGCGCCCAGCACCTGCTGGGCAGCGGAGCCGGTGTCGTCGGCCGCCTTCTGCACGCCGGTGATGTTGGAATTGACTTCGCTGGTGCCGCGCGCGGCTTCCTGAACGCTGCGCGAGATTTCCTTGGTCGCCGAGCCCTGTTGCTCGATCGCAGCCGCAATCGCGGTGCCGATCTGATCGATCTCGCCGATGACGTTGGCGACGTTTTGAATCGCGGTCACGGTTTCATCGCTCGCGGCCTGGATCGCCGCGATCTGCTCGGAGATCTCGGTGGTCGCCTTCGCGGTCTGGCCGGCCAGCGATTTGACCTCGGAAGCCACCACCGCAAAGCCGCGGCCCGCATCGCCGGCGCGGGCGGCCTCGATGGTCGCGTTCAGCGCCAGCAGGTTGGTCTGCGCCGCGATGCTCTGGATTAGCGTCACGACGTCGCCGATCTTCTGGGCGCCTTCGGCCAGCGAACGCGCGGTATCGCCGGTGCGGCGGGCGTTTTCGACCGCACGCGCCGCGATCTCGGTGGACTGCGCGACCTGGCGGCCGATCTCCGAGATCGAGGAGGTGAGTTCCTCGGTGGCGCTCGCCACCGTCTGGACGTTGGTCGAGGTCTGGGTCGAGGCCGCGGCGACGACGGCGGCCTGGCGGTTGGTGGCGGTCGCGGTCGACGACATCGACTGCGCGGTGTCTTCCATGACGGATGAGGCCGACGACAGTCCGCCGACCAGTTCGGTGACCTTGGCTTCGAACGCGCGGGTCAGTTCGTCCAGCACCTGCGCGCGCCGCATCTTGCCGTCGCTCTCGACGGCCTTCTCGGCGGCGAGACGTTCGGCTTCGATCATGTTGTCCTTGAAGACGCGTACGGCAGCTGCCATCGCGCCGATCTCGTCGCCACGCCCGGCGCCGGAAACTTCATCGGTCATGTCGCCGCTGGCGAGCCGCGACATGGTGGCGGTGAGATCGACGATCGGCTTGCAGACGCGGCGGCGGACCATCACGATCATGCCGGCGCTGGCCGCAACGACGGCGATCAGGCCTGCCAGTGCGACGATGAAGCTGAAGCGTGCGGCGGAATAGCCGGAGCCCAAAATCTGTTCGGCGTTGTCGTAGAAGGCGTCGCGCACGGTGATGATCGAGCCGAGGCCGCGCTGCGATTCCACGAAGAAGGTGTCGACGTCGTGTTCGTATTTGCCGGTTGCCGCGCCGTCCTTGGCGAGCTTCATCTCCTTGCCGAAGCTGTCGACATAGGCGTCGTTCATCTTGCCCAGTGCGGCTGCGATATTGGCCGGCGTGGCGGGGTTGCCGCGCAGGTCCTGCAGCGACATCAGGATCTGGTCGTTGCGGCCCTGCGACCGGCTCAGATCCAGCTTTTCGGCTTCGGTTGCCGCGCGCTTGGCGCCGACAAGGTTCTTGTGCAGACTGGAATTGTAACCGCCGACGTCGCGCAGGGTCCAGGCGATGTTGGCGTAGCTCGCCTGCCGGTAGGCGTCGCCGTCGAGCTGGGCGATCTTGCGGACCTGGTCGTCGAGCAGTTTGGTCACGGCGGTGTTGAAGGCGGCGTTGTCGGCGACGATCTTCTTGACGGCATCCTTGCGCGGCTCGGCCGGGCCGTCGAGCGCCTTGTCGATGGCGGTGCGCAGCGCCGCGAACTGGGCGTTCAGCGCGTCGATCCCGCTGCCCAAGGCTGCGCTGTCGTCGAGCGAGCCGGGCAGGGCGTTACGGATCTGGTTCATCTTGGCCAGCGCGCCGTCGGTGTCCCTGCGGTACTTGTCGTTCAGTTCGGTGCGCAGTTTTGGGTCGATCGTCGCGGGTCCGAGCAGGAGGTTGGTGGCAAAGCCGCGTTCCGGGTTCATGTAGCGCGGGATTTCTCCGACCGCCCGTACCACCGCAAGCCGGCTCTGGGCGACCGAAACCTTGTCCATCGTCTGGTATTTGGTCACCGCCACGTAGACGGCGAGGCCGCCGCCGACGGCGGACAGCGAAACGATGGCGGCGGTGAGGAGCGTGCCGATTTTCATGGAAGTGAGCCATTTGCGATGGAGAGGGAACGCGAAGGCCCATCATAGGTGGTGTGAATTAATCCGGGGTTTACGATTGAGGGTGGGGGTTGCTGCGCTGCTCAGTCCGTAGGGTGGGCAAAGGCGCACTTGCGCCGTGCCCACCCATCAGGCTGCTTCGCGCGGCGCGGCTTCGCGGCTACGACTGTGTTCCCTGCGTTTCAGCGCGTCTCGTCGTCGGTGCTTTTCGGTGCGGGCTTGTGCTGCGTCTGGCCTGTGGAACCCGTCTCCTGACAGGGCAATGGCGTCCACTGCCCATCGGCCGCCATCTGGTAGGCACGACAGGAAGACGCAGCCGGCTGCTCACCGGGTTTTTGCGCATCGGAATTTCTGGCAAGCGTCGGAGCTGCCAGTGTGAGAAGGCCGGCCGTTGCGGCGATGAAGAGGGCATGACCAAACCGCATCAAAGGTCTCCTTCATGAATGAAGCGAACTACTCTTCCTAAAAAAGATTGTGGAATTTGTTTGATGGCACGATCGGGCTCACGGATGTTTGCTTAACGATCTGCAAACGCGCGCCGGTTCCCGCTTGCCTCATCGCCGACGCGCAATCGCGCCGGCAATGATCTGCATCGCAACGCCGACGCACCATCCGGCCATGATCATCCAGGTCCAGGCGATATGCGGATCGTGGCGCAGCACGATCACGCCGACGGACGCAAACGCCGAGAACGCCGCGAGAAAGGTGCCGACCGCACTGAGGAATTCCGGGGTGTCGATCTTGCGGACCCATTCGTCGTTCGAAGGTTTGCCGCTGCTGGCGTTGAAGGGCAAAGGCGGGGTGTCGATCCCGAGATAGAATCCGATGGCGCCGCCGAGCATCATCAGGAGCAGGAAGGCCTGGGACGTGAACAGCGTGATGCTCGTTCCCACCAGCGCCGACACAAACAACCCGCTCGCCGCGCCGGCCATGGCAAGGCCAAGGCGTTCCAGGACGTGGGCAAACTTTCGAACGCGGGTTCGCATCGAATGGTCCCGCCGGTTGCAGGCGCGACAATAGGCCGATTTCCGGCCGTGCGAAAGCAACCTGTCGATGCGGGCGATGTGCATCCAGTGACTTGCCCTTCGTCATGCACGGCACAAGGCCCGGCATGACCGGTTCTAGCGAACCTTGAGAAATGGAAAGGTCTCGTGGACCCAGGCCACGGGATCGCCGATCAACCCCAGCGTGTGCAGCAGCGTGGCGGCGGCAAAACAGGCGAAGGCCCCCTTGGCGAACATGACGAGATAGAATCCGCCGGGATTTTCCCTGGCATCGATGGTCATGCCGCGGTTGGTCGTGCTGCCGGCCCTGATATCGGTGACCATCGTCCAGAGGGCGACGGCGCCGAGGGCTTCGAAGAGGGCGGTATAGAGCAAGGGAGGCATCTGACCGCCTGTTGGTCGAAATCGTCGATGGTTGGTCGCGTGCTCCTTCTGTAGGGTTCAAGGCCTCAAGCGATGTAGTTCCGGGGGATCCGACGAACATGAGCCTTTTTGACACGCCATTCGACCCCGCGCGCGAGGCGGCGCTGGTTACCGGCGCCGGCAACGGCATCGGCCGCGCGATCGCACAGGCGCTGGTCGGTGAGGGCGTGCGGACCATATTCGCCGACGTCAACGCGGATACGGTGACGGCGGCGGTGAAATCCTCGCCGCGGCCGGACCTCGCATCCACGTGGGTTGGGGACCTCGCCAATTCCGCTGCCCGCGATGCCCTGCTGGCGCATGCCGAAGCGGCCGTCGGACGGGTGACGCATTTCGTGCACTCAGCCTCGCCGCCACGGCGCGAGGCCGACCATGCGATGGCGGTCTCTACCGAGACCTGGGCGCAGATGCATGCGGTCAATCTCGAGGCGGGCTTTCACCTCGCGCGTGCGCTGGCGCGGAAGCTGATTGCGGCCAAGGTCGGCGGATCGTTCCTGCTGCTGACTTCGCTGCATGCCGGCACGCCGCGCAACCTGCCGCATTATTCCACGGCGAAGGCGGGGCTTGCGATGCTGGTGCGGGAGCTGGCGAAGACGTTCGGCCGCTACGGCATCCGCGTCAACGCGCTGGTGCCCGGCGCCATCGCGGCCGGTGGCTTCGTCGCCGATCCCAAACTCGCCAGACACATTCCGCTCGGCCGTCTCGGAGCGGCCGAAGACCTGGCGCCGATGGCGCTGGCGGTGCTGTCCAACAAGGTATCGGCGTATGTCACCGGCGCTGCGATCGTGGTCGATGGCGGGCTGTCGCTGACGAACTGGTTCGAGCCGCCGGAGCTCGAATGACTACTGCCCCACCTGCTCGAACGCGATGCCGTTGCGGCGGGCGCAGGCGCGCAGCCACGGGATGACGCTGGCCTGCACCGGAAATTCGAAATTGTCGCTTACCTTCGACTTGAAAGTGGCGCGGGTGCCTTTCTCGAGCAGGGCGGCCAGCGCCGCGGCATGCTGCGGGAAGATTCCGATTTCGTCATTGCCTTGCACCTGGGCGGAGAAGTCGGTGAAGGGATCGTCGCCGATCTTGAGCGTCGCCTCGACCGGCGCGCCCTCGGGCTGATTGATATTGCTGTCCTTGAGCATGAGGGTGAAGCCGCGCTTGCGGCTCACCATCAGGAACGTCGCCATCCGGCGCGAGGAGGGCGCTGATCCCATCACATAGTGGCGGCGAATGAAGCAGACGACGATGCTGCCGTCGCTGGCGCGCAGCTCGGAGGCATCCCAGCCCTCGATCTTCTGCTTGTCCGACATGCCGGGAGGGCCGGGCGGCAGGGTCGAAATGTCGACGATGACAGGCGAGCGCGGCCGTGGCGTGGGCATGTCGGGCGCGTTGGGATCGGTCGGCTTGTCGATCGCGATGTTGAAGGCCCGGCCGCAATCGGTGAGCCATTTGAGCGCTTCGGCGGGAAGATTGACGGCGACGGCGCCGGAGTCGACGCCGGCGCCATCCGAACGCAGCGTGATGCGGTTGGCTTTGGCGAGGGCCGTGAGCGCGCCGGCGGCATCGCCGGGATGGAAGATGAAGGCGGTGCCGGCGACCGGGAAGCCGACCGATGGAAAGGCGCGGTTGTCGATCAGCATCTCGGCCTGGTCGTCCAGCACCTCCTCGGTCGGCACGCGGTCATCCCCGAGTACGGCGGTGAAACCGCTGCCCCGGCTGATGTTAAGCGAAAGCCGCGTCGTCACCGGGCCATCTTTGGTCGCGCGATCGCGGGCCGCCACCAGCACGCATTGCCGGACCTTGCCGTCCGGCCCGAGCTGCGGCAGCGCGCTCCAGACGCCTTGCGGGAAGTGCACGACCTTGCCCGCCACCGGCTTTTCGGCCGGTGCGGCGAAGGCGAGGGAGGACGCAGCGATCAGGGAGACGAGGACGAGGCCGAGGCGGCGGGACCAAAGGCAGGCGCTGACGAACATGACGTGTGCTCGCGGAATGAATTCTGGTGAAATGAACTGATTTCAAGGGACTGACTTGAAGTTGGACGCCGGGGGCGGGGCCAAGGTTCAATTTGCCGGTATATTCACGGCGTTGTCCGGATGCTGCGCCGCGCGCCGCATTTGCGGCGATGGCCCGGGAACGAGAGCTCGGCTTCGGGCGTTGTCAGGCAAGGGAAGCGCCGCGGCGATTGACCCGGCGCGGATCAGACATCAGGGGAGAGCGATATGATGTCCCATACGCAAATTCACACCATCGCGCGCCAGATGATCGAGCAGCACGGTCTATCGGCGATCGCCGAGGCCGCGCAAAATGCGCTGGCCTGCGAGCGCAAGGGCGAGGCCGAGGAGGCCAGGGAGTGGCGGCATGTCGAGGACGCCATGAAGATGATGCGCGGACCGCATCAGAGCTGATTTTTTCCCTCCGCCTACGCTCTTCGAGCTTCGGCGAGACGAGCCGCCTTCGCGCTTCTCGCCCAGGCTACCACACTAATGCAACGGCATCGGCGGTCGCACCACGGGACCGCCGTCCTCGGCGGCTTGCACCTGCGGGGCGATCTGCGCCGGGGCTGCGGCCTGTTGCGGCGGCGATGCCGGCGCGATCGGCGCGTAGGGGAACACCTGCTTCGGCTTGCGTATCGTGGCGGTGGCCGGATGTGCAGGCGGTGGCACGATCCGGGGCCGCGGCGCAGGTTCGGCAAGACGGGCTTCGGTCGTCCTCGCAGGCGCGCTCGCCATTTGCGGCTGGCTGGCCTTGATCTGCTCGATGCTCGCCTTGAGTTCGTTGATCTGCTGGCCCATGGAGGCCAGATCGCGCGCCATCGACTGTATCAGCTGCGTCTGGTCGGGCGAGGCGGTGGCCGTCACCGGCGCGGCGTTGTCGGCGGGCGGTGCCGGTTGGGCTGCAGCCTGACTGGCCGCCGGGGCCTGAACCGCGGCAGCGGCCGGTGGCTCGGCTGCCGGAGGCTTTTCCGGGGAAGCCAGGGAAGCGAGCGAGAACGGCGGCGAATAACGCGCCATCATCGCCTTGGCGTCATCGCCGTAGTGCTGCCACGCGGCGGCAGCGATGGCGCTGCCCAGCGCGAACAGGCTCATGACCGCACCTCTGGCGAACTTGCTGGTGGACGGCTGGTGCGCGCTGATTTCGGTGTCGCCGAGCTTGATATCGCTGACAGGGACATCATCTGCGACGGTCCGGCGAGCGGCGGCATCGACCGATGGCACCGCGGCGCTTGCGGAGAAATCGGGCGCGATGCGCAGTTCGGGATCGGGCCTGACCTGCGAAGGAGCGGGGTCCGACGGACGGCTCAGCACGTCGTACAACAGGTCGAGCGAGGCCTTGTCGGCGCGTGCGGCGAGCGAGGCGTCGGGCTCGATCACGAACACGTCGTGCGGATCGGTGTCGCGCAGATTTGGCGTGGATTGCATTGGTGTCCCTCTATCAGTCCAATGTCATCAACAGAAAGGCCCGAGCGGAATCGTGGCGGTGCAAGCCGCAGGGCCGGTCCAGACGGCCAGCCGGGTTTGACCAAAGCAAGGCGCTGCCGTGGAGAGGTTGCGGCTATCAGGGGGCCGGGAACCGGGGCCGGGCCTTGTGTCCGTGCCCCGGTGAACCGATTGGCCAAGCCCCGCGACCAATCGTCGGAGGTAGCGGCATGGACAGCATTTTTCACTGGATCGGCGTGGCGGGCGGTTTCGGCTTCGTCGCCGTTTGCCTGCTCGGCTTCATCAGAGGCCTCTCGCTGCCGCCGAACTCCCCCGAACATCGTTCGAACGACAAGGCCGACCTTTGGCGCTATTGGCGCCCCTGAGGGCGCGCCGATCAAGCCGTGGTGTGATAGCCTTTCGCCACCATGAGCAACCGCATTCTCGTTCTCTACGGCTCCTACCGTTCCGACCGCATGGGCATCCGGCTCGCGCAATTCGTCGTCGAGGCCTTTCGTGCCAGGGGTGACGATGTCGAACTGATCGACGCCAGGGCGATCGGTCTGCCGATGCTGGACCGGATGTACAAGGAATATCCGAAGGGGCAGGCGCCGGCGCCGCTTGAAAAGCTCGCCGGCCAAATTCGCGGCGCCGACGGTTTTGTGTTCGTCACCGGCGAATACAACTGGGGTATCCAGCCGGGGTTGAAAAACCTCACCGATCATTTCCTCGAGGAATGGTTCTGGCGCCCCGCCGCGATTGCCAGCTATTCCGCCGGGCGTTTTGCGGGCGCTCGCGCCGCCCTGGCCTGGCATGGCACGCTGTCCGAAATGGGCATGGTGGTGACTTCGAGCAGCCTCGCGGTCGGGCCGATTTCGCAGACGTTGTCCGCCGACGGCAAGCCGACCGCCGAGGGCGGCGGCAAGGCGCTGGAACACGCGTTTCCGCGCTTTGCGGATGATCTGACGTGGTGGATGGAAGCGGCCAGGGCGCAACGGGAGCGGAAGAAGCCGCCGTATTAGAGCTAAGCGGATTCCAGACCTGCCTGTCTTCACTGCATCGCGCAAAGACGGCAGTGGCTGTGGCCGGATCACCACAGCCGGGTGAAATTGCGCGAATCCTGCCGCCCTTGATCGCATGCCGCCTCGCTTCTGCCCTGATTGGATCGGGATCCTTCGACCTGTTGGATTTCGGCTTGGGCTGGGGCGCGAGTTGGGGATGCAACATGTCGTCCATCGATGCTGCAGGTCATTCGTTCGTCGACGTCGCAGGCCGCGTACGGCGTGATGTGCGTCTGGTCTCACCCATCAACGCGGGAAAAATCGTCAGGCTGATGGCTGTAGCGCTCGCGGCAGCTTCGCTTGCGGCCTGCGCCCAGTCCTCTGTCGTCAGTCAAAGGTCTGACTTCCGCACCAGCCGCCAGGCATCGCTGGAACGCGATCGAACGCCATCATCGATGAAGACGCGCGTGGCGGCCACGAGGAAGCATACGCGGTTCGCTTCTCGTAGCGATGCAGCCGGGACCAAAGTTGCGTCGCAGGGGCTGGCGAGTTTCTACAGCGAGGGGACGGAGACCGCGAGCGGAGAAAAATTCGACGCGCGCGAACTGACCGCGGCGCATCCGAGCCTGCCGTTCGGCACCATGTTGCGTGTGACCGACATCAAGTCCGGCCGTTCGGTGACGGTGCGCGTCAATGATCGCGGACCGTATGTGCCCGGGCGTATTGTCGACGTCTCTCATTCGGCGGCGGCTGAACTCGGAATGATCGGAAAGGGTGTTGCAAACGTAAGGCTCGATGTGGTGCGGTAAAGCGGTTCGCTCGTCCGTTCCCTGCACCGGAAAGAAGGCGGCGAAGCCGCCGGCCAGCACGACCGGCACGTCACGGTCATCGCTGCGTCCGCCGATGCCGGTGCCGACGCGGTAGTCTGCGCGCGACCTGCCGGCTTGCTCGCCGTCACGGCTTGCTCACGTCAACGCTGCGAAATTTCCCCGCCGCGGCCATCTTTTCGACTTTTGCCGACATACCATCGGGGGGTGTGTGCGTTGCGTGGAGTAGTGGCAATGGAAACCGAGCTTCAGACCAAGGTGGAGAAGTACGAGGCCAGGGCCGCCCGGTGCGAAGAACATGCGCGGGAAGCAAAGGACAAGGCCGAGCAGAGCTTCTACGAGGTGCTGGCAGCCTATTACGCCAGCCTCGCAACCGACTTTCGCAAGGTCATCGACAAGCGGACGGTCGCGTAAGCGGCTGGCGTGGGGACGATCAGGGCCTGCCGGCGTCTGGCGCGGCGCGATGCCGGGCGTGCCACTTCGGCCCGGGGCCGCGCATGTAGTGCCGCTCGGGGCGATACGGGTTGCAGATGCGTTCGGCCAGCCTGTGACAGCGCGTTACGATCGCATTGAAGGGCGGGAGCATCGCGGCAATTTCCTATCTTTTGAGCATGATCTCCGGGCAAACGCTTCGCGTTTGTCCCGAGGGGAAAACCGGTATCCACTTTTCCGGATCATGCTCTAATGCGGCTTGCCGAGGACGAAGGCGAAGGGGAGCACGAAGATCTCGTCGTCGGAGTCGCTGACATGCACGGTCCAGTCGCGCCAGTCTTCCTGGTCGCGTTGCATGATGAGCGATCGCACGATGCCGACCGCGCGGTCGCGCGCTTCGGCGAGATCGCTGACCGCTTCGCCGGATCGATCGATCCGGACTTCGCGGGAGTTCGAGCAGTGAAAATAGACCTGGGTCATGTTCGCATCTCCTGATGCCGGCGTTCTGCCTTTTGGTCGCAGGTTGGCCAAATCAGGTTCCGAGCGTGCGTGATCTAGCTCACACGGAACGGGAAGAAAGCTTAACGCCATGCTGCGCGCGCGTTCAGTTCGTATTTGGAATTTCAAAGCCGACTGATGGCGACTGTCATGCCCGCGCATGCGGGTATCCAGTACGCCGATGCCTATCGTTTCAATCATCAGCGTCTCTGGAATACTGGATCGCCCGGCTTGATGTTTATTCCGGACAAATCACTGACAGGTGTTCGGAGACATAAATAAACAGAAGGCGGGCGATGACAGCAAAGATCCTTCTCGCGGCGCGATGCGCCCGAGGTTTTACGTTTCGTTTGCCCTCCGAAACAGAAGAGGGCGCGGGGAAGACCGGGTGCGCGCTGCACCCGCGGTCTCGCATGCGATTGCACAAAACAAAATGCACACGAGCATACAGGTTCAGCGGAGAACACTCCGGCCTCCCCCACGCAACGGCTTTACGGCTTATACGTGATCGTCCTGGTGACCGGCTTTCTTGCCACCATCATCCGTGAGAAGCGTTAGCCTCCCACCAACTTGACGCCAGCACCGGGGCGTCGGACCCAAACGATTTCGCCGTACGCCTTTGCCGCGCTCGTCAGTCGCAGCATCAGCGTCCATCGCATCCCACCGCACGTTCGTGACGATCGCGATCGCCCCTCTTGTCGCGGTAGACGGGCAGAATTGAACGGATGATTTGCCCGACGGGGCAACGGAAATATTTTTGCGCGAAGCACTGGACAGACTTTTGGTGATTTGCCCGTCGGGCTATTTTGTCGCACTTTTTGTCATCGCGAGCGCAAGCAACTCGTGAGCGGAAGAGAAGAGGTGGCGTAGGGGTGGGTTAGCCGAAGGCGTAACCCACCAACTTCGTGGGGCGGCGGATTAGGCTGTCGCTAATCCGCCCTACCAAGTACCGATGATGACAGCGTCGAACCGGCGCGTCGGGTGAACGAGCTGGTCGGCGCTCGCGACGATGCGCATTTCCTCCGTGCCGCTGATGGCGGTGCGTTCCAGCACGGCGAAGATCGCGGACGCGGCGTGGCCGAGCGCTTCCGGCGTGTTCTTGCCCTGGACGCGCGCGGAAACGAACAGCGAGGCAAAGAGATCGCCGGTGCCGGACGGGCTGATCGGCAGTCTTGGCGTGCGCACGCGCCAGCTTTGCGATCGCTCGACGGCGACGGTCTCGATCTCGCCGTCCGGCGTATCCGACAGTTCGGCGCTGGTGATGACGATCGTCGATGGGCCGCGCGCCAGCAGCGCTTGCGCCTGCGCGATGACCTGACCGGTTGTCGTGGCCTTATCGTTTGAGGCCTTGGCGCCCGCGAGATATTCGAACTCGAAATGGTTGGGCGTGATGACATCGGCCAGCCGACAGAGCCGGTCGCGCACGACAGGCGGAATATCGGCTTGCACGAACAGGCCGCGGTCGCGATCGCCGAGCACGGGATCGCAGCAATAGAGCAGGGAAGGATTGCGCGCTTTGGCGCGCGCGACGAAGTCTGCGACCACGGCGGCGATATCGGGCGAGCCGAGATAGCCCGACAGAATCATGTCGCACGCATCGACCGCGCCGCGCTCCTCGATGCCGAGCAGGAGATCGGCGACCAGTTGTGCTTCCAGCACCCGGCCGCGGATGGTCGGGTAGCCCGGCCGGTTGCTCAACAGCGTGGTCGGCACCGCTGTTACGTCGATGCCGTGCAACTGCATCGGAAAGACCGCGGCGCTATTGCCGACATGGCCGAAGGCAACCTGCGACTGAATCGAAATCACGTTCATGCGGATAAATCGGGAGAGTATCAGGTTCCTGGGGAGGGCGCCCGGGAGGTTAACACATTGGTTATTTGTTTGCGGTCATTTTCACGACCTCACCAAGCAAGAGGCACCATGTCAGACATCACCATTCCCGGCGGCAAAATTCGCTCCTTCGTCGAGCGGGTCGAAAACATCGACACCGAGTTGCAGGAGCTGAACGAGCAGAAGAAGGAAATCTTTGCGGAGGCCAAGGGCGAGGGCTTTGACGTAAAAATCCTCAAGGAGATCATCAAGCTGCGAAAGCAGGACAAGGACGAGCGCGACGAGCGTGAAGGCCTGCTCGATCTCTACATGCGCGCGATGGACACCGCGCCGCCGGAACAGGCAGCGAAGGCGGCCTGAGCCGATCAACCCAAACGAACGATATCCGGGGTGATGAAGTAGCCCGCATGAGCGTAGCGACATGCGGGGCGCTTATCGTGGACCGATGGGGCTGACCCCGGATATCGCTGCGCTCATCCGGGCTACGCTTGCTACGCGTCGCGCGCTGAGCGCGCCGGTCCGTTTCCCCGACCGCGGCGCCTGCAAAAAATTTCCAGCGAACCTTCACGACTGATGGTGCGACCAACCGCCGGTTCGGCATTCCGTCTCCCGTAATGGACGGTGCGATCACGTTATTGTGCATCGCAGCAATGAACTATTGCAATGCAACAAGAGACCTTTAAGTCTGTACTCCAGGCCATCAGGGAGAATTGACGTGAAGAAGATTTCTGTTTCCTTCGCTGCCGCCGCGGTCCTCGCGATGACGGCTGTGACCGGCGCTGTCGCGGGCGAGTTGCCGTCTTACGAAAAGGCCGGTCTGCCGGTTTCCGCCGTGCAGCTTCAGGTGCTGGGCGCTGAAAACGTCAGCGAACAGGCGCCGGCCGTGATGTCGGTTTCGCCGGTTCAGCTCAGCGTCCTGACGCCGCGGCACAAGATCAAGTCCGCGGAAGTCCCGGGCGAAACCGTCGCTCGCGGCGTTCACTGACGAAAGTACGTAGGATGGGTGGAGCGAAGCGATACCCATCAATACTGCCCGTGAAATGATGGGTATCGCTGCGCTCCACCCATCCTACAAAGCGACAAAGCCCGCGATCCGTCGCGGGCTTTTGTCGTGATGCGCGCGTTTGACGGAATGTGCTAAAATCGTTCCCGCCGGCCCACGGAGATGAGCCGCATCCAGGGAGCGAGAGCCATGAACAAGCCCGAAAAAACGTCAGCGCAAACGTCAGCGCAATCGTCAACGACAACGTCAGCGCCCGTCAATCCGCCGCATCTGCGCTCGACCTTCGTTGCCGCATCTGAAATGCCCTGGCAGCCGACGCAGTTCGCCGGGATCGAGATGAAGATTCTTTACAGCGACGACGAGGGGCGCTCCACCATCCTGTTCAAGATGGCGCCAGGCGCCGTGGTGCCGCTGCACGAGCACACCGCGCTCGAACAGACGTTCATGCTCGAAGGCTCGCTGGATGACGCGGAGGGAAGCTGCGGGCCGGGCGACTTCGTGTGGCGGCCGGGCGGCAACATCCATGTCGCGCATGCGCCTGACGGCGCGACGTTCCTGTCCGTGTTCACCCGTCCGAACCGCTTTTTCGACGGCACGAAGTTTTTCACGGCGACAGAGAAGTAGCCCGCATGAGCGAAAGCGATATGCGGGGCTGCCCCGGATATCGCTGCGCTCATCCGGGCTACACGAAGCAAACGCGTTGTTAAGAATTGCTCCGCGCCGATTTGCGCGATTCCGATTCGTTCTTTGCGAACAGAACCGAGTCGGATGGGGAACAAAGCTGCGCGGAGCAGCCGTCATTCCGGGATGGTCCGAAGGACCAGACCCGGAATCTCGAGATTCTCAGATGTGCAATTGCACATCACAGTTCGCTCGCTGCGCTCGCGCCCCGGAATGACCGTTAGCTTTTGCCCGGCCATGACGAAGCGGGTTCTCAGTGCAGGCCACCCGTCACGTGCAATGTTTCGCCGGTGATGTACGAAGCATCATCCGAAGCAAAGAACGCCACCGCCGCCGCGATCTCCTCGACCTTGCCGATCCGGCCCAGCGGCGTCGCGGATTCGATCCACTTGCGCATGTCACCTTCGTCCAGACCCGCGGCAACGACGCCTTCGGTGGCGATCATGCCGGGGTTGACGGTGTTGACGCGGATCTTTCGCGGCGCCAGTTCCTTTGACAGCACCGAGGAGATAGCGTCCACCGAGGCCTTGGTCGCGGTGTAGACGGCGGTGTTCGGCGGGGCCATTGTCGATACGCCGGAACTGATGTTGACGATGCTGCCGCCCGCCTCATTGAAGTGCCGCGCGGCTTCCTGCGACACCTGCAGCAGGCCAAGCACGTTGAGGTCGAAATGCTTGTGGAAGTGCTCGGCGGTAATGCCATCCAGCGGCGCGAACTCGTAGAGCCCGGCATTGTTGACGAGGATGTCGATCGGGCCAAATGCCTTCACGGTCTCGGCCACCGCCGATTTCACCTGGCCGGCGTCGGTGAGATTGCCGTGCACGGCAACGGCTTTGCCGCCCTTGCCGGTGATTGCGGCGACCACGCGCTCGGCCGCCTGCTTGCTGGCGCTGTAGTTGACGGCGACCGCCGCACCCTCGGCGGCGAGGCGAACCGCGATCTCGGCGCCGATACCCTTTGATGCGCCGGTTACCAGCGCCACTTTGCCTTCAAGTCTCTTGGTCATCTTGTTCTCCGAGTCTTTGTCCCAAATGTCCGCGCGGACGCGTGGATCGTTCAGTAGTTCAGTAATAGTGAACTATTGAATGTGTTCAAGGGGCGCGCTATATATTTAGGCATGGTGCAATTCGTTCACCCGCAGCGCGAGGACATTACATTGGCCGGCGTGCTGGCAGCGCTGGCGGACCCGATGCGGCTGCGCATCGTCAGGAGCCTGCTGGACGAGAAGGATTGCATGTCCTGCACGGCCGCAGCGCCGTGCCCCGGCATGGCCAAATCGACCCTGTCGAACCATTTTCGCATTCTGCGCGAAGCCGGATTGATCCAGACCTCGAAAAAAGGCGTCGAGCACCGCAATGTCGTCCGCGAGGCGGATATCAATGCGCGCTTTCCGAAATTGCTGAAGACAATTTTGGGATTTTCGGAGCAGGCATAGCCCGGATGGGCGCGTAGCCCGGATGAGCGAAGCGATATCCGGGATGGTGTGAGAGCGGCCCGGATGTCGTGGAGCCTGTCATCGGGCGCGCATTCGCGCGACCCGTTGGCTCATCCGGGCTACGGGATACGCTATTCCTCGTCGCTACCCGCCGTCCGCCGCAGCATAAAATGTCCGAACGCCGATGCGATCGGCTTGCTGCGGTCGTCCTGCCAGGCCTGGGCCTCGAAGGCGACGATGCGCAGGCCCTGCTTGACGATCGACACGCTGGCGTAGCTGTCCAGCGCGCGTCCGGAGCGGAGATAATTGACCGTCAGCCCGATCGGCTTCGGCACAGCCGATGCGCCGAGTTCACGCGCGACGCCGACGAGCGCGGTGGTCTCCAGGAACGCGCCGGTGATGCCGCCGTGGATCGCGGGCAGGATCGGATTGCCGACGATCCTGGGCGAGAACGGCATCACCAGCGTGCCGTCTTCATGGTCGCGAATGCCGAGCCAGCGCGCGAACGGGCTGTTGGCGAACAGGCCGGTCGGATCGTCAGGCAATTCCAGCGTCGGCGGCGTGCCGAATTCGCGTTCGGTCGGCCGCGTCAGCATGTTGGTGCGGTTGGCGCCGGCCATGAAGCAGGCGGTGGCGGTGGCAACCGGCTCGTCCTCGCTCTCCTGATAGGCGGTGGCGCGCACGAAGGCGATCGAGCGGGTGACGCGGTAGCAGACCGAATGGGCGCGGATGGCGAGTCCGGGTGTCGCCGGCTTCTGGTAGTCGATGCGCAGGTCCAGTGTCGCGATCGAACGGGTGCCGTCGAGCGCGAGCTGCACCGCCATGCCGCAGGTCTCGTCCAGCATCGCCGTCACCACGCCGCCATGGATCACGCCGGTCCCGGTGTCGCCGACGAAGGCCGGCCGGTACGCAAGGCTGGTCCAGACCTCACCGGGCGCGGCGCGGTCGAGCGCCAGCCCGCTGATATAGCCATAGGAAGAGCGGCGGCTGCCGACGGCGTGGAGCAGGTCGTCGAACGGGAGGGGCGGCGAGGGCGTCGATGGGGTGGACATGCCGGGGTTCTAGCCCACGTTGGCTGCGAGGCAAAGGTGGTGCGGCAGCCCACATTTCGCCACCGGCGGGCGCCAGATTGCGTTTCGCCTCTGCTGTCGCTGATGCCAGCGGCGGCGGACAGGTCCTCATCCAGCTACCGGCCAAAACTGATGTCTTCACCGAAAACGCGCTGCGGTCTTCTTGTTGTTGCGGTCATGGCCGCGCTGAGCGGCCCGGCGGCCGTCGCGCAGAATCTCGATCAGGGCAAGCCGGCGCCAAAAATATTCGCCGAGAGCTGCACGACCTGCCATCGCAGCGCGCGCGGGCTCGCTAAGGGCCGGTTCAGGCTCACGCTCTACATGTTCCTGCAAGATCACTACGCCAGCAATTCCAGCTCGGCCTGGGCGCTCACGAGCTATCTGGAATCCGTCGACGAGGGGAAGCGCGGCCCGTCGCGCGCCGCGGCGAAGCCGCGGGCAGCCAGCACGGGGTCGTCGCGGTCATCGCTGCGTCCGCCGGCGCCGGTGCCGACGAGGTAGGGTGCAAGCCTGTAAAATGGTTGAGCTGCGAAACTCAACAGTATGTTGCCTTGCGACGTTATGGGTTTCGCAAAAGCTCAACCCATCCGACACACTGCCTAACCATCTGCTACTTTTGGTCTCAGATAGTCGAGAGCTTCTTCGGCCGACAGTATGCGGGGCCTGTTGTTGACCCACAGTCGCTCGGAGAATTCCCATATCCATTCGCAGAATGGAGAGACGACATATACCTCGATGCAATCGATATCTTCAAAGGCGTAGTTTCGGCCCAAGGGGTTTGAGCGGATAAATTCCCCGAGACTAAGTGCTTGATCAATCTTTTCACTTAGGCGCGATTTTCGGTGCTCAAATGTTTTCGGATTGCCGATTTCGTAATCCAAGGGACGCTCAATCGAAACGCATTCCATCACTATTAACTTCCGGCCGACTTTTACGGCGGCATCCAATTCTCGTGGGTCACCTCTTTTGGGATGCAGCTCTCCGTGCTGGACCTTAAATCCAACCCGCCTTAGAGCCTCTCTGAATTCAGACTCAAATAGCGTTCCTCGACCTGCTTGATCATATTGAACGCGAAAGAATAGAGTTAACAATATTGGACCAATTGGATGGAAGTCCAAAACCTTATGACGAATATCGAAAGGCAAAAAAAGGTGGCGCGGACCGCCTGACCAAAGGGATATCTGGTTTTGAACCAGTGATGACAATTGCAAGAAATCTATCGATCGGCGCAGTTCTTCTTCTGAAAAATCGCTGGACGGGCTTGCGGCTTTTATGATCGAGCGAATTAGAGGAATTGGATCGTGATCAATTCCAACAATGCGGTACCCGCGCTGACATAGATTTAGGAGATTTTGTATTAGTAGCGGCCTTATTCGCTCGAGGTTATCGAGGGCAACCGCGCCCAGAGGAATCAGCGCTAGGCGATTGAGCGCCAAAATTGTGAACAAGAATGCTTCGAGTGTGAAGCCGTACCTCTTAAAGAGAGATTCGGAGAAATCTCCATGAACTCTAAGATAGGAAGCTACATCGAAGGTAGCAGGAAAAAAATTAAGGGTCAGACCTTGTTGAACGTCTAATCCCATGTCCCTTATCAAAGGGGCGATATCGCGTTTCTCGAAATTGTAAACAGGGACTAATAATTTCTCGGAGCCAACGGAATCGGTCGCCTTCGCAAACCACACGCCGATTAGGGAATGATCCATTCGCTGTTCGGCGGTGCGGCTATCGATCGACACGAGTAGTGCGTCGAATTCTGGAGTAGTGTGATAATTCCAATCTCCTTCGGCAGTAAACTCAACAGAGGCGCCCTTTCCTAAGGATCGAAGAAGAGCGGCCATGCGCCAGTATTGGTATGCAAGTCCTTCAACAAAATAGATTCCGACAAAATCATCCGACGAAAAGTCCCGGATGACCCATTGCGGCGCGCTTGCGAGGATACGCTGAAGCTTCTTGCTGATAGCGAAGGATTTTGGAGTATCCTTGATCGCTCGGAGTAAGAATCCTCCAAGGATTTTTTTTATGTTCAAATGGGTTGAGGGCGCGAATTCGACCGCGTCGCCTGCATTCCCGTGCTTGCAAATCGCGGCCTCTACGACCTGGCGCACCAGTGCAACCGTCCGATCATCAGTCCGGTCCTCATGCTCCGGATGGAGCATGACCCCTATTCGACGGTAAATATGAAGCCAGAATGCGACCGAGCGGCGCTCAAGTACGCATTTCATTTCCCGTTCGATCTGGTCGAGGACATCCTTTACGGTGACCCAAATATCGGGGCCGCTTAGAATTTTGTTTACTGGAAGCGCGCGAACGAGTGCCTCCGAGCGAATACGTTTTGGCCTTGCGAGTAGCGCCTCCTCTAACTTAGATCTTAGCGTTGCGTGTAGATATAAAAACGCGATCCGATGATACTCGACATTAGCAACCGCTGGCTGTCGTTCTTCGGGATCGGATGTCATTGGGTTGTTTATCTCATATCTAAAGCTCGATTGCGCTCTAGATTCTCGCTTGAGGAAGCGGAGGAATATCTATGGTGAGCGGCTCGGGATTCGTTGGTGCTGCTCGAAGATCAAGTTGTGTTTGTCCAGTCAATAAAGAGGCGGCCTTTCGGCCGCCCCTTTAGTTGTGGATGCCCGGGTCAAGCCCAGGCATGACGCTCAGTGCAAGCTCACGAACACCCCGTCGTCGAGCCGCACGTATCGCACTTCATGCAGGTGCCGTTGCGCACCAGCGAGAAGTGGCCACACTCGCCGCACATTTCGCCTTCGTAGCCTTTTGCCTTGGCTTCGGCGCGCCGCTCGGCCTTGCTCGGGACCGCGGCTTGCGCCGCACCGGCCTTACTCCACTGCAGGGCTTCGAGCTTTTCGGTCGGCGACAGGTCGTGCTGGGCTTCCTGCTTCAGTGCGACCGCGCCTTCCACCGTGTCTGCGAGGCGGGGGCTGGGGCTGTGGCCGGCGATCGCGGTGACGTTGCTGGTGCCGCGCGCGTCGGTGTCGCTGGGGGCAGCGCGCATGACGACGAGGTTGTCGGTGCGCGAGCGGGTCAGGCCCTTCGACACATAGCGGGTCGAATGCGCCGGATCCGGCTCCTTGCCTTCCTCGACGCCGCGGCCGAGCGCGTCGAAATTCGACTCGCTGGGATCGACATGGGCGAGATCGAAGCGCGACATGTAGCTGACCGCGAGTTCGCGGAACACATAGTCGAGGATCGAGGTCGCGTACTTGATGGAGTCGTTGCCCTGCACGGGGCCCGCCGGCTCAAAACGGGTGAAGGTGAAGGCGTCGACATATTCCTCCAGCGGCACGCCGTATTGCAGACCGAGCGACACCGCTATGGCGAAGTTGTTGATGAAGGAGCGCAGCGCCGCACCTTCCTTGTGCATGTCGATGAAGATCTCGCCGATCCGGCCATCGTCATATTCGCCGGTGCGCAGATAGACCTTGTGGCCGCCGACCACCGCCTTCTGGGTGTAACCCTTGCGGCGATCCGGCATCTTCTCGCGCTCGCGCATCACGATGATGCGCTCGACCAGTTTCTCGACGATCTTTTCCGAGACCTGCGCGGTACGCGCCGCCATCGGCTTGTCGTAATAGGCGTCGGTCGCATCTTCCTCGTCGTCATCGTCGCTGATGAGCTGCGAGTTCAGCGGCTGCGACAGTTTTGAGCCGTCGCGGTAGAGCGCGTTGGCCTTCAGCGCGAGTTTCCAAGACAGCAGGTACGCCGACTTGCAATCCTCGACGGTGGCGTCGTTCGGCATGTTGATGGTTTTCGAGATCGCGCCCGAGATGAACGGCTGCGACGCCGCCATCATCCGGATGTGGCTCTCGACCGAGAGATAACGCTTGCCGATCTTGCCGCAGGGGTTGGCGCAGTCGAATACCGAATAGTGCTCGGCCTTCAAATGCGGCGCGCCTTCGACCGTCATCGCGCCGCAGATGTGGACGTTGGCGGCCTCGATCTCGCGCTTGGTGAAGCCGACGGCGGCGAGCAGGTCGAAGCCGGGGGCGGCGATTGCTTCCGGCGCGATCTTCAGCGTGTCGCGCAGGAAATCTTCACCGAAGGTCCACTTGTTGAAGGCGAACTTGATGTCGAACGCGGTCGGCAGCGCCTTTTCCACTTTTGCCAATGCTTCGTCGGTGAAGCCCTTGGCCTTCAGGGTGGAGACGTTGATGCCGGGCGCGTTGGAGAGCGAGCCGTGGCCGACGGCGTAGGCTTCGATCTCGGCAATATCGGCCTCGGAATAGCCGAGCGTGCGCAGGGCGACGGGGACGGCCTGGTTGATGATCTTCCAGTAGCCGCCGCCGGCGAGCTTCTTGAACTTCACCAGCGCGAAATCAGGCTCGATGCCGGTCGTGTCGCAATCCATCACCAGACCGATGGTGCCGGTCGGCGCCACCACGGTGGTCTGCGCGTTGCGGTAGCCGTGCTTTTCGCCGAGCGCGAGCGCGTCGTCCCAGGCCGCAATAGCATGGGTGACGATGTCGGTCTGCGGGCACGAGGCGTGGTCGAGCGGAACCGGGCTGACGGCCAGCGCCTCATAGCCGCGCGATTCGCCGTGCGCGGCGCGGCGGTGGTTGCGGATCACGCGCAGCATGTGCTGGGCGTTCTTCTTGTAGCCGGGGAAGGTGCCGAGTTCGGCGGCCATCTCGGCTGACGTCTTGTAGGAGATGCCGGTCATGATCGCGGTCAAGGCGCCGCACAACGCGCGGCCTTCCTTCGAGTCATACGACAGGCCCATGGTCATCAGGAGACCGCCGATGTTCGCAAAACCGAGGCCGAGCGTGCGGAACTCGTAGGAGAGTTCGGCGATGGCGCGCGACGGGAACTGCGCCATCATCACCGAGATTTCCAGCACGACGGTCCAGAGCCGGCACAGATGCTCGTAGGATTCGACGTCGAACCGCTTGGTCGTGGTCGAATAGAACGTGATCAGGTTGGCGGAGGCCAGGTTGCAGGCGGTGTCGTCCAGGAACATGTATTCCGAGCACGGATTGGAGGCGCGGATGTCGCCGGACGCCTTGCAGGTGTGCCAGTCGTTCATGGTGGTGTTGAAGTGCAGGCCGGGATCGGCCGAGGCCCACGCGGCGTGGCCGATCTTTTCCCAGAGGTCGCGGGCCTTGAGCGTCTTCGTCACCTTCTTGTTGGTGCGGCCGATCAGGTCCCAGTCGCCGTCGGTTTCGACGGCGCGGAGGAAATCGTCCTTCAGCGAGACCGAGTTGTTGGAGTTCTGGCCGGATACGGTGAGGTAGGCTTCCGAATCCCAATCGGTGTCATAGGTCGGGAAGTCGATGTCCTTGTAGCCCTGCTTGGCGAACTGGATCACTCGCTTGATGACGTTGTCGGACACGAGGCTGCGGCGCGCGAGCTTGATTTCGCGGCGCAGGGCAGGGTTCTTTTCCGGATCGAAGCAGTCGTCGCCCGAACCTTCGCAGTTGACGCAGGCCTTCAGCACGGCCTTGAGGTGCTTCTGGTTGATCTTGGAGCCGGTGACGAGGGCGGCAACCTTCTGCTCCTCCTTCACCTTCCAGTCGATATAGGTCTCGATATCCGGATGGTCGGCGTCGACCACGACCATCTTGGCCGCGCGGCGGGTGGTGCCGCCGGACTTGATCGCGCCCGCGGCGCGGTCGCCGATCTTGAGGAAGCTCATCAGGCCCGACGAGCGGCCGCCGCCGGAAAGCTTTTCGCCTTCGCCGCGCAGGCGCGAGAAGTTGGAGCCGGTGCCGGAGCCGTATTTGAACAGGCGCGCCTCGCGGACCCAGAGGTCCATGATGCCGCCCTCGTTGACGAGGTCGTCACCGACGCCCTGGATGAAGCAGGCATGCGGCTGCGGATGCTCGTAAGCCGATTTCGACTTGGTCAGCTTGCCGGTGAAGGGATCGACATAGTAGTGGCCCTGGCCGGGGCCATCGACGCCGTAGGCCCAGTGCAGACCGGTGTTGAACCACTGCGGCGAGTTCGGCGCGACCATCTGCTTGGCCAGCATGAAGCGCAGCTCGTCGAAGAACGCGCTCGCGTCCTCTTCCGAGGAGAAGTAGTTGCCCTTCCAGCCCCAATAGGTCCAGCAGCCGGCGAGGCGGTCGAACACCTGTTTGGCGCTGAGCTCGCTGACGAAGCGCTCGTTCTCGGGCAGGACGGCCAGCGCCTCGGTGTCGGGCACCGAGCGCCACAGCCAGGACGGCACGGTCTCTTCCTCGACCTTCTTCAGCCGCGCGGCGACGCCCGCTTTACGGAAATAC
The DNA here is from genome assembly GCF_900099825.1 of Bradyrhizobium ottawaense. Classification (NCBI taxonomy): domain Bacteria; kingdom Pseudomonadati; phylum Pseudomonadota; class Alphaproteobacteria; order Hyphomicrobiales; family Nitrobacteraceae; genus Bradyrhizobium; species Bradyrhizobium ottawaense. The sequence goes on along the minus strand of NZ_LT629693.1, from coordinate 32,396 downwards.
TTCTGGGCGAGGACGTCGGAGGCGACCTGCGACCAGAACTGGGGCACCTCGACATTTTCGAGGCGGAACACGATCGAACCGTCGGGGTTGCGGATCTCAGATGTCGTCAATCTGAAATCAATCCCTGCATAGGGTGACTGGCCGGAAGTGGTGTTGCGCCGTTCGATTCGCATGGTCGTGCCCCGTCTCTTCATTGACCGGACCGCTTCCCGCGGAGCCGGATGTTATTCCTTGAGCGGACTCCCTGACCATGGCTGTCCAAAACAACCTGTCCTGGACAACCCTGATCGCGCCATCCGCAGCTCAACCGGTAAAACCCGGCCTGTTCTCTGGCACTCCCAGGGCAACCCGAACCGGGCCTCCGAGGTCATGCAATTCAACGCCCCAACGCTTCACTTTGGGCCTGTTCCGGCCCGTTTCTGGCGCCCCGAAGAACCCCGGGGAATTCCCAGAAGAATTCCCGAGAACCGAGGGCAGACAAGCCCTCATCCGCTGCCTCAACCGGCCGTCGGAGTGGTCGTTTCGGAACCCTTTTGGGATGACCGGCGGGGACCCAAAACACACTCGCGCCGAACGGGTTGAAAACTAGGCCAACTCCGTCTCGCCCGTCAAGGACTAGTACGAGTTCCTGAATCAAATACTAAATATGGTGGACAGAGGGGGATAACAGGGGTCAATGCCGCGCCTGTGATAGGTCCAAGTATCAGTGAGTCCTCAGAGATTCCCAAGCGTAAAAAATTGTTTGGCGGGGTCAAAACCGGACTGCTCCCGCTGTTCACAGGGCAAGTATTTATTCAGCGCAAAGGATTGCACTGGCGAGACTCACGTAGGCCTACGGAAGCTTCCGTCCTGACATGCCAGCCAGCCGATAGTCTCGGCCCCAAATACGCGGCAGGGTGCCCCCCTGATTCTTGCCGGTACCCCTCATGACCAACCCGCCGCCTTCCAACGCGCCTGCGCGCCTCGCACCCGCGGGCCTGATGTTCCTCGCCATCACCTCGGTGGGCTGGGGCTTCAATTGGCCGGTCACCAAATACCTGCTCAGCGAGCTGCCGGTGCTGACCATGCGGGGCCTCACCGGCGTGATCGGCGCCGCCCTGCTGGCCGCCTTTGCGCTGGCGATGGGGCAGAGTCTGCGGGTCGAGCGAAAGCTGTGGCCGCGGCTGATGCTGGCGGCGCTGCTCAACGTCACCGGCTGGATGGTGCTGATGGGACTGGCGCTGCTCTGGCTGCCGGCCAGCGAAGCCGCCCTGATCGCCTACACCATGCCGGTCTGGGCCTCGCTGCTGGCCTGGCCGGTGCTCGGCGAGCGGCCGACCTTGCTGCGCACCGTCGCTTTGGTGATGGCGTTCGCGGGCCTTGCCGTGATCATGGGCGGCAACGGCTTTTCGGCAAGTGCTGCAAAACTGCCGGGCATCCTGATGGCGCTGACCGGCGCGATCGGCTTTGCGCTCGGCACGGTGCTCGCCAAAAGGCTGCCGCTGCAACTGCCGCCGATCCCGGCAGCGGCCTGGCAGATCGGGCTCGGCTGCTTCCCGGTCGCGGTGGCGGGTCTTCTGATCGAGACCACGCATCTCGAGAAGGTCACCGAGCTCGGCTGGTGGCTGTTGTCCTATTCGATCGTGATCCAGTTCTGCATCGCCTATGTGAGCTGGTTTGCGGCGCTGGCGCGGCTGCCGGCCTCGATCGCTGCGATCGGCACCATGGCGGTACCCGTGATCGGCGTGGTGGCGTCGGCGATGGCGCTGCACGAACCGCTGGGGCTGACGCAGATCGTGGCGCTGGCCTTTACGCTCGCGGGCGTGGTGCTGGCGACGCGCTCATAAATCTTGCGAGCGAAGCCATAGCGTTTTCAAGCGAAGTGGGCACCGGTTCGCGTAGCAATCAAGTTTACGCAGATTGCGTAGACTTATCTGCGGTAGAAAACGCGTCAAACAAAAATCTGCGCTACTCGCCGTTCAGCGCGCGGCGGATCATGTCGGCCAATTGCGACTTGCGATAGGGTTTGCTCAGCAGCAGCACGCCGGGATCGAGCCGGCCCTGATGCACGATCGCGTTGTCGGTGTAGCCGGAGGTGTAGAGAACCTTCATGTCCGGGCGGCGGAGCGCCACTTCATCGGCCAGTTGCCGGCCGGTCATGCCGTTGGGCAGGATGACGTCGGTGAACAGCAGGTCGAACGGCTGCCCGTTGTCGATGACGGCGAGCGCGGCCGGGCCATCGGCGGCCGCCACCGTCTGATAGCCGAGCGCCTGCAATTGCGCGGCGACGAAGTTGCGCACCAGGGCGTCGTCCTCGACGACGAGGATGGTCTCGCTGCCGTGCAACGGCGGCGCTGCCGCGGCGGGGGGAGCCTCGGTCTGGCCGCGGGCCGGCGGCAGATACAGCTTGATCGTGGTGCCGTGGCCGAGCTCGCTGTAGATCTTGATGTGACCGCCCGATTGCTTGACGAAGCCGTAGACCATGCTGAGGCCGAGCCCGGTGCCCTTGCCGACCTCCTTGGTGGTGAAGAACGGCTCGAACACCTTGTCCTGCACCTCCCTGGACATGCCGGTGCCGGTGTCGGTGACGGCGAGCATCACATAGGCGCCAGGCCGCGCGTCCGGATTGGCCTGGGCATAGGCTTCGTCGAGCACGACGTTGCGGGTCTCCAGCAGCAATTTGCCGCCGTTCGGCATCGCATCGCGGGCGTTGATCGCCATGTTGAGCAGCGCGTTCGCGAGCTGCGAAGCGTCGATATGCGAGGTCGCCACCTCGTGATCCAGGATCGAGTCGATCTCGATCTGCTCGCCGAGCGTCGGGCGAAGCAGTTTTGCGATATCGAGCACGGTGCCGTTGACGTCGACGTTGCGCGGCTGCAGCGGCTGCCGGCGGGCGAAGGCGAGCAGATGCTGGATCAATTCGCTGCAGCGCTCCGCCGCCTGGTCGATCATCGCGGCGGTCTTCTGCAGCGCCGGCATATGCTGCAGACTCGCGACCAGCGTTTCCGTGGTGCCGGTGATCACGGTCAGCATGTTGTTGAAGTCGTGCGCGACACCGCCGGTCAGCTTGCCGATGGCGTCGAGCTTTTGCGATTGCTGCAGCTTGCGCTCGGTCTCGCGCCATTGCGTGATGTCGTGATAGACCAGCGCCGCGCCGCTGATCGCGCCCGAGGCATCGCGTAGCGGCCGCCCGCTGACCACCAGATCCAGCGGATCGCGGCCGTTGGCGGGACGGATGACGATTTCCTGCTCGTCGAACGGTTCGCCGCGCAGCACCTGCGCCGAAGGCATTTCATGGGCCGTCAGGCGGGTCACCCCGTCGGCGTGATAGGCGACGCTTAGTCGCCGCAATTCCCAGACGTTCATGCCCGGCCGGTAGCGCAACAATTTCCCGGCGGCCTCATTGGCGAGGATAATCTCGCCCTTGGCGTCGAGGACGATCACTGCTTCGGCCACGCTGTTGAACGTGTTTTGCAGCACCGCGGTCGAATGCCGCAGTTCCTCATGGGCGGCGACCAGATGTTCGGTGCGTTCGGCGACCGCGGCCTCCAGCGTTTCGTTGGCGGCCTGCGTCGCGTTCAGCGAGTGCCGAAGCTCGCGGCTCGATCGCCGCGACGTCTGGATCAGGACCGTCGCCAGGATCAGGATCAGAACGACGCCGGCCAGATCGATGGCCAGCAGGAAGGCCCGGGTGGTGCGGGAGGCAGCGTAGCGGACGGCGAGGCGGGTTCTTACTTCGACAATGATTTTCTCCAGATCGATGCCGATCTTTTCCATCGTCATGCGGCCTTCGGCCTTCGCCGCCTGCGCCGCAACGCCGGCGATGTCGCCGGCCGCCTGAAGCCTGATCATTTCGCTGCTGATGGCCACGCGTCTGATGGCAAGGCCCTTGACTTCCTCGAGCACCGGCTTTTGGTCGGGACGATCCGCAAAATCCGCAATCAGGTCGTCGAAAGCCGCCGGGATGCCTGCGCTGGCGTTGCGATATTCCCGGACGTAATAATCGTCCTTGCTCAGGGCGAAACCGCGCGCGGCGCTTTCGGAGCGTCGGAGCAGCAACTGGATATCCGCTAGTTTCCGCAGGATCCCGAGCGTCTGGCCCACCGCGACGGCGTCGATACGCGACTTGACGTCCAAACCGATTGACGCGGCGCTGATCGTGAGCAGGATGGTGAGGCCAATTCCTATAATAACGCGCTGCGACGGCATAGACGGCTTTATTTCGCTAGTTTGAGAAACGCGCAGAGGCTGCGGGCTTGTTGAGGCATTCATTTATCGTGGTCAACAGCGCGTTCGGCGTGAATGGCTTGCGCAGGCAGCATGCCGCGCCGAGTTCGATGGTCATGCGCAGGAAGTCCGGCGCGCGCTCGGTGTTGGCGAAGGCGTAGCCCGACATCGCCACGATCGGCACCTCAGGCATGCGTTCGTGAAACATGCGGATCGATTCGAAGCCGCGCATGTGCGGCATGAAGACGTCGACCAGCATGACGTCGAAGCGGGATGATTCGAGGGCGCGCATTCCCGCTTCACCACCGTCGGCGACGGTGACCTCGAAACCCTGGCGCGTCAGACAGAGCTCGATGGCGACACACACCATCGGGTCGTCATCCACCACGAGAACGCGCGGCACGATTATTCCTTCTCCTGCGAGCTGCGGTCCGGCGACTCGCATGGCCCCACGAGAAGATTAAGTCTGAACGACGACAAATCGTCTGTATGGTATGGTGCATATAGAATTCGCCTGCACGAATTCCCTTTCGCTGTGTCAGAACAAGAACAAATTCGCTTCCCTCCCGGATCCAGTTCCACCATGTCAGTCAATCGCCAAGCGGGTCGCGCCCGAATGTCGCCGCTCGGGCTCGCCTTTCTCACGATCGCATCGGTGGGGTGGGGCTCAATTTCCCGATCATGAAGCATCTCCTGACGGAGTGGCCGCCGGTGTCCTCGCGCGGCCTGTGCGGCATCGTCGGCGCCGCGGCGCTCGCATTGATTGCGGTGGCACGGCAGCAACAACTGAGCGTGCCGCGGCGGATGTGGCTGCGCCTGTTGCTGGTCTCGATGCTGCAAATCGGCGGTTGGATCGCATTCATGGGGTTAGCGCTGCTCTGGCTCAGCGCCAGCGAGGCGGCCGTGCTCGGGATATCGATCCCGGTCTGGGTCGCATTCCTGGCGTGGCCCGTTCTCGGCGAACGGCTGTCGCTGCTCCGTGCGGTCTCGCTGCTGGTCGCGCTCGCCGGCATCGTCGTGCTGATCGGCGGCAACGGCCTTGCGGCCAACGTCGAAAAGCTGCCGGGCATCCTGTGTGCGCTGGCGGGTGCGGTGTGCGTCGCGTTCGGCACCGTGCTGACCAAGCACTTCCCGTTGGCGATGCCGCCCTTGTCGCTGGCGGCCTGGCAGATCGGCCTCGGTTGCCTGCCCATCGCGATCGTCGGCCTCGCTGTCGAGCATCCGCAGCTTGCGGCGCTCTCGACCACCGGCTGGGCGTCGATGGTCTATATGACGCTGATCCAGTTCTGCCTGAGTTACGTCTGCTGGTTCGCAGCATTGGAGCGACTGCCGGCGGCGACGGCGTCGATCGGCACGCTGCTGGTGCCGGTGGTCGGCGTGCTCGCGGCGGCGGCGATGCTGCACGAGCCGCTGGGCTTGCGCGAGATCGGCGCGCTCGTGGTCACGCTGGGCGGCGTCGCCGTGGCGCTGCGTTCGTAAGGTAACTGGCAATGAAGAGGGCGGCGCACCGGAATGGGCGCGCCCCTCGATGGGCAGGGGCGCCGGTAGCCGTCGTCGCCGAGATAACCTGGACCGCCGCAATAGCCGAAGCGATTGCGCCGCCGATCACCGCACCGGCAGGCGGCGCAACGTCCTTGCGCCGGCATTCATCCGATGGAAATTGAGTTTTCTACGAATTCGGCCAATAAAAGTAATTTTCTTAGAAATACAGCTTGAAATATTAAAATACTCAATGTATCTCTTGAGAAGATCAATTAGAGGCTGTCCCTTGAAGCAGATAAAACCAGACGACTGGCAAGCCCTCACTGAACTCACCCAAGGACGATCTTTCGTGGTCGAACGGATTCGCCTGATCGATTCCGGCATCGCGATCGAAGGCGCGTTCGAACTGCCGCAGCTTGCCCGGCTGTCGGCGGAAGATCAGGTCTTCGTGGCAGCCTTCCTGCGCAGCCATGGCTCGATCAAGGAAATGGAGCAGGTGTTCGGCGTCAGCTATCCGACCGTGAAGGCGCGCCTTAACCGCATCGCGGGTGGGCTCGAATTCATCGATCTCGATCCTAAACCGCCGCGCGCCGAAGTGATCGAGCGTCTGAAGCGCGGCGAGATCACGGCCGACGAGGCGATCGAAGTCCTGGAGCGACGAAAATGATGCAGTTGGACGAACCCGGCAGCGCCCCGCGTTCGAAGGCGTTTGCCGCGCCGAAACGCTTTCGCCTGTGGCTGCCGCTCACGCCGCTGCTGATATTGCTGTCGCCGCTCCTGCTGCTGGCGATCGTCATCGCGGCTTTCCTGCCGTACCCCCTTGGGGTGAACCCCACGCACATCGTGATCGAGGGCGTCCGCACCTTGCTGGCGCTCCACGGTACCCGCGTCGAAGTCCAAAGTCCGGACGCCTCCATCCTCATCAATATCTTCTAAGGAGAATGCCCCATGATCGAAGATCGTCGCTCCATTCTGCAGATGCTGTCCGAAAGCAAGATCACGCTCGACGAAGCCGATCGTCTGATCGCCGCCCTGGAGCGCGGACACGCCGATGCCCCGCAAAGCTCAGATCGGCCCCCCGTCGGCTATAACCGGGCGCCGTCGAAATATCTGCGCGTCATCGTCGACACCGACGAGGATGAGGGCGGCCCGACCAAGGTCAACGTCCGCGTCCCCATGCAATTGCTGCGCGCCGGCGTGAGGCTCGCCAGCATCATCCCGCCGCACGCCCGCGATAGGGTGAACGCTGCGATGGCCGAAAACGGCGTGCCGTTCGATATCAATGCGCTGAAGCCGGAAAACCTCGAGGAATTAGTCGAACAGCTCAATGACCTCACGGTCGATGTCGATCAGGAACGCACCAAGGTGCGGATTTTCTGCGAATAGGGTCGTTCGTGGCACAAAAGAAGGCGGCGCACCGAGGTGCGCCGCCTTTCCAATTCAAGAAGCCATGCCGTTACGGGCAGGGATGCCGGTAGCCGTCATTGCCAAGATAGGTGCCTGAGTTCGGATCGTAGGAACGATAGCGCTGCATGCAATAGCCGACGGAATCGTCGCCAGCGGGCGCCGGGGCTACTGCCACCGCACCATCGTCATAATATCCGTCGTCGTAGTATCCAGGCGCGTAGGCCGGGCCGCCGTAGCCGCCATAGTAGCCGCCCGAGGCAATGGCGCCGCCGATCACGGCACCTGCGACCGCGCCGGGAATGAAGCCGCCGCCACCGCCACCACGGTAGTAACCACCTCCGCCGCCGCCGCGGTATTGACCGCCACCGCCACCGCTGTAGCGCGGGCCGGGCGCGCCGCCGCCGCTAAAGCGTGGACCACCTCCGCCACCGGCTTGCGGAATGCCGCCGCCACCGCCAACGGGGGCCCTCATGCCGCCACCTCCTCCGCCGACAGGGGCTCTGGCGCCACCACCGCCGCCGCCTTTGTAGCCGGGGACTGCCTGGGCAAAACTTGTGCTCGGCAGCACCACGGGCAACACGAGCGCCAATATTGCGGCGGTACTCAAAACCTTAAGGTTGGTCATTACTGGCTCCATCTGCGGGATATAGGCTAACCCTTTCAGAGGGCGAGCGTTCCCGAGCCCGCGCACCGATCGTGCGCACCGCTCACCCTGTCAGATAGGAACTGTATGCGCGATGAACAGATTGCGCCGGTTCCGCGACAATGCGCCGCTGAGGCGGGTGCCTCCAAAACGCGCGTCCGGGACACGGCAAAATGCCGGTCTGGACAGCGCAAATGCGCGTCTGGACAGCGCAGGGATACCGGCACCCGTCTGGACAATTTGGCCCGCCGATGGCATCAGAGCGGCTCGTCCTCTCCAACCGGCCGAGTCCTCATGAAGCTGTTTCTGCTCAAATTTTTCACATGGTGGAGCGGCCAGACCTTTGGCACGCAGTTGTGGACGTGGCGGTTCGGCGAACTGGTCGGCCGGGACGAGCAGGGCAACACCTATTATCGCACCAAGGGCGGCAAGATCGATCCGACGCTCGGCTTCCAGCGGCGCTGGGTCGTCTACAACGGCTATGCCGAAGCGACCAAGATACCGCCGGACTGGCACGGCTGGATGCATCACACCGTCGATGTCGCGCCGACCGAAGAAAGCTACACGCCGCGCGAATGGGAAAAGCCGCATGTCCCGAACCTGACCGGGACTCCCGCCGCCTACCGTCCGTCCGGTTCGACGCTCGCCAGCGGCCGCCGGCCCAAGGCCACTGGCGACTATCACGCCTGGACGCCCGGCAAGTAAAATCGTGTTCATGGCGTCACGGCGCGCAACGCTGTTGTGCCCGACGGGATACCGCATAGGGCTCTACGCGAAGAGGGCGCTTGATCTGGGTGTCCCCGCATAGATGTTGAAGCGGGGGCGCGACGTTGAGCCGGCCTCTCGCATTTTTAGACGCGGGACAGCCGTGGCGCATTGCGCGGGAATCGACTTGTCATAGAAACTGTCGAGCACGTGCGTGGCGGACGCACAGGCAAGATTACTACCGCTTTCGGTGGGTGGTCTCAACCGGTCGACGCAACACTTTATCTTGAAGGCGAGATGGAGTGTGGTTTGATGGCTCACATATTTCATAGAGGGTTTACTGCGGCAGAGAAAACGGAGTTATGGGATCGCTGGAAGCGCGGAGAGTCGCTAAAGGCAATCGGACGAGCTTTTGGCAAGCAGTCATCGTCGATCTATTTTTTGGTGGCGCCGCATGGTGGGATTCGTCCTGCCGAGCGGTGTCGCTCCAGGCTGGCATTGACGCTCGCAGAACGCGAGGTGATTTCCAGAGGCGTTACGGCACGTCAATCGGCCCGATCGATCGCCAGGTTGCTTGGCCGCTCACCCTCGACGGTGAGCCGGGAAATGAGCCGCAATGGCGGCTGTGATCGCTACCGTGCGGCGCTTGCGGACGAGAATGCCTGGGCGCGGGCTCGTCGTCCAAAATGTTGTAAATTGGCGAACAGTCCGCGGCTACGGCGAGCTGTGGCGGGGAAGCTCAGATTGGATTGGTCGCCCGAGCAGATAGCCGGTTGGCTGAAGAGAACCCATCCTGAAGACGAGTGTAATCAGGTGTCACACGAGACGATCTACCGCAGCTTATTTGTACAAACACGTGGCGTGCTCAAGAAAGAGCTGCTTAGTCATCTTCGATCGAAGCGCTCAATGCGTCGCTCCCAGCCGGTTGATCCGAACGGCGACAGACGGGGGCATATCAAGGATATCGTCTCAATCCGTCAGCGACCGGCGGCGGTTGAAGATCGAGCGGTGCCTGGCCATTGGGAAGGCGATCTCCTGTCCGGGCCGAACAACAGCTACATCGCGACCTTGGTCGAGCGTCATACGCGTTACGTGATGTTGGCCAAGGTGGCCGGTAAGGACACCCGAACGGTCGTCACCGCACTCATCAAGCAGGCGAAGAAGCTACCAAAGGAGCTGTATAAGTCCCTGACCTGGGACCGGGGAAAGGAACTGACGGATCATCGCCGCTTTACGTTGGCGACCAAAATCGACGTCTATTTTTGCGACCCGCAAAGCCCGTGGCAGCGCGGGTCGAACGAGAACACCAATGGCCTGCTGAGACAGTATTTTCCGAAGGGCACCGACTTGTCGGTACATTCGCAAGCCCATCTGAACAAAGTGGCTCGTCAGCTCAACGAACGACCACGTGAGACCTTGCAATTTGAAACCCCAGCAGAGAGATTTAACGCCTGTGTTGCGTCGACCGGTTGAGCCGGCAGTGCGATAACGGACATGGCCGGACATGCTGCCAATTCGACGCGGTAGCGAATGACCCTGGCTGTGTAAAAACTCAAAAATCGAAACGCGACGAAGAATGATATTTTTCAGTTCGATCTCAAAGTTGAATCCGCTTGCGCGTTGAGCGACGAAAATGGTCTTTGACGAACAACTTCTTCTATCGCGATTGAGCGCCTCCGCGTTTTTACACAGCCAAGACCCGAACCGGACGTGAGCCGTACGATGCGGCGGTGCTTCCAAGCCGGGCTATTTCGAGAAGGTCGACTGGGCGCATCCTTGCTGAATCAGGATGTCGGTCTCCGGTCATTTCTCCTTAAAATGCCAAACCCCGTCCCAATCGGCCGGCGGCGGACTGCTGCGCAACAGGCTGATACGTTCGATAAACAGGCGGGACGGCCCATCTTGGGCATCGCCGAGCTGGCAGCTTTCGAAGCACCGCTGCGCCTCATTCCAGTCCTGCCGGCGATAGGCGGCCAAGCCGTTCGCGTACATCTCGCGAAGCTGAATCTGCTCCGGCGCGATCTCGCCTGCGCGGCCCATTGCTTCATAGATGCGGACCGGCTCGGTTTTGCCGGCGACCGTGATGAGATCGAGCTCGCGTGCCTCAATGACGTGCTGGGCCGTTCGATAGGTCTCCTCGCTGAGAATGAGCGAGGTGCCATAGAGTTTGTTGATACTCTCCAGACGCGAGGCGAGATTTACCGTGTCGCCGATCACGGTATAGGACCGTGACGAATCCGAGCCGATGGTCCCGACCACGGCTTCGCCGGTAGCGATGCCCATACGGATGGCAAGTTCGGGCGGATTGCGTCGCATTCCGGTGATCTCGGGCAACTGGGCGCGAAGCTGGATGACCGCTTCCTGTTGTGCCAACGCCGCGAGGCAGGCATCGCTGGCGTGGTCGTCGCCGGCAGAGAAGGGTGAGACCCAAAAGGCCATGACGGCGTCACCGATATATTTGTCGATGAAGCCGCGATGGGCATGAATGACCTCGGCGACCGTTCCGAAATAGCTGTTCAGCAGGTTGACGACGGCGCTCGCGGTCAGTTGCTCGCTGATGCCGCTGAAGTCCTTGATGTCGGAAAAAAAGATCGTGAGCGTACGGCGCTCAGCCTGTTCGGCGCCGCTGCCGATTAAACGGCTGACGATGCGTGGGTCGACGAATTTGCCGAAGGTATCCTTGATACGCTCCCGCGTGCGAAGCTCCTCGACCATGCGATTAAACGACAGCGCGAGTTCGCCGACCTCGTCACGCGTGAGGATCGACAACGGCTCCGAAACCGCGCCGGCTTCGATGGCGCGGGTGCGGACGACCAACTGGCGAAGACCTCCGACGACACGCGCCGATCCCACCGCGCTGACGCCGAGGCCAATGCTGCAGGCGAGCAGGAACAAGCCAAAGCTCAAGTAGGTGTTAAGCCGTTGTCGGGCGAGTACATCGCGGGTTCCGCGATCCGTGAGATCGGCGAGGTTAAGGCGGACCTCGGAAAGGTCCGGTCCGAAAGCCCGGGCATATTTGGCGAAGCCAAGCGAAGCCGTCCGGGCATCCTCACGCCGGCCATCGACAAGGGCAGCCATTACCTGCTCGCCAGTAGCGAGAAACCCCTCCAGGCTGCGGATTAGATACTTGAACGCTCCCTCGATGCGCGCCAGTTCGACGCGCTCCGAAGCCCCGTAGCCCCGGTCCTTGATTGCCTTGGCGATCAATGCGGTTGCCGTGTCAGCATCGGCGCGCAATTCGTCGCCGACCTCCTTCTTTGCGGCAATTGCCGCCGCCAGTTCTGGAGGATTCAGGGGATCGAGCCGCAGCGCACGCAAAATACCGAGTTCGTACCTGTCGGTATCGACATCGAGCTCTGCGACCAGCCGCGTCAGCGGCAGTTCGTATTCGGCGATGTTGCTGATTTGATCGCTGTCCAGCTTTTGAACAATGGCGAGGACGCCGACCACAGCGCCAAACAGCGCCAGCAGGATGCCGGCAAGAAGAAAAATTTTCTTGCGGATCGTCATTGGACGGCTCCCCGCGACATCGAAAGACGCGTTCGAATTGAGCTAGCCCTCAGTCAGAGCCAGGATTTAAGCAGTTCCACCGGACTTCAGCAAACACCGACGCCCAACGCCTACGACGGGCAAGCAGGCCCGGTTTTGGCACATCGCGTCGTTTCGCTGCTGCGCGGCAACACGTCGGCTATCGGGGCATAGCGGACTCTGGCGAGCCGCTGGCGCGGGCCGACTTATGGCGCACAGGCATAGCCTGTGAACAGCGGGATCAGCGGGGACAACCGTCGCCGCGGTCTTGAGCGTTCCGCCTCGTCGCGTTTCAATACGACATCTTACGGAGATGGGAGACCATCGCGTCGGTGTCGGGCTCCAGTTCGCGACTGCCCCGATTTGCAGCGGCTACCGAGTAGGACACGGCCGGGAGATAGGCCCCCGGTGCAGAGGTTCTGAAATCGCCCGCTAATGTGTGGCCGCCGTAGGACAGGAAAGGCCGTCTGGGAAACCAGGCGGCCTTTTTCTTTGCGGTGTGGCGGTAGCTCCGTGTCCCGGACGCGGAGCAGCGTGAAGAACGCTGCACCGCGTCCGGGACACGGCTGTGCTATCAGCTCAACCGCGCCGCGGCGCGGTCGATCATCTCGCCGCGGCGGATCTGCGCTGCCGCGATGCGGTCCTTCATGAACGCGAGCACGTCCGGCGGCGCGGTGTCGGGCGAGCCGGAATTGAACGGCGGCGCGGGATTATATTCGAGCCGGAGCTGGATCGCCTCCGCGGTTCGGCGGTCGTGCAGCAGCGAAACCAACGTCAGCGCAAAATCGATACCGGCGGTGACGCCGCCGCCGGTGACGCGGTTGCGGTCGATGCAGACGCGCGTCTTGGTCGGGACAGCCCCGAAGGCGGACAGAAAATCCATCGCGGTCCAGTGCGTCGCCGCGCGATAGCCTTGGAGCAGGCCGGCGGCGCCGAGCACCAGCGATCCCGTGCAGACCGAGGTGATGTATCTGGCGCCCTCGGCCTGCCGGCGCAGGAATGCCAGCATCTCCTCGTCATTGACCATATCGTCGGTACCGACCCCGCCGGGCACGCAGATCACGTCGAGTTGCGGGCAGTCGGCGAAGCTGACGGTTGGCGTCAGCGTCAATACGGAATCGGAAGGCACCGGCTCGATGCGCTTCCAGATCAGATGCACGGTGGCGCCGGGCAGGCTGGAGAACACCTGCAACGGTCCGGTGAAGTCGAGCTGGGTCACCCTGGGAAACAGCACGAGACCAATCTGAAGCGGCGCGGACATCCTTGCGATCCTCCCTTGTCGGCTTGACGTCGGCATCCTGTCATGGTCGTCTGTCGTCCGAAATGCCATATTTCCCTCATTTACAGACATGGCCTGGATCATGATCGGCATCCTCATCTTTCCCGATTTCCAGTTGCTCGACGCGGCGGGGCCGATTTCGGTGTTCGAGATCGCGGCGCGCTATGCGGTTGGCAAGCCGTCAATCAGGGTCGTGGCGGCGACGCCGGGACCGGTGCGCAGCACGTCCGGCGCAGAGATGCTGGCGCGGGGCATGCGGCCCGCCGGCGCGATCACCACCCTGGTCATCGCGGGCGGCGAGGGCGTCGAAGCGGCTGCGCGTTGCGCGCGGACGCTTGCCTTCGTGCGCGGGCTGGCCAAACGCGGCGTCCGCATCGCCAGCGTTTGCTCCGGCGCCATTCTGCTTGCCGAGGCCGGGCTGCTCGACGGCCGCCGCGCCACCACGCATTGGCAACGGACGCGGCAATTTCTCAAAACCTATCCGCAGGTAAAGCTCGAGCCCGACCAGATTTTTACCCGCGACGGCAATATATGGACGTCGGCCGGCATCACCGCCGGTATCGATCTCTGCCTCGCAATGGTCACGGAAGATTTCGGCGACGAGATCGCGCAGCGCACTGCCAAGCAGCTCGTGCTCTATCACCGGCGCAGCGGCGGCCAGTCGCAATTCTCCTCGCTCCTGGAATTGAAGGCGCCGAACGGCCGGTTCGGACCGCTGCTGGCCTGGGCGCGCGAGCATCTCGACGCGCCGCTCACGGTCGAGGATCTGGCCGAGCAGGCCGGCATGAGCTCGCGGCATTTCACCCGCGCCTTCATCGCGGAGACCGGCACCACGCCGTCGAAGGCCGTCGAGCGGTTGCGTATCGAGGTAGCGCGGCAGCGCGTGCAGTCTTCCAGCGAGGCGATCGAACGCGTCGCCGAAACCACCGGCTTTCGCGATCCGGAGCGGATGCGCCGCGCCTTCATCCGCGCCTTCGGCCAGCCGCCGCAATCGCTGCGCCGTGCGGCGCGGGCAGGCTAAGGTACCGGTTACTTCTTCTTTTTCGCCTTCGTTTTCTTGACGGCCACCTTTTTGGCGGTCTTCTTTGCCGCGGTCTTCTTGGCAACCTTCTTCTTTGCGCTTGCGTTGGCCGGACCTGAGCCTGCCGGCGACGCCGTGCGCTTGATCGCGGACCAGTCGCTGCTGCTGTTTGCCGGATAATGATCGAGCGGAATTGAAGGCAGCTTGTCAGGATCATTGTAGATATCCATGATGCTGCTCTCTTTTCTGCGGCCGCCTTCGCCGATATTGGTGTCGCCACTGCCGGCGTCCCACGCGCCCTGCCAGATCTTGGCGAGATAGCGCGTGCCGCGCGCCATGCAGGTGATGGTATCGTCGCCAAAGGCGTCCCACATCGCGGCCGCTTTTTCCGCTTTCGACTTGCCTGCCTTCTTGAGTTTGACCCATTCGTCGACGATGTCTTTGGGCGCAATCTCCGTCTGTGTCGCGTCGATCAGTGCGATCACCGCTTTTGCGGCGTCATTGCCCGACGCGATATCGGCGATGTTTTCGCTCTTCAGTTTTCCGATCCGGGTCTTGAGCTTGGCCGCCAGATCCTCGTTGGTGACACCGTAGGCGACCATGTCGTCTTCGTAGCCGCTGTGGACGCCGTCGGCTTCGAGAATCTTGGTGTCAACCGTCGGGCGCTTGACCACGCGGGCCGGGTTTCCCTGCGAAAGGTAGGATGCGTGCAGGGGCTGGCAGGCATCGCCGATATAGTGGATCAGGACGCCGCCCGCCGACAGGAACAGATCCTGATTTCCCGCCTTGGCGGCTTTCACCATGATGTCGAACAACTGATGCACCCGGAATGGCAGCGCGCCCCAATGGGCATCCCCATGTTCGGCCGGCGCGTCGGGCTTCAGCAGTTTGGCCCATTTGTCGTACTGCGGCTGCATGGCGGCGAAATACGCCACCCATGCCTCGGGATTCAAATATGCGTCGGGATCGGCAACATTCATTTCAAGGAACGTCTTGCCGTCGAGATAGGTCATGTCGAGGTCGGCAAAGTGGTTCTTGTTGTCGTCCTTGCCGCGGTTTCCGGGACCGGGCTTGTGGTGCTTCTTGCCGTCGTCGCCGTCGACCATCCTGAAGTTGACATTGCTCTTCCAGACGTTGTCCGGAACGTCCGCGAGTGGAACGAAGTGCACCTTGTCGTCGCCCTTCTCGATAACCTTGGCGTTGTTGTCGAGGCCTTCATCCGGCTCCAGCGAGAGCAGGTCGAGATTTTTGGCGATGAAAGCCTGCAGCTTCGCCGACGTGACGAGATCGGCGGGGGCCCCGAGCGATCGGCCGATCACATAATGGCCGACCCAACCCCAGACATATTCCTGGTCGAGATTGATATCCCGCACCAGGTCGAGATCGAGCCGGTCGAGCGCCGTGCTCAGCGAGGTCGCGAGCGCGTATGGATACGACAACGCGCTCCGTCCCTCGAAGAATTCCTCCTTCCCCCACAGCAGCGCGAACGGGTAGTAATTTGTCTTGGCTTCCTCGTCGCCCGTTTCCTTCTCCATGCGTTCGACGAAGAGCAGCGTGCCGGAGTCGCCGTGATGAACGCCGAGCGCGACGTTCTCGTTCTTGTGCCTTTCCTCTCCGACATCCTTCCTTTTCCGGCCCTTCTTGAGGTCGTAGGTTTCCGGCCCGATCAGGAAGTCGCTGAGATATTCCGATCCGCCGATCGCCTTGTAGCGATAGAGCAAAGCGTGGATTTCTCCCCGGATCAGGCCGCTGACGGCGGCCTGTCCCACCACCTTCATGGTGATCAGCTGGAGGCTGAGGCTGTTGTCGTAGAAATCGAGCACCGGTTTGACCGGGCCAATATCGGGAAATGCCGTTTTCCATTGCAGGATATCGTCGACCTCGACCAAGCCAATGTCCATCAGCAGGCGCTGGTTGGTGGACTGGAAATGCGGGTAGATCCGATGAAAATCCTCGCGCGTCAGGCCTTTTTTTGCGGTCGCACCGATTTCGATCTCGCGATGGGTCTGCAAGGCGGTGATCCTGGTGCCGGGCGCTCCGACGACGTGCCGGTTGGTCAGCACGTAGTAGCGCTCGCCGTCGCGCACGATGCAGCCTGCCGTGCCGAGCCGGGTCAGGCCCTGGCTGTCATTGTTGACGAGCGCCGAGCCTGGCGCCAGCAGGTTGCGCGGGGTGCGACCGTCCATCCGGATTTGCATGTCCTTGGCGAACGGCTGTTTGCGGCCCTCGATCACGCAAACCGGGACGGTACGGCCATCGGGCAGATACAGGCTCTTGGGGACGACGTCGGACGGGTCGGTCTCGGCCAGGTCCGTTTCGTATTCCCAGCTTGAGACGAACACGTAGACGCAGGGCCACGAATAGGGCCGCACCTCGGAATTGAAGAGTGTCCGGCGGATATCCTTCGGCTTGCGCGGCCTCGAACCGCTGGGGTGTTCGTGGGACGGCCAAGGATCGCTCTTGCGAATTCGATAGAGCCCGACCGCAGTAGCAACCACGTTCTTCTTGTTCATCAGGTGGTAGTGAAACAGGTCGCGGGCCTCGATCAGGTCCTTCAGGGAAAGCGACGCGAAGGTGCTGCTGGTCTTGAAAAGCGTGTCCATCTGGATCTCTCCGGAAATGGGCAAAAAATTGAAAAAAGACAATGCACGCTAGGCGGGTACGGTAGATTTATACTCGTTGGTTGTCGAGTGTTATGTTCTCTGCCCTTGAAGCGAAATCGGTGCTGTCGCGGTGGACGGTCACGGCGATGTCGTGAAGCCGACATGAATCATGGCGCGTGGCGTGCCTCCGGCCGGTTGCGGCACCGGCGGTTCAGCCGGCCGTTTTCTCGAGCAATCCCAGTCTTCGTCCGAGCCATTCGGTGGTCGGCGCCTGGATCAGGATCGTCATCAGGATTGCGATGAAGGTGACGGACGCGATCATCTGCGCGCCCGGCGCCTTCATGCCGAGCAGCAGGCCCGCGAGTGCGGCCGGGATGACGCCGGTCTCGCGGGTCCAGCACATGAACAGCATTTCGGCAAAGCTCCAGCGCGCGCGGCGGTCGGGACCTGCGCACAGGAAGACCGTCGCCGGCCGCGCCACCAGCATCAGCACCGCGACGACGGCTGCGCCGCCGAGCCAGTATTGTTGCATCAGCGCGAAATCGACCTGCGCGCCGAGCAGGATGAAGATGAACAGGCGCATGATGAACGCCGTCGTCAGCACGAATTCCTCGAGCCGCTGGGTTTCCTCGGCTTCCATCCGGAAGCCGAAGACTTCCTTGTTGCCGAGCACGATGCCGAACACGAACACCGCCATGAATCCGGATGCATGCAGGCCGTCGGCGGCGAAATACGCGCCGATGACGGCGATCAGCGTCACGACCGGCGCATATTCGGCGAGGAAGTCGAGCTTCTCATGCGCGATGAGGAGGGCGGCGAGATAGCCGAGCACGATGCCGGCGACGATGCCGATGACGGATTCCTTGGCGAGGTCGAACAGGGAGCCGGCCAAGGAGAACTCGCCGCTGCCGGTCGCCACCGCCAGCACACCGAAGGTGACGATCGCGCCCATGGCGTCGTTGAACGCGGACTCGCTCATCACGGTCTGGGCGACGCGATCCCGGATCCGGACCTGGCGAAAGATCGGCACCAGCGTCGCCGGGTCGGTCGAGGCCAGCGTCGACGCCAGCAGCAGCGCCGTGATCAGCGGGATGCCGAGGATGTAATGCGCAGCAACGCCGGTGATCGCGGTTGTGATCAGCAAGCCGATGGTGGCGATGACTAGAATAGTGATCCAGACCCGTTTCAACACCTCGAGCCGTAGCGATGCGCCGCCGTCGAACAGGATATAGCTCGCGCCGAACAGCAGGATGATCTGGTTCAGCGCCGAATCCGCCCTGATGTCGACCAGCCCGAGCGCCTGCTGACCGATCGCAATCCCGGTGACCAGGAACACCGCGACGTCGGGGATCCTGATCTTCTGCGCGGCGAAGCCTGCGACGGTACCGATCGCGAGGATCAGCCCGCACGACAGCAACGTGTGCTTGGCGACCTCGATGGAGGTGGAGGCTTCCAAAATTATTCCCTATGATCGAGTGCAGGTCAGCTTACCGTTATTTCAGCGCCTTGAGCCAGCCGGCGATTTCGCTCAGCGCGACGTTGGCCTGTGGCAGCAACTTGCCCATGGTGAAGAAGCCGTGGAACTGGCCGGGAAAATGCCGGTAGGCCACGCCCACGCCGGCCTGCTTCAGCCGCGCGGCATATTCGTCGCCTTCGTCGCGCAGGGGATCGGCGCCCGCGGTCATGACATAGGCCGGCGGCAATCCGGCGAGCGTCTTCGAGCGCGCGGGCGAGGCCTTCCAGTTGTCGATGTCGGCTGTGCCGTTGAGATAGTGGTTGCAGAACCACTTGATCACGGAATGCGTGAGCAGGATGCTGGTCTCGGGCTCGCGGTGCGAGGGATGCGTCATCGCAAAATCGGTGGCGGGATAGATCAGCACCTGGCCGGCGAGTTTCGGGCCGTCGCCGTCGCGCGCGGCCAGCGCCACCACCGCGGCGAGATTGCCGCCGGCGCTGTCGCCGCCGACGATGAGGTGGGCCGCATCGATGCCGAGCGTTTTCGCGTTGGCGGCGATCCATTTGGTCGCCGCGATGGCGTCGTCGGCGGCGGCGGGGAATTTGTGCTCGGGGGCAAGACGGTAGTCGACGGAGATGACGATCAGTTCGCCTTCATGCGCGAGCTTGCGGCAGACCACGTCATGCGAGTCGAGATCGCCGATCACCCAGCCGCCGCCGTGGAAAAACA
The DNA here is from genome assembly GCF_900099825.1 of Bradyrhizobium ottawaense. Taxonomy (NCBI): domain Bacteria; kingdom Pseudomonadati; phylum Pseudomonadota; class Alphaproteobacteria; order Hyphomicrobiales; family Nitrobacteraceae; genus Bradyrhizobium; species Bradyrhizobium ottawaense. Next base: position 13,337 of record NZ_LT629693.1, on the reverse strand, counting down.
CCAGGCAGGGCGCGAGGCCGTTGGTCTTGCGTAAAAGCTTCGGCGTGTAGATGCGGGCCGGGATCGCGCCATCAGGCGTAGGGATCGACAGCGCCGTCGCGGAGTCGAGTTCGGGCGGCTCGGGATTGGAAACGACGCGGCCTGCCAGATAGAGTTCGCGCGCGGTGACATGCCCCACGGTTTCGTAAGGCGGGCGGCCGGCTTCCTGGAACGCCTTGTAGACGGCGGCGGCATCGGGATCGAGAACAACGGGCATTGCAGACCTCTGGTTTTTAAGACTGTCATTCCGGGATGGTCCGAAGGACCAGACCCGGAAGTTCGAGATTCCGGGTTCGACGCTACGCGTCGCCCCGGAATGACAACATCATCAGGCGGCGGTTCGGCCGCCGTCTACCGTGTAGGCAGAACCCGAGACGTAGCTCGCCTCGTCAGACGCGAGGAAAGCGACGATGGAAGCGACCTCGGAAGCCTGTCCGAGCCGGCGCGCCGGAATGCGGTCGACAATCCGCTCGTTCGGCGGCGGCTCATTGCCGGGATTGCGGCCCTGCAGGATCGTGGAGAGCATCCGGCTGTCGATCAGGCCGGGGCAGACGCAATTGACCCGTACGCCGGTGCCGGTGCATTCCCACGCCGCACTCTTGGTGAGGCCGATCACCGCGTGCTTGCTGGCGCTGTAGACCGCGATCATCGGCGATCCCATCAGGCCGGCAATGGAGGCGGTGTTGATGATGCTGCCCTTGTTCTGCTTGAGCATGACCGGCAGCACATGCTTCATGCCGAGGAAGACGCCGACCACATTGACGTCGAGCACGCGGCGAAAACTCTCCAGCGAATATTCCGGGATCGGCTTGATGTCGCCCTCGATGCCGGCGTTGTTGTAGAAGGCGTCGATGGTGCCGAACTTGTCGACCGTGGCACGGACATAGTCGGCGACCTCGTCTTCCCTGGTGACGTCGGCGGTGACCGCCAGTGCCTCGGCGGACGCCGGTAGGCCCTTGATGACGTCAGCCAGATCCTGCGCCTTGCGGTCGACGGCGACGATGCGCGCGCCGCGCTCGGCCAAGAGGTGGATGGTGGCGGTTCCGATGACGCCGGCCGCACCGGTGACGACGGCGACCCGGCCATCCAGGCGAATTCGATCGGTCATTGCTGGGGTTTCCTCTGGATCGTCCGGTTATCCCGGATTTTGGTGGTTTTCGTGCGAGGTGGCCCCCGCATGAACCGGGCAACTATTTCATTTGTGGCCAAGGCTGGCTAGGCCAGTGAGGCCAACGAGCGCGGCTGACGAGGCCGGGAAGGGCGGGGCAGCCGCCCTTTCCCCGCCGAAAAGGGCGTCTTAAGTGATTTCCTTTGTTGCTTCAGCTGTTTGCGGAATCGGGAGTTTGATCCGTACCAGATTGCGTACCAGTTACTTCGACTTCGATACCTCCAGGAGTTCGGTGAAGGTATCTGGGGTCTCGTGCCGATAGGTCTTGCGGATCGTCTCAACCGAGACGCCACAATATAGGCTAACGGTTTCTATGTCGACCTTCCGACCTGTCCTCCGATCGGGGCTCAGGTACCAGGTTATCGCCGTGTGCCTCAATGTATGTCGCAAGACCTTCTTCGCCTTGTCATCTGTGGCTAGGCCGGCGCGATCCACGACAGTCTCCCAGCCGTCGTGGACGCGGCGAACACGCTTGCCCATGAACTCGATCACCGAGTGCTTGGAGATACCAAGACGCGCCCAGCGCCGCATGTGTGTCAGGAGCCGGGGTGGGAGAGGGATGGTGGGCTGCTGCTTGCTGGTCGCCTCCTTGTTGTCCGGCTTGCGCTTGAAGATGCCACGCTCCAGGTCCACATAGCCACGATCGATCGCTGGGATCAGCGAGGCGTTGCAGATGTCGCCGTTTCGGCTCCCGGTGTAGAGACCGATCAGGATATAGCGAGCAATGTGGCGCAGCGTATGTCGGCCCTTGCTGTGGGGCAGCTTAGTTTTTTTCCGCTCACGCCAGGCGGCCCACAACATCGACGCTGCCTCATCTCGAGTCAGATATCGGATGCGAGACTTTGGTGCATCTGGCAATGTTGCGCTGAATTTTGGCTGGATCCCGCCCTTAGTCTTCTTGACGCAGCGGTTGATTGCGGCTTGCAGCAACTTCAGATCTCGAAATGCTGATGGCTGCAGGACTCGCTCTTCAGCGTAGCGCTCCTGCAGTGAGCTGTTGAGGTCGCCAATCTTCTTGCCTGCAAACCAGTTTCCGATGCGCTGGATCGCCGAAATCAGCTGGTTCTTGTATTGCTGGTCAATATTCCTCTTCGAGATGTGCAAGATTTCCATCGCGCACACGTCGATTATCTTGATGGCATTCACGTCCTCGGCGTTAAGCGCCTCTTTTGGGTCGTGCTTTTTCGTGATGTAGCGGGCGAGGGCTTTTTCAGCTCCTCCGCGATCATGTTCATGGCATCCTGTGCCACGCGAAAGCTGTCCGTCTCGGATGATCCAGGTTGGGGCTCGACCGTCTTTGTATTTTTTAAGCGTGACGTAGGGGGCTTTGCGGGGACGCGGCATGATGCTCGAAACTCCTCAATTGCAGCAAGTGTAACAAAATACCGGCCGGCTACGAACTCGTGGGTGATCTTCTCGGAGGCCACCAATCTTCGCAGGGCCGATATTGACATCGAACCATCCGGGTAGGCCAGGCGGACTGCCATCTCCAACCGGAGGGGGGTATTCGGCCCGATGATGCCGACGTCGGAGTTGATCGGTTCTGGGACTTTGAGAGCTGCTTCGCCCATCATTTCTTTCCAAATACGCTGTCGACCGTGGGGCCTCGCTCCGGCGGCGCTGCCCAGCTCTTGATGGTGTTCTTTTGGGGAGGGCGCTCGCCGCGGACCTGAAAGTCCTGGGACTGACGCGCCTTGTTCAGCTTCGAGACCAAAACCTTGAAGCCAGCTAGGATTGCTTCGTCTCGGTCTCTGAAGGTCTTGGGCTTGCCGTCCGTGTCGTTGACCCACATGGGCGGCTCGCCAGGGATACCGAAGCTCGCGTGATAGAGGCTTCGCATTTCCTTGTGCTCGACCGCCGTCGAGTAGAAGGCGCTGGCGACCTTCGTCATGCAGCCACCTTGTAATGTTGCAGCTCAAGCTGCTTCCGGTATTGCACCCAGCCGCGGAGGTTTCCGTGCAGGGACGGCTGCTCCCAACCATCGACAAGGTGGTTTCGCACGTCCGGCGTGGCCTGATGTTCGGCCGGTGAAGCGTGGAGCGGACGTCCGCCGACCAGATCGTTGTAGAGACGCAGGTCCGCCTCGACCTCCGGCACCTTGCCTTCGTGAGTGAGGTACGAAGTGCGGGCGCAGCGGGCGACGGATATTTTGATCAACTGTTCGAGCGGGCGAACGACCTGGATCATGCCGGCGTAGGGCGACCCGATCACCGCCAGGTTTCGTGCCTCGTAGGGCAGGGGCTCGTAGCTGACACGGTCGTTCGCGGTGATGAACGGCAGGTGCCATTCTCCGGGCTGCAGCAGATCCGGAACGCTGCCCTCGAAGGCTGCCTTGATGGCCTTCGCCAGCGCCTGGATCTCCGGCTGGGCATCCTTGTGGTCGCGCAGCTCGAAGAAGTTGTCCCAGTCGGTCGCCGTGATCAGAACGTTGATGTGGGCGAACGGCTCCAGCAGGCGGTTGACGATCTGCTTGTGGTAGCCGGCGGCATCATAGGCCCGAGCGACAGCGATGGCATTGTCTCGCGCCAGGAGCCACATCTGCTCCCGGCTATAGAGCTTGCCCATTCGATCGGTGGTGAATCCATGGAAGGGGTTATCGATGTAGGCGTCGTGCTCTTCGCCGGCCTGCATGCCCTTCTGGTTCTTGCCCCAGCTGATCGGCATCGCCGTGTCCAGCAGGATGTCTTCGATCAGGCGCTTGACCGGGATCGCCCGGGAGCTGGAAGCGTTACGTGACAGGTTCCGGTCGTACATCACGCCATCGTTGATCTCGACGATCATATCGGGGCTGGAGCTGAGGATACGGTGGGTCAGCTCTTCGGCATGGATGAAGCGCGGGTAGCGCGCCAGGGCGGTCTTCAGCTCGATGCCGTCCTGCGAGATGCTGTGGGTGATCTTGGTGGCTTTGATGGTCACAGTGCGTTTTCCTTGAGCAGGTTTTCAGCAAATTCTTTGGTGTCGTAGGGGCCGACCGCGTCGTAGGACTGCTCGCTGCCGTCCGGCATCACGTCCACGCTGATGATCCACCAGCCGGCCAATTCCTCACCGACTTCATCAGCCGACAGGTGCTTCACGAACGTCCTGGACATCACGAGGCCTTCTCCACGTTGATGGTCTCCGGCTCTGCCGGGATCGTCTTGAGCAGATGATCAACCTGCGCCTGCAGCTGCCGGATCACGGCGCGCTGAGCACGGTTCTCGTTTAGTTTGTCGTTGTTGGACTCGAGTAGCTCCCTGACGCGATCCTGCATGAAGACGTCCCGGACCATGAATGCCTCGATGCCTTCGAACAGACGCGGCATTGCTGCGATCATTCCGGTCAGGAAGCGGGCGCGGGCGGCGGCGGCGGGCGTGTTGCCGGCGATTGCCAAGACAAGGCCGGTCTCGCTGCAACGGACCTGGTGCATCACGGTCTTTTCCGGAAGGCTCTTGGACTCCCTGGAGAGGGCGAGCGTCATCGTCAGATCTGCAATATGCTCTGCATCCGTGTTCTCGGCGGAAGCCGCCCACTCGGGGCTCGACACGAATTTGAGGAAGCGTCTCGCCTCGCTAATGAAGGAGAGAAGTTCCTGGTCGGTATTGTGCTTGTCGCTCATGGTGGCCTCCTGAAAATTGACAAATCGAAAAAGGACGGCCGCCCCGGAGGGCGACCGCCAAGGTCAGAGAGACCGATTACTGGGGCTGAGCGAGCTTCTGGATCTGCGGCTTGGCGGCGGCGAACGAGCGCAGCAGCTTGTCGTAGTCAGCTTCGTTGGCTTCGATGAAAGCGGTGCTGGCGACGAAGATGGCGTCAACCTGAACCGTGCCGATCGCCTTGGTGCCGTAGACCGTGCCCGAGGGCTGGATGCGCGGGTAGGTGCCAGCCGGGATTTCACCGTAGGTGTAGACGGCGTTGCCGCGACCATCTTTGGCCGTCCGCGTCATGTCGCGGTCATCGGTTCCGACCAGGACGACGTTGTCGCCTTCCTTCTGCGCATCGTTCTTGATCAACGGTGCGTTCAGAGCGGTTACCACCATCGCACACTGGACCTGGGTGCCTTCGGCAACCGCCGAGAAGGCGCGAACGCCGGAACGGGGATCGGTACCCACGACCGAGTAGCGCGCCTTGTCAGCGAGGATGAACGCATCCCAGGTGGTGCGACCGCCGGAACCATCCGGACCCACCGCGACCGTGTTCGACTTGTTCAGGTCGACCATGCGGGAGATGCCGAGCTTCCGGTTGCAGACCATGTGGACCTGCTCCTGGTAGAGGATGCCGGCGCGCTCCAGGCCGGAGATGGCCTTCGAGTTGCGGCTCGAATAGACGAGCATTGCGTCCGACTGGACGAAGGCGCCGTCGCACTGGCCGTTGCTCAGCTTGTCGAGGTTGTCCAGCGAACCCTTGGTCTCGATGACGTCAACTGCGACGCTGGTCGAGGCAACCTTCAGGTACTGGCCGGCCTTGAAGTAGTTCAGCTGGCTGTTGCCGGTGCAGAGCCGGAAGTTTGCAGCGTGAGCCGGGGCCGACGCGATAGCGGCCATGGCGAGCGCAGCGATCAGAAAGAGCTTCTTCATTTACTTCTCCTTTGGAGACCCCATCCGTTGGGGTCGATTGCATTCAAACAAACGCTAGGGCACTAAAAGAACCAGCGGCGCACCCCGTAGCCGCGGGCGAACTTCCAGATGATCGTGGTGAGATAGATCAGACCGAGACCATCGAGAACGTGGTTGGCGAGGAAGACCCCGTACATGGATCAGGCCTCGATCGTGTTGGGCAGGCCCGTCGCAGGTCGGTATACCTGGTCGGCGCCGCGTTCGAGGCGGATGTAGTCCTCGCCGATCATCAGCTTCCGCTTCACTTCCTGGGTGAGGAAGGCGATGGTGACGACGATGTTGGCGATGTCAGAGCCGTAGTCACGGAACCCGCTCCAGTTCTCCGGGAAGATTTCCGGAGCCTCTTCGAATGCGTGCTTGTCACCCAGGTGACGGATGTAGAGCGCGTCGAGCTGCGCCATGCCGGCGAGCATCAGTTCTCCGTTGGCAGCGTCGGACCGCTCGCTCGATCGGCCCCACATCTGGTTCGATTTGGCCAGTTCCGCGGTGATCAGTTCGTCCGCTAATCTCTCAGCTTGTAGTACGTCCAAGGCCTTCTCCTTTTGCAAAGCTATTTGCATTCAAGCGCACAGAAAAGCAAGCGTAATCTTGCTCTCCTAGTACTTTTTTCCACCCGCTTTGGCGCGGTTCTCCAGCTTGTGGTCCGCTCGGGTCGCGTTCACCATCGCCTTTGCGACAGCCACAGGACCAAGATCGTATTTCATGGCACCAGCCAGATCGCCGACACGGAACAGAACATCGACCAGCTCGACCCAGATGCCAGGAAATTGGGGAAGCTTGTCGTCCATCGCGTCAGTGCGGTCAGCCTCCAGGGCCTCGGACACCTCTCCGTGTACCAGCGCCAACTTCACCGGAACCATGAGCGGGTTCTTGCGCAGATCTTCTCCGGTCTTCGGATCGATCCACCAATGAGCGGCCATCTTGTGGGTGATGCGGACCAGAGAGTTGATCGATCTCTCCAGCTCCTCGACGTCGGACGCCGTGAAATTGTCGTTCGCTACTGCAGTCATGCTACCTCCTTAAATCGGAACTCGTCAGCGAGATCCTCAAGCATGCGGCAAACCTCCTTCTGGGTTCGACCAGTCTGATCGTTCCAATCGAACGGCTGCTTGCCGAGTTGTCCTTTGATGATTTTGACGAAGCGCGCATACGCGCCTCGATCGTCTTGTCCGGCAGCCCGGCGGATCGCGCCCTCAATGTCGAAGGCGCGAGCCTCCTGGCTGAACACTGGAACCGGCTTACCCTGTCGATCCCGTGCGCAGGTCTTTTGCGTCCACCGCCCGGGCCTGGAGAACAGCAACAGGCACCGCTCCACAATTTCGAGTTCGGTCAACATTGCGCTTGCTGAACTCCCATTCGAATGTTGCGATCCGGTTGATATCCCGGCGTCCGATCCTCATGAGGTCGGCCGCCAGCTGTTGAAGTGGAGTCCTTGACGGGAGAACTACGAAATCAGGCGGCGTGTAAACCGCCTGATCCGTATTCAGATCAATGATCCAAAGTCGCTTGTGACGCTTTGCTACGAGAAGGAGCATCAGCTGCAGCCGGTGGTCTCGCCGCAGGTGTCGCACTTCAGGCAGGTACCGTTACGCACCATCGTGAAGCTTGAGCAGTTGGTGCAGCAGTCGCCGGTAAAGCCCGACATCTTTGCGACCGCCCGTTGATCTGGGAGGGCGGACGCCTTCACCGTTTCAACAACCTTGGCCAGCTGATCGTCTGACATCTCGGACGTCGCGTTGATCACGATGTTCGAGACACTGACGGTCGGCTTCTCCGGCTCCACGCCGCTCCCCATCGCGGTGTGCCCGCTTTCTTCGGGGGTGACGTGAGCCAGGTCATCGCGATCGAGGTAGCTGATCGCCAGATCGCGGAATATGAAGTCCACGATCGAGGTCGCGTTCTTGATGCGGTCGTGCTCCTGGACGAAGCCAGATGGCTCGAAACGGAAGAACGTATAGGCGTCAACAAACTCTTCCAGCGGCACACCGTGCTGCAGGCCGAGGCTGATGGCGATGGCGAAGGCATTCATCATCGACCGGAAAGCGGCGCCTTCCTTGTGCATGTCGATGAAGAACTCACCGAGGCGACCATCGGTATACTCTCCGGTGCGGAGGTAGACCTTGTGACCGCCGACGATGGCCTTCTGGGTGTAACCGACCCGCTTCGAAGGCAGCTTCTCCCGCTTGCGGACGAGTTTCTCGACCACCTGGATCACGCTCTTGGGAGCCTCAACCACGTCGGGTTCGTCATGATCGTCTTCGATCAGGGCCGAGTTGAGCGGCTGCGACAGCTTCGAACCATCGCGATAGATCGCGTTGGCCTTCAGCCCCAGCTTCCACGACATCATGTACGCCTTGCTGACGTCCAGGATCGAAGCGGTCGACGGCATGTTGACCGTCTTGCTGATCGCACCGGAGATGAACGGCTGAACCGCAGCCATCATTTCGATGTGACCCTTCGGATCGATGAACCGCTTGCCGGTCTTTCCGCACGGGTTGGCGCAGTCGAACACGGCGTAGTCGCCAACATCCAGGTGGGGAGCACCTTCCAGCGTCATCGTGCCGACAGCCCGGATGTTGGCCTGTTCGATCTCCGGCTCGCTAAAGCCGCACGCCTTCCAGTCTGCCAAGAACCGGATATCGAACACCGACTTGACCTTCTCGATGCTGACATCGATGCCAGCCGCACGACCAGCCAGCACAAACTTGGCCGGCAACACGCCCGTTCCCAAGGCGTAGTCCACGATTTCGTCGATCTGCTGCTTATCGTAGGCGAGGGCGTTGAGGGCAGCCGGAACCGACTGGTTGATGATCTTGAAGTAGCCGCCGCCGGCCAACTTCTTGAACTTCACCAGAGCGTAATCCGGCTCAACACCGGTCGTGTCGCAGTCCATCAGCAAGCCGATCGTTCCGGTCGGAGCGATAACCGTCGTCTGGGCGTTACGGAATCCGTATTTCTCACCCATGTCGACGACGTCAGCCCAGATCTCGGATGCGATGGCCGGCAACTCTCCCTGCGGACAATCCCAGTCGAGGCCAACCGGCTTGACGGTCAGACCGCGGTACCCGGTATCGTCGTTCTCTGCTGCGGCATAGTGATTGTGCATCACCCGCATCATCGAGCTGGCGTTTTCGTGGTATTTCACGAACGGCCCCATCTCCTTCGCCATCTCGGCGGAGGTGCGGTAGGCAACACCCGTCATGATGGCCGAGATCGATCCAGCCAGAGCCCGGGCATCAGCCGAGTCGTACGGGATACCCATGGACATGAGCATGCCGCCGATGTTGGCGAAGCCGAGACCCAGTGTGCGGTACTGGTAGGACTTGAGCGCAATTTCCATCGACGGGAACTGCGCCATGGCCACCGAGATTTCCAGCACGATGGTGATCAGGCGGTTGGCGTGGTTGAAGCTCTCCACCTCGAACACCAGCGGATTGTCGCCGTGTCGGGATGTGAACTTCGCCAGGTTGGTCGAAGCCAGGTTGCACGCCGTGTCGTCGAGGAACATGTATTCCGAGCACGGGTTCGATCCGCGGATCTCGCCGCCGGCCGGACAGGTGTGCCACTCGTTCATCGTGGTGCGGAAATGCAGGCCGGGATCGGCCGACTCCCACGCGGCGCGGCAGATTTGATCCCACAGATCGCGAGCCCGGATCGTCTTGATGACCTCGCCGTTGGTGCGGCCGATCAACTGCCAATCCAGGTCGAGCTGAACCGCCTCGATGAAGTCGTTGGTCACCGACACGGTGTTGTTCGAGTTCTGGCCCGACACGGTCTCGTACGCAGTACCCTGCCAGTCGATATCCATCACCTGGAACTCGAAGGGCTGATGTGCCACGCCGAGATCGATGACGCGCTTGATGTAGCTGTCCGGAAGGAAAGCCTTGCGGGCTTCCTTGATGGCCTTTGTCAGCTTCGCCTTGCTTTCGGCATCGGAGAACATCTCGTCTTCCGCGGCCAGCTGATGGATGGCCATCAGGTGCTTGTTGGCAGCCTTCGAACCGGCGACCAGGGCTGCCACCTTCTTCTCTTCCGCGACCTTCCAGCCGATGTATTCCTCGACATCGGGATGATCGACGTCGACGATGACCATCTTGGCGGCGCGGCGCGTGGTGCCACCCGACTTGATGGCGCCGGCAGCGCGGTCACCGATCTTCAGGAAGGACATCATACCGGAAGACGTTCCGCCACCGACAGCTTCTCGCCCCGACCACGCAGGTTGGAGAAGTTGGTGCCGGTGCCGGAGCCGTACTTGAACAGACGGGCCTCACGGAGCCACAGGTCCATGATGCCGCCGTCCTGGATCAGGTTGTCGCCGATCGACTGGATGAAGCAGGCGTGCGGTTGCGGACGCTCGTAGGCCGAGGTCGAGAGCATGGCGGTGTAGCCGTCAGCTCCTTCGGACTGGTCGATGAACCAGTGGCCCTGGGCCGGACCATCGATGCCGTACGCCCAATGCAAGCCGGTGTTGAACCACTGCGGCGAGTTGGGGGCGAACATCTGGTTGGCGAGCATGTAGCGCAGCTCGTCGAAAAACGCCCGGGCGTTGGACTCCTTGTCAGCCAGGTAGGCTGCCTTGTTGACGTAACCAGACACCCCGGTTTCGCCGTTGAAGTAGCCTTCCTTCCAGCCCCAATAGGTCCAGCAGCCGGCGAGGCGGTCGAACACCTGCTTGGCCGAGGTCTCGCTGGTCAGATAGTTGTCGGCTTCTTCCATGGGGAAGGGGGTGCCGACGCAGCGTTGCAGCCAGGTCGGAACGCCATCTTCCGGCACGCGCTCCAGCAGCTTGGGGACGCCGGCTTTGCGGAAGTATTTCTGGGCGAGGACGTCAACAGCGACCTGGGACCAGGACGCCGGCACCTCGATGTTTTCCAGGCGGAAAACGATCGATCCATCGGGATTCTTGATCTCGCTGGTCGCGTTCCGCCATACGATCAGATCGTACGGGGACTTGCTGCCATCCACTGTGTATCGACGCTCAATTCTCATGCTGCTCGCAACTCTTTTGCTTATTGTTTTGGAGGCACCGGCCAGTCGGCCGGGATGTTTTCGTATTCTGAGGTGGGCTTGGAGGGCGGGCTCCAGTGATCGATGCGGTAGAGTCTGCCGACCTCAGTCTTGAAGAGGTCCGGCTCAGGTTCTTCCACGACCTTCGCAGTGTGGATGAACCATCCGTCGATAACGCCGCGCAGCGAGAACCCGCCCTCAGGGATGGATACGCGCTGCGCCTTCGAGAGGCGCCGCGGCTCCATCATCCGCCTCGCTTCGTCGAGCGGTACGGGTAGGGTTTCGAGTAATCGATGCGTTTTCCAGCTTGATGGGAACGAACCTGACCGGCTGCTTGCTCAGCTCTTTCAGGAGGCTCTCGATCGATGAATTGTTGGCATCGTCACGAGGATCCAGCGCTTCGAGCTGGCCGACGAGAGCGTCGACAGCGGCGCCTTCGGACTTGGTGAGACGGCGAGAGGCATGCACCGCGGTGCCGAAACTGCCGGTACACGAACTTCTTCTTCACATTGCGCGGCTGCGACTGCTGCTGAAGCAGCATGGCGAAAGCCCTGAGGATGCCGTCCTGGGTCGATCTACTTCCATAGTCTTGCCTTCTCCTTTTTGCATTCAAGCAAACATCAAGACATCGCTCTGATGCGACGCCGGATCTGTTGTTTCGCGTAGTTCGAGGTGTATGGACTTCTGGGAGTGTCCGAGAATGGCACCGACATCCACTTGCCGCGGACTCTGAACTCGATCAGGTGGTGCTTCTTGTCGTGACCGAGGGGTGAATGCCTCGATCTCACCGTCACTCTTCAGCTGTTCCGCTACTTTCTTGACCTCTCGAACGACGCCCTTCATCCTTGCCCCTTTTTTGAAACGGCCTCTTCGGCCATTGTTTCTTCGGGCGTTCCGGACGCGGCTCTGCTTCCGGGTCACCCTTCGCCAGCATCCGTTGACGGAAAGCTTCGGTGTCCTTTGCAATCCGCTTGGTTCTGGCAATCTCGGTCACATCGGCTCCGCGCTTGGATGCCTTTGACCCGAAGGTCTTGGCAGCGTGGCAGTCGACGTGTTTTGCGAAGATCGAGTCCACATCGTTAGCCGGCGGGATCGTGTTCTTCGCTTCTGGATCCCAGCACCGCAGCTGCAATGCCGGGACGTGATCGAACTGGGTATCCTCCAGCTTCCCGAGCCGCTCGCGGCAGGTGGCGCACAGACTGTCCTGTCTGAGCACGACCTTGAGCTTCACCAGGTCCGGGATTGCCTTGCGGAAACCGGTCGGAGGGGCGAGGGGAAGCTCAGCGAACATTTGCTTTTCCTATTTGCATTCAAGCAAACAGTCAAGCAATAGTTTCGGGATCGTCCACGATCATGAGCGTCGCCCTATTATCCAAAATACGAGGCTTCAGCGGCAGTGCGCGGTCGCGCTTGCTGATGATGCTGAGCCAGCGATCCTTGCCATCCTTGGTGACGTGACCGTCCTCGGTGAGGAAGCCATTTTTGATCATGGCTTCGACTGTGCGCTTCTGCCACGGCTCCATCTTGATGCCGACCGAATGCCCAACAGCATCCAACCACGCCAGATAAGCTGGGGCATGCTCGTCCAGGAACCGGACCTGGGCCGGCGACATTCTAGGACTTCTTGGCATTGTCGTTGCTCGCTGCCATTGCCGCATCACGATGCACGATTGCCCTGACATCAGGGAGGTACACATCGATCGCGCCCTTCAGGTCTTCCAGCTCGAACAGGGCCTCTTCAGCGTTGGTCATACCGCCATTCGGATGGCGGCTTCCGCTGCCGAAACGATCCCATTTGCCGAATGCCTTGAGGACTTCGCCGATCTCCTCGATCACGCGAGCCCGTCTGCCATCGCCAGTCTTTGGTGCGTACTTTGGGTTCATTGCCGTTGCTTCCGGATCGATCGAAGTGCTGAAATGAGCTGCTCGATTTCGTGGTCCTGGACGAAGACGCCGGCACCGTTGTCGTCGGCGGATCTGCAGATACGCAGGGACACGCCGGATCGGAACGGTTCACCCATGTTATCGCGGTATCCCTTGATGCATGAGCCGTCTTCACCGGAGATAATGAACGAGTTCACCACGATGCCCTTCATGCCTTGGCGACCTTCAGGGCTTTTGCGACTCGGCTCTCGACCATTTCGCTGATACCGCCGTCGAACAGGGCGTTGACCTTCGCGTCAGCTTGCGGTCGATGACGTCCATTGCTTGGGTCTCGAAGGCTCCAAAGATACGCTCGACGGTCTCATTAACGAGCTGCTCACCGCGGAGGGCGTGCTGCTTAAGCAGACTGTCGACCTGCGTCTGGACAGCGTCCTCCAGCTTCTTCTTGGCTCGGGCTTCAGGGTGTAGGTGTCCCGGCTCCAAGCCTCTTTCTTGACCTTGACCAGGGTTTCTTCGAATGCCTTCTCGAAGCGCTTCTTGAAAGTCTCGTTCTCTTTGATCATCTCGATCAGGGAGTTGGCCTCGCCGCCGAACACGGCCTCGACGACCTTCAGGACGTCCTTGTTGATGTAGTTGGTGAACAGGCG